>JABHWM010000017.1 GCA_018657765.1 Minisyncoccota bacterium | reverse complement strand
TGATCCTAAACTAAAAGCAAAAATCATAGATTGGATTCCAGTAAAAGAAGCAGTTGATGTCAAAGTTCTTATGGACAATGGCAAGTGGATAAAAGGAAAAGCTGACTCTGGAGTTGAAAAATTAAAACAAGGAGATATTATTCAGTTCCAAAGAAAATTCTTTGCAAGGTTAGACAACAAAGAAAAAATGGAATTTATTTACACACACGATTAAACAATTTCTACTATTTGTCCTATTTTATCGCAACAAAAACCTAACCTTTTATAAAGGAAAATGCCCAATCTCTAAAAAATGATCAAAATTAAGTTCTCTAAGATAGAATTAAGAGACCTAGCAAAGGCTTGGTTAATTATCTCAATAGCATTTGCAATTGTTCTTTCTGGTGGAGTTCTTGGTACCTTCTTTATAGCAAATGTAATCCTCTCTGCAGTTACAGTAGGAGTTGGTTTTCTATTACATGAGATGGGTCATAAAATTGTAGCTCAGAGATATGGTTGTTTTGCAGAATTTAGGGCAGATAATTTTATGCTTCTAGTAGCAGTACTAACCTCTTTCCTAGGTGTAGTATTTGCAGCACCTGGGGCAGTAATGATTGCAGGTCATGTTGGAAAAGAAAGAAATGGAAAAATATCTTTAGCAGGTCCAGCAACAAATTTAGTCTTAGCAATACTTTTCATTGGCTTAGCATTTATTTTCACAGAAGGATTCATAGCAAGAATAATTTCATTTGGAGTTTTAGTAAATGTTTGGTTGGGTTTATTTAACTTAATACCTGTCTGGCTTTTAGATGGAAAGAAAATATTAAAATGGAATAAATTAGTTTACTTCATAACTTTAGGAATTGGTATTTTCTTATTCGTAATAAGATATTATCTTCCTTTAGCTCCTTTATTCTAATAAATAAATTTATAAACTATTCACGCTATTAAATAAATAAATGGGAGTGTTTCGTGCCATTAAGGGATTTAATAGACTAAAACAGATAGTCAACCTTCTATTCAAAGAAGAATTAGGATATATCATTGATAAATTAAATTTAAAGTCTCACTTAGATGTAAAACATAAGATAAAACCATCTGAATTCAAAAAACCAGTAACTTCCCTTCCTTCAAGATTAAGAAGAGTTATGGAAGAAGCGGGAGGAGGTCTAATAAAACTAGGACAACTTCTTTCATTAAGATCAGATCTACTACCTCAAAAATACTGTGATGAATTCTCAAAACTTCAAGATGAAGTAAAACCATTTCCTTACACCAAAGTAAAAGAGATAATAGAATTTGATCTAGGAAAGCCAATTAATAAAATATTTGCAGAATTTGATAAAACACCCATTGCAGCAGCATCAGTAGGTCAAGTACACAAAGCAAAACTACACTCTGGAGAATTAGTTGCAGTTAAAATACAAAGACCTAATGCACAAAAGATATTTGAAACAGATATAGAAATAATACACTATCTAGCTAAATTAACAAACAAGCACATTAAAGAGGTAAAATCATTTAATCTTCCAGGTATAGCAAAAGTATTTGAAGATTATACAAAAAAAGAGCTTGATTACAAAAATGAAGCAAAAAACATCGAACTTGTCTACCAGAGAAATAAAAAAAATGATCTAAAAGTAGAAATTCCAAAAGTAGACTGGGAACACACCACTTCTAAAGTCTTAACCATGTCATATATTCATGGAAAAAGAATAAATGAAGTAAAATTAACTAAATCTGAAAGAAAAAAAATAGCAACTACTTTTGCACAACACCTAATAACTCAAGTTTTTGATTATCATATATTCCACGCTGATCCACACCCTGGAAATATTTTCATAACAAAAAATAAAAGTATAGCTTTCTTAGATTTTGGAATCGTAGGAAGAGTATCTTCAACAATGTTAGAACCTATTGAAGACATGTTGATAGGTTTAGTACATGGTGATTTAGATCTTTTAGCTAGAAGCTTTATTGATATTGGTATTGTTGATGTAGAGATAAATGAACAACAGTTTAAAGAAGATCTATTCGAAAGATTAGGTAATTATCATGGTGCACAATTAAAATCAATAAACATGAAGGAATTTCTTGCAGATGTTTTCTCTTTAGCTAGAAAATACCACATGCAATTCCCCACTAGTTTTGTCTTAATTTTAAAAGCTTTAGCGACTGCAGAGGGCTTCTCAAGAAAGGTATATCCTGAATCAAATTTTGTAACACTTTGTACTCCAAAAGTTGAAGAGTTAAAAGAAAAAAGAAAAAGTATAAAGAATCTTTCAAAAGAAATAAAGAGAAATGCCTGGGGCTTTACAAGATCAGTAAAGAAATTTCCGGAAGATTTAAGAAGTATTATGCGCCTTATTAAAGGTGGAACCAAAGTTAATGTTGACATTGATAACCGAGACGTAAGAGAGCTTACACATGAGATCGGAACTTCAAGTAACAGACTAACATTTGGATTCATAATTGGTGCTTTAATTATTGGATTTGCATTAATTGTTATGGCCGGAGTACAACCAACAATACTAGGTGTTCCATATTTAGCATTATTACTATTAGTAATCATTGTCATCATATCCTTATTTTTAGGGATATCAATACTCTGGGATAAAAAAGGAGGTGAGTATTAGATGAGGAAATTATTGAGAAAACTTGGCTTGGCTGGACTTGGACTAGGAGTTACAGCAAAAGAAAAAGTAGAGAAGAAAGGGAAAAAGCTAGTAAAAAAGGGAGAGGTTAATGAAAAGAAAGCAAAAGCAAAGCTTAAACTCTTAGCAAAGAAAACTAAGTCTAGGGTAAAAGCTAAAGGTAAAAAAACTAGCAAAGAAGCTATCGCACTTTCTAAAAAAAGCATTGCAGCCCTAGAAAGAGAACTAAAGAAACTAGAAACAGAGATTAGAAAAGAGAAAAAAGTAAAGAGAGTAAAGAAAAGAGTTAAAAAAGCAGTTAAGAAAGTTAAGAATAAAGTAAAGAAAAAAGTAGCTAAAAAAACAGTAAAAAAGAGAGCTCCAAAGAAAAAAGTTAAGAAAAAGAAAAAATAATTTTATTTTTTTATACTTTTTATTAACAAACCATTACTAGCTTCTGAAGGTGCTTCTACTGATCTGCTTCCTACTACAAAAAATTAAACTTAACAAAATAATTATTACTAGAACAATTCCAATGATTATTTTTGTGTTTTTTTTTAATAAAAAAAGAAAAAAATTAAACGATTTCTATTGCTATTGTCTGATCTTCTATTTGCTCATTATCTCTATAAAGTTCTACAGCACAAACATATAGGCCTAGATTTGTATTTCCTGTGTCCTGGATAATAATCACTTCTTCTTCTTTTGCACCAGAGTTTAAATTAAATGTATCAGTTATATCTGCTGAATCTGCTATATAACAGTCTATATCATTTCCACTTCCAGTATCTATTGTTTTTGTTGTTAATGTGTATTCTGCTGCATCACTTTGGTCATTAAATACTACTGTGGCTATTTGTATCCAATCCCCTTGTTCAAGTTCTACATTTGTGGTATAGAGACTTAAGGGCTCTATGTTTGCAGGAAAATCATAAACTATTTGACTATCTCCAGAAATAAGCTCTACTATTGGTTCCTCAACCTCCGGTTCCCATTCTACTTCCTCTTCAGTTTCTTCATCTAAAATTTCATCTTCTTCTACAGGAACATCCTTTGCACAAGACACAATAAGAAACAAACCCATTAAGATTATTAAGAATATTAAATATTTTGATTTCATCAATACCACCTCTTAGAAAGTCTAGCTAAATT
>JABHWM010000016.1 GCA_018657765.1 Minisyncoccota bacterium | reverse complement strand
TTAAAGAGTGTGAATGGCGGTATAATAGAGATAAGAAAAACTTAGAAAAAAAACTAAAATTGATGCTAAATAAACATATTAAGTTACAAAGTAAACAAAAAAAGAAAGGCTAGCTTAGATTTTTATCTGGGCAAGAGCCACTACAAATAAAGGAAAAACCGATACCAAGTGGAGAAGAAATAAAAGGCTATTAGAAGTTATAGGCATGAAAAAACTTGGAGAAGAAATTCAAGCTGAAGAAGAACTAAGATTGGAAGTACCTGCTTATTATGGATTTGCTAGTTGGAAAACTGCTACCGGACAACATCGACAAGCTTTATTTATGAAATTGGTTGAAGAACCAAACCTACTTAGTATTGATTTACAAAAAGCAAGTAAATTGCATCCAGATTTAAGAATTGTCCTCGAACAAGCAAGAAATCTTGGAATAGAATTTTCAGATTTAACAGCAGGAAATATTTTTGTTAAAGAAGAAGAAGATAAAAAAACATATATTATTATTGACCAAGCCTAAATATTATCCTTATTTTTACAAACTATAAATTAACTTTAATGTTTTAAACCAGAATTTCTTCCGGATCTTCTCCCCCAAATTGACTCTAATGAGCTTTTTCTATCAACAGCATTTGACCAAGATAGCTTATTGCTCTTATCTAAAACCAATGACTCTAATTGAGACCATGAAAGCACTGCTATGCCTTTAAAACCTTTAATTATTTGAGGCATTGTAGGATCTATGATAATCGTTTTCTCACCTCTTCCTATAGCCAAAAAAGTATGGCTCCCACTCGGATTCTCCCTAGTATTAACGCTTAAGCCGGCCGTCCTCAGGGCTCTTTTTAAATCACCAGAGAAAGTGGTGCATCTTCCCCAAAAAAGATCTATTATTTCTTCATCTATTGTTTTAATATCTAGAAGTCCAATTTTTTCTAGGGCATTATTAACAAACTCAGTTTTTTTTAAGACAGAAATTATTATTTCTCTGACTTCAGCCATCAGTTCTTTTAAATCAGTACCAAGTAGCTCTGTAGAACTACTCATCTCAGTTGAGAATTTCATTTGAGAAACAGAAAGATAAGGATTGATTTCCATATATAAAAGTATAAAACATCGCTATGCATAAATACATAAGTAGTCTATTCAAATATTAAATATATCCTATAGTTTGACACTCGCATTGATTTATGTTATGATCTCTTTTTCGTTGACTGATTAGTTATCATTCAACCGGGTTTAAGCACGCATCTTGATTTTAAGAAAATATATCCCTTAATTTTATTTGTTTCTTGTCTTTAACCGATTTATTTATTTAAAGAAAGAAACTACTATGCGTAATTCAAAAAGACGTTCATCTTATAATTCTAATAATCGTGGTAACGATTCTGGCGGTCAATCCAGAAACTCCAATCGAGGTTTCTCTGGTGGTCAATCCAGAAACTCCAATCGAGGTTTCTCTGGCGGATACAAAAGACGTAGCCAGGGTGGTGGTAGAAGAGGTAGGGGTGGAATGAGACAAGCAATCTTTGATCCAACTCCAGTTATTATTCAATCTACTCTTAATAAAAAATCTCAAGCTGAAAAAGTTGTTCAAGAAGAATATCAGGCAACTAATCAATTTTCTGATTTTAACGTTTCTGATAAATTAAAAAGCAATATTGCTTATAGAGGCTATCAAACCCCAACTCCTATTCAAGATCAAATCATTCCTCACATCATAGATGGCAGAGATGTTGTTGGTGTTGCAAATACAGGAACTGGTAAAACAGCTGCCTTTTTAATTCCATTGTTAGACAAAACTCTTAATAATGATAATCAAAAAACTTTAATTATTGTTCCAACTCGTGAGCTAGCTCTCCAAGTTAGAGATGAATTAAAATCTTTTTCAGGAAACTTAAGAATCTTCTCTACATTATGTATTGGAGGTGCTTCTATTCATCGTCAAATTGAATCTCTAAGAAGAGGTCAAGACTTTGTGATTGGTACCCCTGGAAGAATTAAAGATCTTAATCAAAGACGCAAAATTAGATTCTCAGAATTTACTAATATCGTTTTAGATGAGGTAGACAGAATGTTAGACATGGGATTTGTTCATGAAATTAGAGCAATTATCGAAGCTTTACCAGCAGATAGACAATCTCTCTTTTTCTCAGCCACAATGACTGATAGAGTAAGAGAAATTATGCAAGGTTTTCTTAAAAACCCTGTCTCTATTTCTGTAAAAACTAAAGATACTACAGACAACGTTCACCAAGAAATCGTAAAAATTAAAGGTCGTGCAAAGATAGATGTCTTGCATGATTTATTAATCTCAGATGGTTTCAGTAAAGTCCTAGTTTTTGGTCGTACCAAAAGAGGAGCTGAAAGAGTGTCTAAAGATCTACAAAGCAGAGGTTTCAAAGTTAATGCTATTCATGGAAATAAATCACAAGGCCAAAGACAAAGAGCTCTAAGACAATTTAGAGAAGATAAAGTCCAAGCTTTAATTGCTACAGATGTTATTGCCCGTGGACTAGATATTGATGATGTCACTCACGTTATTAACTATGACCTACCAAGCTCATACGAAGATTATATCCACCGTATCGGCAGAACTGGTAGAGCTAATAAAATGGGTACAGCCTTAACTTTTATTTAAATGATAAATAGATATATTAAAAAATATCTAGCATATCTTTTATTACTAACTAGTGTTTTCGCTCATGGACTATATACAGGCATTCAAAAACAAGGTTTACAGGAAGTTTCAACCCCTATTGGTTTTGCTTTTTACTCAATGGTTTATTGTTCTGTCTTTCTATTACCCTTTGCCGTTTCTGATTTTAGAAAAACTAAAGATAAAAAAGATATATTTAATAAAAAAACTTTAATCTCTTTATTTTCTATCTCAATACTTTCTCAGTTTATTGCTCTAAGTCTCAAGCTCTATGCTCTAAAACTTACAACAGCAACTAATGTTGGATTCATTGCTTCATTTTCTGCTGTAACGCTAGTTCTTTACTCTGTTGTTTTACTAAAAGAAAAACTTCCAAAAAGATTTTTTCTAGTTCTCACAACGATGTTTTTAGGATTTTTACTTTTTCGTTATGAAGGAAATGGCTTGAATATGAGTTTTGGATTAGGAGAAACACTGGTTTTGATTTTTATATTTGTAACTTCATTTTCTAATTCTCTAGCAAAAATTACCATGAATAATAAAACATCTCCTTTTATTACTAGTTTTGCTAGACCGTTTTTTGCAACGTTTTTTCTGGGATTAACTACTTATTTAATGGGTGATTTCTCAGTTAATAATTTATTTTCATTTTGGCCAATATTAGCTGGCTTCATGTTCGCTGCTAGAATTGTCACTCTTTATAGTGGACTAAACCTTACTAGACTTTCCAATGTTGCTATCTTTAACACTTTAGCTCCATTGATTACTTTTAGTTATTCTTTTATCTTTTTGAAAGAAACTCTTAATCCTATTCAAATGATGGGTGCTTTTATCATGCTTTCAGGAGCTTACGGAATGGCATGGATCAAGAAAAACAAAAAAGCAAATTTAGTAATAAATTAATTATCTTTGGCTAATCTACTTCTAACTTCTTCCAAATTTATTTTATCTTTTTTTCTCTGTAATTCTTTTTTTTCTTCTAGCTGCTTATAAAATAAAGCATTTTTCTTAACTTGATCTATCACTTCTTCTGAAGACCTCATATGACCCAAGGCAATACCAGCTCGCTGATCTACTTTATGAATTCCTTCTAATTTATAGAACTGTTTTCTCAATCTCCAGATACTAGGTATACCAACTGTCATATACAACATAAGTCGGAAAAAACAATAAAATCATGCTAAAAAAATATTTATCATAAGTGACCTTGCAAAAAAACTTACCAAGATGATACTATGCTCCAGCAAGAAGGAAATATTTTATGAAAAAAGAAACAATTATTTTAGTTATTACAGGAGCACTCCTCTTTGGAGTAGTGGCTCTCATCATAGAAAAAAATACCGCTTCAAAAAAGACTGTTCCCGTGACAGAATCAACTACTCAGCAAGTAGTTGCTCCAACTTCTGCTCCAGCTATATTAGATAATGAACAAACTGAACCAAGTATTACTAACAAACAAAAGGAAACCATGAAAAAACAATATGATAAAGCACCTGCAATGACCATTGATGCTACAAAAAAATATCAAGCTACTCTCAAAACTTCTGAAGGAGATATTGTAGTAGAACTATTTGCAGACAAAACTCCAAAGACAGTTAATAACTTTGTTTTTCTAGCTAATGAAGGTTTTTATAATGAAACTATCTTCCATAGAGCTATTAATGGCTTCATGATCCAAGGTGGAGATCCAGAAGGAACCGGAATGGGTGGACCAGGATATCGCTTTGCTGATGAAGAGTTTGAAGGAAAATACAGCAGAGGAACTATTGCTATGGCTAATGCCGGCGCCAACACTAATGGCAGCCAATTCTTTATCATGCACCAAGATTATCCATTACCAGCTAACTATGTAATTTTTGGTAAAGTTACCAAAGG
Source organism: Minisyncoccota bacterium (assembly GCA_018657765.1). GTDB lineage: Bacteria > Patescibacteriota > Microgenomatia > UBA1400 > PJMF01 > CG2-30-36-39. The sequence continues at coordinate 34,548 of JABHWM010000016.1, read as the reverse complement.
TTTGGAGGCAGTTGATGCTATTGCTACAGCTCCTGTAACAGCTAGCTCTAGTGGTGAAAACTCAAAGCCAGTGACTCCAGCAACTGTTGAGTCTATTACTATAAAATAGTAAAAAGACCGCCATTCTTTTTAGCTTCATTGTTTTGCTCTTAAGTTTATAAAAGTGGTATTATTCTAATATCGATAAGTTTATGAAAAAAATATGGAAACTAGAAAAAGAAAACCGATACCAAACAATTTTGGTGCTAAAGAATGGAAAATAAGAGCACAGCGATTAATTGATTTTTATTTTAAAGGTGGAGAAGAGAAGCCAGAAAAAAATATATTACCATCAGAAGAAAAAAAAGAAGTTCGTTACTCAGAAAAATCTTTACGTGGAAGAGCTCAGAAAGCCCTCCAAAAACTTCAAAAATCTAGAGAATTTTATCTAAAGGGATCTGATCCAAAAGTAAAAACAGCTGCGGAAAAATCAAAAGAATAGAAAACCTATATCCAACTAAACAAAAGCCTTTAGAGGTTTCTTAAGAGAAACTTCTCCTGATCGTTGTTCAAGCAATGTCTTTTTATCTAACTGAGATAGATGTTTGTGATAAGAAACTTTACTTATATCTTTATAAAACACTCCAGTTGGAATCTTTTCTTCTTCCTGAGCTGTTTCCCAAGCTAGTTTTTTATCACTAGGCTGATAGTTTTTTTTATCTAGATCATAAACTCTCTGTTGAAACCATTGATAAGTATTTATCTTATTAAAAGTAGGGCAAGGCTGTAAAACATCTAGTAAAGAAAAACCATCGTGCTGAATAGCTTCTTTTACCAAATTAATAAGCTGAGCCATATTTCCTGCATAACCTCTGGCGACAAACCCGGCGTGAGCAGAAATTGCCATAGTCAGAGGATTAAGTGGTTCTTCAACAAGTCCGTCAGGGGTAGATTTTGTATTTGTCCCTTTCATAGTAGTTGGAGAACTTTGACCAGTAGTCAAACTGTATGTCTGATTATTGTGTACCAAAACCGTAATGTCATGATTACCACGAGCCGCTGCCAAAAGATGATTTAAGCCTTCTCCGTATGTGTCGCCTTCGCCAGCAATCACAATAACTTTAAGTTTATGATTAGCTAGCTTAACACCAATCGCATTGGGAATCGCTCTGCCGTGAAGAGAATGAAAACCATAGACTCTGTTAAAATCAGCCATGTTTCCGCTACATCCAACTCCATAAATAATAACTAAATCTTCTTCTGGAATACCAAGTTGTACAAAAGCTTGTTTCATTGCTCCAATAATCCCAAAATTTCCACATCCTGGACACCAGGTGGAAGCAATAGGGGACTGAATACTCTGCAAAGTTATATTAGACATATTATTGTTCCAACCAATCTATAATATCTTCTGCATAAAAAGGACGGCCATCATAACGACGTAAATTGTCATTCATAGTTATCCCTGTTTCTTGACGGATAAGTTGCTCTGCTTGACCAGTAGCATTGCCCTCTACCATTACCAAACTCTTAGCTTTCTTTGCTAACTCAGTAAATTCCTTGACTGGAAAAGGCCAGACACAAGGCAGATGAATTACATTTGCCTTATCTGTCTGTGAAACAACATCTTTCAAAACATTCACTGTAGAGCCCCAACAAATAAAAGTAACATCAGCATCTTTTTTACCTAGTAGAATAGGTTTTGGAATTTCTTCCAAGATTCCATTATATTTGGATGCTCTTTTATCGGTTTGCTTGATAGTCAGTGTTGCATCTTCGGTGGCATAGCCAAAAGCATCATGTTCATAAGAATTACTAATGTATAAGCCATGTTCTTGACCAGGAACAGAACGAAGTGAAACCCCATCTTTAGTATTAGTTAGTGAATAACGGCGGAAACTATTATCACTTTTCAGATCTTTTTCTTCAACAAAACTCAATTTTCCAACTTCAGCTGTTTCTTCTGGTTTAGTGAAAGTTTGATGAGATTCTAATGCATATTTATCACTAATGATAAATACTGGAACTTGATATTTTTCTGCCAAATCAAATGCCTGTTTAGTAAATAAATAATGTTCTTCTATTGTTCCTGGAGATAATACAATTCTTTGAAACTCACCATGACCAGCTCGCAGGACAAATTGTAAATCTGCTTGAGAAGTCCAGGTAGGCAAGCCTGTTGCTGGACCAGGTCGTTGTCCATAAAGAATAACTACTGGTAACTCAGTTACCCCAGATAAAGATAAACCTTCAACCATCAAAGCAAAACCACCACCAGCTGTACCAGTCATAGACCTCACACCAGCATAAGAAGCTCCCAAGGCTTGATTAATTGCAGCAATTTCATCTTCTACATGTTTTACAACAAGAGGATAGTTTTTTTGTTGATCAGCCAAAAAATGCATAGCAGCAGAAGCTGGAGTCATCGGATAAGCACTATAGTACTGTAATCCACCTGCTACAGCTCCAAGTCCAACAGCTTCATTTCCAGTCATCAAAACTTGATTATCTTTGCTATCTACTGAAAAACTGCTAATAGGGGACTCTTGCTCTAAAAAAGCCTCAAAGCCCGCTGTAAAAGCTAAATGATTCTTCTTTACTATCTCTTCACCTTTGCTAGAAAACTCTTCTTCTACCATAGATAAAGCTGCCTGTTGATCAAAACCAAAGGCTGCAACAGTAATACCAAAAGCAACCATGTTTGTAGCTAATTTTGTTTTGGCTGTTTTACGAGCAAATTCATTAAGAGGAAGATTAATTATCTTACCCTTACATTGTTTTACTAAGTCTTCATTAAGTTCTCCAGCATTACTGTTATATATAACCAAAGTCTTTTCAGTAATTTCTTCGGCATGTTCTGTAAAAGAAGCTTGTCCAAAAGCTATTAAAATATCAAGAGATCGTATTTGAGAAAAAATAGGTTCTTTTGAAAAACATACCTGACCCGTCTGATGACCACCTTTGATAAGAGAAGGATACTCCAAATAATTAAACGCCGATAAGCCATGTCTCTTGGCTAATTTAGCAACCATTTTGGAAGCCACCATTACGCCTTCGCCGGCTTGTCCTGCTATTTTCCAATTCCAATTTTTTGCTTCTGTCATATCGCTCATTGTATGAGTAGATGGTTTATAGGTCAAATGGTACAATTTCTACATGAAAACACTAATCCTTTATGGCTCACTTACTGGTAATACTCAATATGTTGCAGAACAAATTTCTGAATTCCTTACTCAGTCAGGCATAGAACACGAAATCATGAATGCTAACTCATTCTCTGTGAAGGATGTTCTCAACTATGATCTTTTACTCTTGGGATCGTCTACCTGGGATGATGGGATACTACAGTATGACTTTGATGCTTTCTTTCAAGAAGTACAAGACTTTGATTTCACTGATAAAAAAATTGCAGTCTTTGGTTGTGGAGATAGTAGCTATGAACACTTTTGTGGAGCAGTAGATACCATCGAAAAATTCTGGCAAGAAAAAGGTGCTATAAAATTAATTAACTCTCTAAAAATAGATGGTTTCCCTCAACAAGAGCCTAATCTGGAACTTTTACAAAAATGGCTTGCTGATCTGCAGACTAATTTGAAATAATTGTTAGATTCCTACCATGAGTATTATCTCTTCTCCATGAAGCTAGGCTTGGATCGCTGAATGTATCTTGAGAATCAAATACCGTATTAGCTGGTAAAAGACTTTGAAGACACTTACTGAACTGAAAAACTATTTTGGGATTATCATCCTGTTCGATAATAGAAAAATATTTTTCTCCAAACTTATTTACAATCTGTTCGTAACAATCATCTTTCTGAATCTCAAATTCTATAAGTAGTGGAGAAACTAGAACTTCAGGACTAGTAAACTTTTCTAACATCTTCTCAACAATTCCATTAACTAATCCTCGCCAACCGGCATGGATTATTCCATAACTAGACTCATCATAAAAACAAATAGCTGCGCAATCAGCAGTTTTTACTCCCAAAGAAAAAGTATTGTCTTTAGAAGTGATTAGCCCATCACTATTATCAATATTTTCTTCTCCAGTTATTATTTCGATAATATTATTGGAGTGAGTTTGTATGGGAAAAAAAGTACTATCATCAAAAGAACTATGTTTATCTGGAGAAATATTTTTAAACAATTTAATCTGATGAGACATAGATATCAACAACTTCTATAAAAGCGTCTTACTAATTTAGTAAATAAGGTAATAAAAAAAACTTATTTTTTCTTAGCAACTCTTTTAGTCACTTTTCTAGTAGTTCTCTTAGCTGCTGCTTTGCCTTTTTTGACTGCTTTTTTTGCAGAACTAACTGCTTTCTTTTTTGCTGTTTTTGCTTTTGCAGCAGTTTTTTTTGCGGTTTTACTTACTTTATCTCTGTTCTCTTTTTTGGAAAGAAATGAAGCTGCAGCTCCCACTGCCATACCAACTACCAAAGCTAATAAACCACCTTTACGTTTTCTTTTTGCCATAAATACCAATCTATTACTTTATTCTGATATCTATTTTCAACGAAAAACAGGCTTCTTGTCAAGCGACAAGAAACCCGTTAATAATCATATATAACTATATCTAAAACTATTTTACGTGAACAATGGATAAAGTATTTGTCAAACCAGGAGTTTTCCAAATAGAACCATAAATCACTAATAGTGTTTCTCCAGATTTAACAATACCCTTGTCTTTGATTAAATCTACCATTTCTGTAGGTTCTTCCAACTTTCCTTCTGGAAATTCTACAATGTGAGGTTCAACTCCATAACTTAGAGCCAATTTATTGTAGGTATTTTTATTACTGGTCAAAGCATGAATAGTAGCTTTTGGTCTAAAACGAGAAATAAGGTTTACAGTATTTCCAGTTTCTGTCAAACAAACTACGCCATCAATTTTATTTTCTTCATTTTGTAAAAGATAAACTGCTGCATGAGTAACCATACTAGAATCATCCTCATCAACCCACTCATCTAAATATGATGCTTCAAACTCTTCATTGAACATAGCAATTTTTGCTTGAGTTGCTACAGATTTAACAGGGAACTTACCAATGGTTGTTTCCTCAGAAAGCATTACTGCATCTGTACTGTCATAAACAGCATTAGCTACATCACTTACCTCAGCTCTTGTAGGACGAGGATTATCTACCATTGATTTCAACATCTGAGTTGCAGTAATCACCGGCTTGCTAGCCAAACGACATTTCATAATAATAAGTTTTTGCCAGAAAGAAAGCTGCTCGAAAGGAACTTCTACAGCCAAATCTCCACGAGCTACCATTACAGCATCACTTGCTGCGATGATTTCATCGATATTATCTAGAGCAGATTGATTTTCTATCTTTGCCACAATACTAGTATCTTTCAAACCTCTTTTATCTAGCTCGCCTCGTAAAATATCAATATCATTCTTATCCCTGACAAAAGAAAGTCCTACAAAATTAACTTTTTTTTCTATAGCTCCATCAAGTTGTACTAAGTCTTCAGGAATTAAAGAAGGCATGTCTATAGAAATACCAGGAGTATTCATAGTCTTTCTATGATGAACTTCAAAATCACCCAAAGCTTTTGCTACTAATAAATCATCTTCTTTTCTTATAATTTCAAACTCACATCGTCCATCATCTAGAAGAACAAAGTTGCCTGGTTGCAAAGTCTCCACAACATTTTCTGGAATAAAAATTGCTTTTTCCTCCGTATTGTTAGTATCGAAAGTAAAGATAGCTTCCTCACCATCATGCATTGCAAAGCCCTGAGCATCTCTGAGATTAACACGAATTTCTGGACCTTGTAGATCAAGCAATATAGCCACAGGAATACCTTTTTCTGCAGCTACATCACGTACTCGTTGAATACGCTCAGAATGCCATTCTGGAGTTCCATGCTTAGTATTAAATCTAGCAACATTCATGCCTGCATCAATTAATTCACCAATAATTTCTTCTGTTTCTGTAACAGGACCAATCGTAGCAACGATTTTGGTTCTTTTATGAATATCCTTCATGGAAAATCTTTCTTTTTATATATATTGTATCTAAAACAATTACCTTATTACCTAAGGAATAACTAAATTATATCCTTTAATTACTAGAGTGAATAGGTTCTAGAATTAATAATAATTCTTCCAATCACTATGATACATTAGTCTCTGATTATGAAAATAAAATCATCTCAAATAATTAATGAACTTAATTCTCTAAAGGATCCAGAGAAAGCACAGATTTTACAACGTTTTTTCAAGACTGGCAAAGGCCAATATGCAGAAGGAGACATCTTTTGGGGAATTACTGTTCCAAAACAACGAAGTATCGCTCAAAAATATAAGCTATTAGAGCTAAGTGAAGTTAAAAAACTAGTAAAGAGCCCGATTCATGAAATCAGACTAACTGGATTTTTACTTTTAACCTATCAATATCTACTAGTTTCTGATGAAAGAAAAAAAGAAATCTTTGAGTTCTATTTTAATCATAGAAAATATGTAAATAACTGGGATCTAGTAGATGTAACTACTCCAAAAATAATAGGGGAGTATATTAAACATAATCCCAAAAAACAAAAACTGGTTTTCTCTCTTATAACTAGTAAAAATCTTTGGGAAAGAAGAATTGCTTTACTGGCAACCCATCCTTTCATCAAAAGTGATAACTTTAAAGATATTCTGTCTTTGGCTACAAAAGTATTAGATGATCCACATGATCTCATTCATAAAGCTAGTGGTTGGATGCTCAGAGAAATGGGTAAACGTGATACAGCACCGTTAATAAAGTTTCTTGACCAATATACAACTCAAATGCCTAGAACCATGTTGCGTTATTCTATAGAGAGATTACCTGAAAAAACTCGTAAAAAATACCTAACAAAGAAATAAAAAAACCGACCTCTTTTATGAGGCCGGTTCTATTTTTTAAAAAGATATTTTTAAATCTAATATTTAAGAAATTAGTAGGACCATCTGTCCATCATTCTTTCATACCAGCTTGTAGAAGTGAAATCTTCTTCAACTTCACCAGTAGCATCATCTAAAGTTACTTTTCTTTCGACTGATCTAGGAAAAAAGCTTAAAAACTTTTTATCCTCTGAAACAGTAGTTGTATATTGAATACCATCTTCTGTAACAACAGCTTCTAGCTCCTGATTTTCAACATCAAAACCTGCCTCAGAAATCACGCCAGCTTGTTCCATTCTAGCTAAAGCTTGATCAGGAAGATGGGTCAGAATATGTTCTTCTCCATATGGAGTAGTCAACATAACATCGCCTGTCTCTGAATCTAGAACAAACTCTGCTCCATTAAGACGAGCTTTCACATTACGAGATTGTATCTCTAGAGCTTTTTCATCCCCTTCATTTCTCTCTCTTAGCTCCACCATTTCTTTAAGACGTTCTTGTCTGGCTTCCTTGATTTTCTCTTGATATTTATTCATGTGATCTTTTTGATCATCAGTCAAAGATCTCACCTTGGCAGGAAAACGCATCTCAAGATTTTCTGATTTTAGTACATCATCATCACTATCATCACTAAAATCATCTCTCAGCTCAACTTTTGTACCTTGCCCGTGAATAGTAACAACCATATCTTTTGCATCTGTAGACTCGATAACTCTAGATGGAGCTTGCCTGGTTACAGGTACTGCTTCAACATTACTTACAGAGTTAATCGGTTGAATAGAGGAATGACCTTCTGTGCTTTTTCCTAAAACATTACCTTCATAAATATTGATATTGCCATATTGATCGACATCAATTTCTAAAGCCAAGGCTGGAGAAACTAACAACACTAACATAAAAGTAGCGAGACCTAATTGAATAACTGTTTTTTTCATTTTTTTCTTTCTTCTATAATTTTCTATAAGGTTAGAACTATTTTTTAAACAAAAAATTCTTTGTAATTTTTACTAAACACTAGTATGACAAATTCTTGGAGTATTGGCAAGAAAAGAGATAGGCTACAATTAGATCATATGAAAAAAATGATGATGAGCGTATTCCTCTGGTACATAAAGTTTTTGGCCAAACTTCAGCTCAAAAAAAACAATCCTCTGATTATTGGTGTGACTGGATCTGCAGGTAAAACTAGCGCCCTTAATTCTATAGAAGCTGTTTTAAAGGATATTTCAGATAAAAAAATAAAGATTAGCCATAAAGCTAACTCAGAGGTAGGTTTGCCTCTGGATATCTTGGGTATTACCGTTTATGACTTTAGCATTAATTCTTGGGTAAAGATATTTTTCTTAGCCTTGTGGAAACTACTTACTAACTGGAAGAAAATTGACATCTATGTAGCAGAAATGGGAATAGATAGCCCATTTCCTCCCAAGAATATGGAATATCTGCTTAGTTTTCTTCAACCAAACGGAGGAGTGTTTTTGAATGCAGATGCAGTTCATAGCGAAACATTTGACTGTTTGGTCAAAGAAACTGATCCTCAAAAAAGAAATACTGCTATTATCCACGCTATAGCCCGAGAAAAGGGGAAGCTGATTACTTCCTTACCCAGTAATGGCTTCGCTGTCCTAAATGAAGGAGACTTGGAAGTAGCTAGATTTATAGAGAAAACACCAGCCAAAATATTTACTTTTGGCATGGGAGAAAAAAAACAACTTGAGAAGAAAATAACCACAAAAATCATATTAACTAACTGGAAAGCATCTCTAAAGGGGACCACTTTTGAGTATCTATATAAAAATAAAGATAAAGAAGAAAAACATACTGTCCAGTTTTCTAGATTTTTACTACCCAAAAACTTTGGTCTTAGCCTGGCAGCAGCCCTTAATGTGGGATTAGCACTTGATGTACCACTAGATAGAGCTATTAAGAACTTAGAGAAAAATTTAGTTATCCCACCAGGTAGATCAAGTCTCATTCCTGGTATTATCGGCTCTTTTATTATAGATAGTTCTTATAACGCCTCATTACAACCCGTGCTAGAAATGCTTGATTTACTAGATGAACTAGAGGTAAAAAGAAAAATTGCTGTTCTAGGTGATATGAGAGAGATGGGAGAAGAGGCTGGAGAAGCCCATCAACAAGTCATCAAAAAAGCCTTAGAAAAAACAGATCTACTTATTTTAGTAGGTCCATTAATGAAAAAATATGCCGCTTCTTATATAGATAGCATAAAAGTTCACTGGTTTACTAATTCCCAGCAAGTAGTTGAATTTCTCAAACCAAAGCTAAAAAGGGATGATTTGGTTTTGGTAAAAGCTTCACAGAACACTTTGCTGCTAGAAATAGTAGTAGAACAATTAATGGCTGAACCACACACAACTAATGAACTATTGTGTCGTAGGGGAGCGTACTGGGACAAAAAAAGAAAACAATTGATCGGTTAATGATTAACCATATTTTAAACTAATAATTTAAATTATAGACTCATAGTCTATTATTTAAAACATGAATATTATGGAAATTTAAGATAAATTTAGCCTGGTAGATAATTATATATAACTTTAAGTATTGACATTATAGGTCTATATTGCTATACTTCTCCTCGTTGTCAGTTACCTAGTACATCACTACGATATATAAAGGAAACTAACAACAGCACATTCACATTGAATTGAAACAAACAAACTTTTTTTAGTTTTTAGTTTTCTATTCCTTATAATAAATTTTTTTTAGCATTCTCAAAAAGCTTGCTCAGTTAGAGACTTATCACTTAGGTCTTTAACTGAGCAAGCTCTAATGGTGGCTTAGGCCACTGTTAGAGGACTGCCACTAAAAAACTTTATGTACATAAGGAGTACAAAATGAACACAGCTAAAAAGAAATCCCTCCGTAATATGATCGCTGCCGATGTAACCACTCGTTTGACGGGTGAATTGGCTATCGAAGATCGCATTGCCCAGATCCAGGACTTACTGTCCGGTTTGGATGCCAAAGGTCGCCGCAAGGCGCTGCGCAATGTTGACGTTGTCAAGCAGCTCCGCTCCGCTACGAGCGTAGCCAAAGACTCGGCTGAGAACTCTCAGCAAGAAGTCACTAACGCTATCATTGCGTTTGTCTACTTCAAGGGTCTGATGGGCAAGAATGCAACTTTGGAAGCTTTACGCGAAGAAGTTGAAGCTGATCTGCCCAAGGCGAAGAAAAAGGTCAAACGCCAACTTGATGCTTTGACCAAAGCTCGCATGCAAGCCCTGGCTGTTGAAAAGGCAGGTACTCTGCTTAACGACCCCGAAGGCATGTTGCGCGGTATCATCGAAGCTGATGATGATGTCACTGACGAACTTCCTGAAGCAGAAGTTGACGAATGGGAAGAAGAAGCTGGATTCGACGAGAATGCAGCTGAAGAAGAGGAATAAACCCCTCACCGTTTCAAACAATGCGAAAGAGCACTCCTCAGGGAGTGCTCTTTTCACGTCTACAGCGCCTTTTTTACCCTATTTTGATATAATAAGAGCATATGGAAAGAGATCCTAGGCCAAAACAAGAACCTCTGCCAGAATTTGACCCAGCCACAGTTCACATCTATAAAGTAGGTGATGAAGTAACCTGGCCTAAATCTGCACATCCAGAAGATATCTTAACAATCACAGACATCTTAGCTGTCCCTACCGGTGAACGTAAATTTACCGGTCACTCTCAAAAAGTAAAACTTAAAGACTCTATTGGACCATTTTCCGGCTGGATAACAGCTGCTCATCTCTTACCAGTAGAAAAAGAAGAAGAAGTTGTATAATACATAATATTATTTACTAATATAAATCTATAAAGGAGATATATATGAGTGAAAATAAATTTGCACCACCAGAAGCTTCATCCTGGAGAAAACCAGATAAAAGAGATCCTAATGATCTAAAAATCGAAGGGTGGGGACCAGATGACTATCCCAATCCAGATGATGATGAAGGCGGCGGCATCTAGATATTTGATTTAGTTGCTTTTCTACTCCCAAACAACATATAATATCTAACATGGATTCATTCCAACGTTCTAACTATTCTATTTTCAATAAAACTAAAAAACATTTAGATCCTTCCAGAAGATCTGAAAAAAATAAATCTAATCATAAAATTGATTCCAACCCACCTATAAAACAAAATAATAATACAAGCTCCGCTCAGCCCATCTCTAAAGACTTACCTCAGAAATCACATACACCCAATCTAGAGCTTAACGTTGAAACGTCACCTACCCCCCAACAAAAAACTGAACCCATCTTCAAAACAAACCTCTTTGGGGACGATAAAAAAAGGAAACAACAAATCCTTAAAACTATTCTTTGGCTTTTTGGGGCTCTTCTAGTAGCTATCTTCTTTTTTTCTGTTGGATATTACCTCAAATCTCGTAGCAATAATCTCCCACAATCAGATCAGTCTGCAGAAGAAATAAGCCTCGGGCAAGTTCTTTATGAGAAATTCGGGAGCGATAGTGAAGAAGTCACGACAGGATCTGTTCGTTTTGAATTTTGGTTCGATACAAACAATGATGGAGAAAGAAGTAACTGGGAAACAAGTAGAGATAGCGTTGGTCTTAATATTAGAAGAAAAGGAGAGGAAATTCCTTTTTCTAGTTTTGAAACAGATGGTGAAGGTGTTATCAAAATCAATGGCTTAGATGATGGAGAATTCGAAGTTACTTATTATGTAATTCCTAATTATCTTGATCAAAACTATAATGAGAATAAACACTTCTATGGTCAAAAATATTACGACATAATTTCTGCAACAGATAATTCAACTGGCCTGCTACCTACTAAGTGGCAAGACCTAGAAATAGATCCAGATGGTTCTATTATTGCCATCGGCCTCAGAGAATACAAACCCAGGAAACTAGTCGCTATTCAAAGTAGACAACTAGTACTATATGACCCAGAAAAAAATATTCGCTTTTCTTCCAGCAGTATTGGAAGTTCAAATAATTTTCCCAAGAAATTCGAGATTCGTAATAACTCAATTTTTTATGTAAAAGATGGCACTTTTTATAAATACAATCCACTTACTGGCTATGGTGGAGCTTCAGAAAAAATTTATGATCAAATCGTAGCTCCAGATGATAGTTACTATGTAATTTCACCAAGCGGTAAATCAATTGTTTATGGTGGACATGACGGCGCTTATTTCCAGACCACAGATGACACATGCGGTCGACAAATGCTCCGTTTTAATAATGATCCTATCAAAATGCACAATTCTTCATATCCTTATGATGCTATAGCAGCTAGATTCCAAAATGACACTCATGCCCTTATTTATGGAAGAGTTGGCTCAGAACAAAATAGATTCTTTACTGCCTCTTGTGATGGTAATACCTTAACTATCAAAAAACTACCAATTATGCCTAGAGGATTTTATGGTGGAGGGTATGTTGCTCATGACAGAATTGTATTCAAAGGCCCATTCTCTCACGAAGAGCCTTGCGACCCAGGTGATACTGAACCATTCCAAACATGTACTGCTACGGCATATAGCGATGGTCTTTTTATCTATGATCTAGCATCAGAAGAATTAAAACAGATCGGTGAAATGGAATTTAATTCCTTTAGCTTTGATAATTTCTCTTATGATGAAAAATATATTTTTATGTCCCAAAACGATGGTCTTGTAAAAGTTCTTAACTTTAGTAACAAAGAAGAAACCAAAATCTTGGATATAAACCTAAAATCACAATTCAAAAACTACAAAGACTTTAGCATTAGAGATACAACCGTCACTTATATCGGAAATGACACTTTTCAATTTGCGAATGATTATGACCAGTGCGGCAAACAAAAAGACTGTGCCACAGTAAAACAATTTACAATTAATGGAGATAGCATTTCACCTATAGAGGAAGTAATAACTATTCAGGATATGCTTCCAAATAGATTAATTGGAGAAATCACTCAATGAAAAAACAACTAAAAATAATTCCTTTAATCATTACTTTAATATTAATAATTGCTGGATCTTCTTGGGCCGGTTGGTTAGTTGCCGAAAATAAAAATTCAATAGAAAAAGAACCTTCAGTGGAAAAAGAAACTAAACAACAAGCTGATATTTATTTCTACAGAACAGACGGTATCTACAAAATTAGTAATAAAAATACTACTCCAGAAAAAATAGTAGAAATGGATTTTGACAGTGAAAAACATTATTATTTCAACTCAAAATATAACTTCATGGGATTTGATCACAACTGGCTTGTCTATAGAGATGCAGCAGGCGAAAACAAAATGATGGGAACTGAGTTTGGCTTAATGGTTTTTGATATGGAAAACAAAAAAGAAGTCTGGAGTGTTAAAGAAGATAATGCCTCAGTGCTCTCATTCTTGGTTTCTCCTTCTGGATCTAAACTTGCCTATGTTATTAGTCACTATGATCCTAATGAAAAACAGGATGTCGGTCCCCAAAAGATTGCCCAAGAACTATATGTTTGGGATGGGGAATCAGAACCAGAATTAATAATTTCTGAAGAAAACCATTTTGGATCTCTAGTAATGGGAATCTGGATAGATGAAGAAAACCTAACTGTCGGTAGAGGATATGAAGGTGTTTCTCTGTGTGCCATCAATATTAATACTGATTCAGAGATTCCAGATGACTGCCAAGGATATGGGGCTTCACACATGGGTCTAACAGATACTATTAAAGAATCTGTAGAAAATAAACTCTATGGGCATCGATATGAATGGACAGAGGTAACTGGGTCTAAAAAAGCTACTCAGGGAATTTTTGAACAAGAAATAAATGGCGAAAGAAAATACCTCACGAATGATGCTCCAAGCGATATGGTCGTTACTGACAAAAATATTTATTATCTACGAAATAGCCAAAATGCTTCTAAATATACTTGGAATGGAGTAGAGACTGATCTTTATATGGTTTCCAAAACTGGAGAACTCATCAAGAGGCTTACTAATGACGGAACTAGTTTTATGGCTAAGTCAAATCTATCACTTTCCAATAATAATAAATTTATTAGTTATCAAATCATGGATACTAGTAAAATTTCTCCAAATAAAAATACTCTAAAAGAACAGACGGAAAACTCAAGCATTTGGCTCTATGATATAGAAACCAATAAATACTATAAAATTGCAGATAAAGGCCTTTCACCAAAGGTGATAATAAAAAATTTAGATTAAATCAGTAGGGTAGTCTTGTTCCAGATTTATAAATGGGATATTCTAAATAAATAAATGACTACTCTTAGAAAAAAAATTTCAACTTGGTTTGATGAACATGGACTGTTTGCCCTCAGTCTTTTTTTACTGGTTTTCATTCCACTTTATCCCAAGATTCCTCTAGCCGAAGCTATCCCAGGTTATCTAGTCAGAATTAGATTAGAAGATTTACTGGTCCTTGGAACAAGTCTGGTCTGGTTTGTTCAGTTACTCAGAAAAAAAATAGAATGGAGAACTAGTTTCCATTTCTTGATTATTAGCTATGCTTTAATAGGTCTAGTCTCACTAATTATTGCCATAGGTCTTCAACAAACAATTCCACCTTACTTTGTACATCTTAGTAAAAGTATCTTGCATTATTTTAGATACCTAGAATACTTTTCTTTGTTTTTAATTTTTCATGCTTCTATCAAAAATAAGCAACATATTAAAATTATGCTCACTACATTAGTAGTAGTTCTTAATCTTATTTTTATCTATGGAGTCGGCCAGAGATACATGCAGTTTCCGGCATTTTCTACTATGAATAGAGAATTCAGCAAAGGTGAGGCTCTTATTCTAGCTCCTACCACAAAACTTCATTCTACTTTTGGTGGCCACTATGATCTAGCAGCCTACCTGGTAATTATCTTACCAATCATGTCTGCTTGGGCTCTAAGATCAAAAAAACTTTTAATGAAATTATGGTTGGGAGTAAGTATTCTAGGTGGTTTTTGGCTACTAAAAGAAACTGATTCTAAGATTTCTTTGGCAGCAACTTTGATTTCTATTGCTGGAATATTTTGGTACAGCCTTTATCAAAAATGGGGCCTAATAAAATCTAGCCTCATTAGTATTCTCACTGGTGTTTTAGTTTTGGGATCAGTTATTGGTGGTCTATGGATGTGGCAGAAACCTACCTTATATAAATATGCACCATTCTTGAGACCAGCTGGTTATCAAACCCCGGTGGATGTAGAAGGCCTACTAGATGAAACCTGGTCTGCCAATGCTCGCAAATATGGTTTATCTATGGGGATTCGCCTTGATACCCTCTGGCCCAACGCTCTAAATAGCTTTAGTACAAATCCTTTTACTGGCAAAGGTTATGCCACTCTTAATAAAACTGGAGATGAATTTGTAGAAGCAGATAGCACAGATAATAACTTTCTCAGAGTTTTAGGAGAGACTGGATTATTAGGATTTATTGCTTTCTTTAGCTTGATTGTTTTGATAATAAAAACATTACTACTAAAACTACCGAAAAATAATCTGGACCAAGCACTGACCGTTGGTTTTATAGCCAGCACTATCGGAATATTTATTAATGCTCTGATCATTGATGTTTTCTCTGCATCAAAAGTAGCTTTTACTTATTGGGCTATAGCTGGTCTAACCATCAAAAATTATTCTTTGATAAATAAAAAAATAGTCACAGAAAAAGAAAAACTAAGATTTATAAATATTCACAATTGGTGGAAAAAGTTTTGGCCTTTAGTGATTTCTGGAGTGTTCTTAATTCTACTCGTACATAAACAACCATTCACTGAATATAGCTTGGTAAAAAGTTTTGCACTTAGTGAAAACCAAGCAAAATATGTAGCTACAACAAAGTGCTTATTTGATAGTGGATCGTGGACAAACTGCACTGATAAATATCAGCTAGGAACTGGTCTTGTTTATAGTCTTTATCTACTTCCTTTTTATACTCTTTCTCATCAACCAGCAATTTTCTATTTTGCTAATCTAATTTTAATAATTGGCTCTGCTGTTTTATTAGACTCATTAATAAAAAAATTCACTAATAGCGCTATTTTTAGATTCTTATTTTTACTAATTATTTTTACAACACCTAGTGTCTATATGTTGCCAACAAAATCTAGCCCTGCTAATTTATGGCTCTTTCTAATCTTACTTTTCATCAATAATTTTTCTTTCAAAACTAAACCCAAAAGTATTTCCAAAATAATTAACCTTGGTTTATTATTTATTACTTTAGTCCATCTGGGGCTAGTTCAATACTTTATCAATATGACTAGCAGCATTCTTGCGAGCTTCCGTGATACTTACCAACCAAGTAGCTTTGTCGCTATTAGAAGGGCTAACAGATACTTACCTGGTAATAACTCTATAGATCATTTAGAACCTACTTTACTGACTACTATTGAACCAGCTTTATTTGATCTTTATGGAAAAGACGGTTACCAAATTTCACCACTTACGACTGAGAACTTAGCAACACATAAAGAATCACTAACTCAAAATCCAGATCAAAGACTCTTTATTACTAATGCCAACGTTACTCAGACAACTAATAGCCAACAAGCTTTTGAAGAATATAAAAATAAATTTGGAATTAAACTCAGGGATATAGATTGTCGACATGAATGTGATTATTATGAACTTCTTACAGAAGAAGTTATAATTCCTACTCAACCAGAATCATGGAATAAAGATCCTCTAAAAACTGATAAAGATAATTTTAGTTTCTTAGTTATTAATAATGAAATAGTTAGTGATCTTGGACAACCCAGTTATCTTTCTGAAATAAAAAAACAAACTCAACAGCAAATAATTTCTCAAGAATCAGACTTAATATTTGTAGTAGGGGATACTCAAGAAAAAAGAGAAGAAAATTCTGGAAAAATGTTTCTACAAAGACTCGATCCATATATAAAGGCTCCAATTGTCTCTGTTCTGAGCCACTATAACAGTCAAAAACACACTAATTTTGGACCACGGCATCAATTATTCGAAGTTGGTGAAAACTGGTTTATTACTCTTGATGCTGGTTACCATCACAATAATCCAGCCCAAAATATTTTTCTCTATGACACTCTTTTACAACTGGAAAAACATCCAGAAATAAAAAATGTTTTTATTATCAGTGATAACCCGGAATGGCTAGATAAACATCCTGATAATTTCTGGTTTGCAGATGATTTCCCTAAACACCTAGAAAAATATAATCAAGTTAATTTCCAGATTATTTTTGGCACTGCTCAGCCAGAGAAAAGAATAAATGAACTTCGTGAAAGACTGCCAAACAATGTAGATTTAGTTGCTAAAGATAAACAATCTATTGAAGATCTTGAAAAAAATGAAACTAACTCTTTTTTGAAGATAAAAGTAGAAAAACAAGTAATAAATATAGAAACAATAAAATTATAATCTATTAAAATTACGGAGCTAGATCTATTAAGTTAACTAAATAACAGCTACCACTAGCCGCAATTATTGAAAATAAAGCAAAAAGGACAACATTTTTAGTCATTTTTTTATCTGCTTCTAAAAAGGAACTTTTATTAAAGTTTTCTTTCATATGTTGAGGAAGTATATCATACTGATACAAATAATCTACCAAATTTCATTAGAAAATACTTACAAAAGCACTCAATTTATTTTTTCAAAGACATTAAATATTGAGTTAATTTTTTCTTGAAATTAGAAAATAATGTAGTATCCATATATGGCAATCCTAGCCTTGAATTAAGCTCAATAATTCTAATTCCTTGAGGTGTATAAGCAAAATCTATTCCATAAAACCTATCACCAAATTGAGATAATTTTTTATCAACATCTATAATAAATTTCTTAATTTCCTTTGGAAGTTCTTGCTCCTCAATAATTTTCACTGTTCCACCCAAAGCAATATTTGCCATTAATTTTCCCTGTGGTGGAGTTCTAACAAAAGTATATAAAATTTTACTATTCATAACAGCCACTCTAAAGTCATGTATTCCCTCAACAATCCCAGGAATTCCCATGCTAGAGTCTATGAATTCTTGAATTAGAATAGGGTATTCTTTGGGAACAGACTCTATATATTTTCTGTTTCCAATATAAACGCCTCTTCCCTCCTCTTGATCTTGAGGTTTAATCACAATTTTTTCTGTTTTTATTTGATCGATTGCTTTTGCAAATTCTCGATCGTTTTGGGCTATCAAAGTTAAAGGACAAAACTTTTCAAGTAACTGGTAAGTTTTCCATTTATCAGTACAGATATCATCAAGCTCTAAAGAATTTGATAAAGTAATTTTTCCATCAGTAATAAAATCACCTTTTTGATATAAAACATCTGCTTGGATAGCGCCTGTTTCTATTAACTCATTATTCTCAAACTGCCAACTTTTTGAAAACTTTGAGTTTCCAAGATATGTCTCTTGAGCTCTTACAACATAAAATTCTGCTCCTAGTTTTTTAATTTCTTGGTCTAGTTCCTGATAAGCAATCCAATACTCCTTTTTATTAAAAGGATAGGACATTTTTTCTGGAGAGTTAAAAAAGACAGCGATTTTTTTCATAATAATCTTTCTTTGGGGTGGCTGACGGAATTTGAACCCGCGACCTCCGCTTTCACAGAGCGGCGCTCTAACCAGCTGAGCTACAGCCACCATATATAGTAATTACCACAGATAATTACCAAAGTGCGCCAAGCAGGACTCGAACCTGCGACCTACTGCTTAGAAGGCAGTTGCTCTATCCAGCTGAGCTATTGGCGCATAAAAAACTATAAAGTTCTATAAGAGATATATTTTCTCAAACAAACACTGATTTTACCAGAGGTATTAATAAAAAGCACCTCCTAGACTCATCTGTTATCATACTCCATATGGATTTTAAGCTCCACACACCATACAAGCCTACCGGAGATCAACCTTCAGCTATAAAAAAACTAGCTGAAAGCGTTGCTAGTGGCAATCAACACCAGACATTACTCGGTGTAACTGGTTCTGGTAAAACATTTACCATGGCTAATGTTATCGAGAAAACTCAGAAGCCAACTCTAGTTATTGCCCACAATAAAACTCTAGCTGCACAACTTTATCAAGAGTTCCGTGATTTCTTTCCAGAAAATGCAGTAAGTTACTTTGTCTCTTACTATGATTACTACCAACCAGAAGCTTATCTCCCAAGCACTGATACCTATATAGAAAAAGAAGCAGATATTAATGATGAGATTGATAAACTTCGTTTGGCTGCAACAACTCATCTCCTAACTAGAAAAGATGTCATTATTATTGCCTCGGTTTCTTGTATCTATAACTTGGGATCTCCTGTGGAATATGGGCAGAATATTTTTCGCTTTGTTGAAGGAGAAATAATCTCTCAACAAAACTTTCTACTCAGACTCTCACAACTACAATATGAACGAACGACTACAGAACTCAGAAGAAGTACTTTCAAAGTTATTGGAGACACTATTCAAGTTTGGCCGGCTTATCAAGATACTGCTTTCAAAATAGAAACACTAGAAAATAAGATAACTAAGATTTCAGAAGTCGATCCTATTAGTGGTCAAGTTCTTCCTCCAAAGTCTAGAGATACTCTCACCAAACAATACACCCTTTATGCAGCCAAACACTACACAATGAATCCCAAAAGTAGAGAAGAAGGTATAAAAGAAATAAGAAAAGAGCTAGCCCAACAAGTCAAGAAACTAGAAAAAGCTGGTAAAACCCTAGAAAGTTATCGCTTACAACAAAAAGTTCAATATGATTTGGAGATGATTCAGGAATTTGGCTTTGTTAATGGAATAGAGAATTACTCTAGATATTTTGACGGTCGAAATCCTGGAGATCCACCTTTTACTCTACTAGATTATTTCAAAGAAAATGCAAAGATTTTTGATCAAGACTCTTTTCTGACTATTGTTGATGAAAGTCACATGACTGCACCACAGATAAGAGGGATGTTTCATGGTGACAGAGCTCGTAAAGAAACTTTGATTGAGTATGGTTTTCGCTTACCTAGTGCTTTGGATAATAGACCACTACAATTTCATGAATTCTTGGAAAGAACTCCTCAAAATGTCTATCTTTCTGCAACACCAGCTGACTGGGAAATACAACAATCAGAAGGAGAAATTGCAGAACAACTAATCAGACCGACAGGTCTGACTGACTCTATTGTGGAACTTCGTCCTACAGAAAAACAAATAGAAGATCTAGTGATCGAAGTAATTCGTAGAAAAATACTAGGCCAACGTGTATTAGTTACTACTTTGACAAAAAAAATGGCCGAAGCCTTAACTGATTACTTGAATACTCCAAAAAAAATAGATGCTTTAATAAAAAACTTTCGCTCTCGCCAAGCTGCTCTTAAAAATTCTTCTGAAGAAACTAAATACAAAAAAAGCCAAGATCTTATTCCAATAGATGATATAGAAATTGGACCGATAGATGATAATCTTTATGTAGATCTTGATCCTTTATCTACCTATGACTTGCCAGAGTATCCAAAGGTAGCTTATCTTCACTCTGATATTGTCACGTTAGAGAGATCTGATATTTTAGATGACCTCAGATCTGGAAAATATGATGTTTTGGTTGGTATTAATTTACTTCGTGAAGGCTTAGATCTACCAGAAGTTAGTCTCGTTGCTATTCTTGATGCAGATAAAGAGGGCTTTCTCCGTTCTTATACTGCCTTGACTCAAACTATGGGTAGAGCAGCTAGACACGTAGATGGTAAAGTCATGCTTTTTGCTGACAGAATGACGAAATCTATCAAAAAATCTATTACAGAAACACAAAGACGTAGAGAAATTCAAATAAACTATAATCTTAAATACGATATTACTCCAAAAAGTATCAGTAAACCTATCCGTGAAAAACTACTTTTGCGTGAGACTGATGAAGAAAAAGAAGATAAATTAGCCGCTCTTAAAATAAAGAAAAAGGGGATGATTGTTCAACTCAAAAAAAATGAGTTTATAGATCTTCAAGCCTTAGATCCAGAATCAATGGCTCCAGATGAAAAACAAAAAGTCATCAAAAAACTTGATTTAAAAATGCGCAGGGCAGCGGCTGATCTAGATTTTGAGCTAGCTGCTTTATTGAGAGATAAAATTGCTGAGCTCAATAATTAATAGTTATTTTTGTTAAACATCTGTTCTATATTAGATATATATGATTGACAAAGAAGTCAGCTTCAAACCAGAGCAAAAAAGATCAAAAAAAGAAAAATTACTAGCAAAGTTTACTACTGCTGCAGAGAATCTTAGGGGGGGAATAAAAACTAAATCAGAAAAACTAGCAAATAAACTAGTTACTTTGCCCAAAGAACAGGCTCTTAGTCTTTTAGAGAAAATAAAAGAAAAAATCCTAGATCCAACAAAAGAAGGGTCAAAAATAATTGTAGAAAAAGCAAAAGCAATAACTTTATCTTTTAAAGAAAAATTAGACCAAAAAGAAAAAGAAGCAACAGAAATAATACAAGCTAAAAAAGAAAAAATTGCAGATAAAGTTGATACATTAAATAATACTAATCCTACTGAAATCATAGAAAAACTGGCAAACAAACTAGCTACTTTACCCAAAGAACAGGCTCTTAGTCTTTTAGAGAAAATAAAAGAGAAAATCCTAGATCCAGCAAAAAAAGGATCAAAACTCATCTCAGAAAAAATAACTGAAATAGAGGAAAATATAAAATATTCAGCAGAAATTAAAAAAGAAGATTTACAATTTATAGTTGAACAACTTGTAGAACTAAATACTCCGGAAGAAAAAAAAAGATTGAGAAAAGAAATTTTGAATGCATTGGAAACAGTTTATCAAAAATCAATCATCGGACCAAAACTTTGGGAAGATTTATCTAGATTACTAGAAAAAAAGTCAAACTCAAAAAGTGAATTACAAGCTGCTATAGATAGAGAAGAAGAATATAAGAAGAGACATTTACGATTAAGGAAAGAAAAAGATAAAAGAACAACATCACCTTATATCCCTTTAGTAACTGAATTATTTCTTGGTATTAATGAAACAATCCTTTTGATTGAAAAGATAAACATAAGGATCTTAAAAGAATCAGCAAGAACTAGTTATAGAACATCAGAAAATTTAACAAAATTAGCATATAAAATAAGAAGTATTAATTCATAATTACTAAAACAGATATATGAAAAAAGAAAATCTACAACAAGAAATTAAAAGTTTAAACTTACCAAATGAAATTGAGGTTGTTTTAATTAATCTAATCAAAAATCAAAAAACAATAAATCAAGATTTTTTAAACGGTTTTGCTGATTTACTAGACTTATTAGCAGAATTCTTTTCAATAATTGAAAAAGATGCTACAGATAAAAAGGATGAATTAGAATTACTAGGAAAAGCCTTAGAATTCATAGATTTACAACAAAAACAAATTATTCTTAAAACACTTGAAGAACAAATTCGAGATCTTATATAACCAGACCTCAATATAAAAAAAACTCATCAGCCAATGTTCATATTAATTTTTTACTAAAAAGAGTAAGCATTGACACTACTAATTCAACACTATAAACGCTACAATACAGCCTCTATTTTTTATGAAAAAGAACTCACTAAACCATATCATCATCACTGGTGCCAAAGAACATAATCTTAAAGATGTCTCGATCAGCATTCCCAAAAATAAACTAGTTATTTTTACTGGTCTTTCTGGAAGTGGAAAAACTTCTCTGGCTTTCGACACCCTTTATGCAGAAGGACAACGCAGGTATGTTGAGTCCCTCAGTTCTTATGCCCGTCAATTCTTGGGTATTATGCAAAAACCCAAGGTAGATCAGATAGAAGGACTTTCTCCTGCTATCTCTATTGATCAAAAAACAACTTCTCATAACCCAAGATCTACTGTCGGGACTATTACTGAAATATACGATTACCTTAGATTACTCTTCGCAAGAGTAGGGCACCCACATTGTCACCAATGTAAAAGAGAAATAAGCACCCAAAGTATCGATCAGATTATTGGTCATATTATAAAACTAGTCGAAGAAAAAACCACAAATCAACCAATCCGTTTCATGATTATGTCTCCTGTTATTCAAAATAGAAAAGGAGAGTTTTCTGCTCTATTTACTAATTTATCAAAACAAGGTTACAGCAGAGTTAGAATCGATGGAGAAGTATTTGATCTTAGTGAAAGTATTACTCTTATCAAAACAAATAAACATACTATCGAAGCTATCTTGGATAGAATTAGTTTTTCCAAAAAACAACTACGTGACCCACAGGAACTCAAGACTCTCAGATCTAGATTATCCCAATCAATCGAAGAAGGCCTCAAGCTATCTACTGGTCTCGTAATAGCTAGCTTTATAGAAGATGCCTCACTATCATTCCCAGATAAACCAAAAGATATGGAAGATCATCTCTTCAGTGAAAAACTAGCTTGTAGTCACTGTGGGATCTCACTTAAAGAACTTGAACCAAGAGTTTTTTCTTTTAACTCACCAGAAGGAGCTTGTCCTGCATGTAATGGACTAGGTTCTTTACTCAGAGTAAATCCAGAGAAAATAACTGCGCCTGTCTTAACGCTCAGTGAAGGAGCTATCATTCCTTTTGCTAGAACCATGGGTAATGACACCTGGTGGGCTAGACTTGTTCAGACTGTAGTCAGAGAAGCTGGTTATGATTTCCGTAAAACTGCCTTTGAAGACATGAGTGAAGAATTTCAAAAAATATTACTTTATGGATCATCCAAGATTTATGAAGTAACTGGAGAAAATAGGTTTGGTAAAGAGACAATGATCCAAGAAAAATTCGAGGGTTTTGTCACAAATCTAGAACGTCGTTATCAAGAAACAGATAGTGATTATATTCGTAAAGAAATAGGCCAGTTCATGCACAAAGAAATCTGTCCTGATTGTGTAGGTGACCGCTTAAAGCCATCTTCTCTCGCTGTAACTATCGATAATAATAATATTGCCAACATAACCAATCTCACTATCCAACGAGCTCTAGATTGGTCTGAGGCTTTAAAGAAAGAAAATAAACTTTCTACAAAAGAACTTGAGATTGGTGAATCTATTCTTAAAGAAATAATTACTAGATTAAGCTTCTTAACATCTGTCGGTCTCAACTATCTATCACTCAGTAGAGAAGCCTCTACATTGGCAGGTGGAGAAGCTCAAAGAATCCGTCTTGCATCTCAGATAGGGACAGGACTTACCGGAGTTTTATATATTCTTGATGAACCTACAATCGGTCTTCATCCTAGAGATAATGACAGACTTATTGAAACTCTAGAAAATCTTAAG
The DNA here is from genome assembly GCA_018657765.1 of Minisyncoccota bacterium. Taxonomy (GTDB): domain Bacteria; phylum Patescibacteriota; class Microgenomatia; order UBA1400; family PJMF01; genus CG2-30-36-39. Next base: position 10,464 of record JABHWM010000016.1, on the reverse strand, counting down.
AATCAAGGTAACTCAGTAATCGTTGTAGAACATGACAGAGATGTAATGTTAGCTTCTGACTATATTTTTGATTTCGGACCAAAAGCCGGAAAGAATGGTGGAGAAATAATCGCCCATGGAACTCCCAAAGAAATAATGAAATCAAAAAAATCCATAACTGGAAAATACTTATCTAGGAAAAAAGATGTTATTCTCAAACGAATAAAAGAAGATGAAAGACAAGTTCTAGATCCAAACGAGACAGCTATGACTAAAGGTCATTCTGGAACAATCAGCCTTAGGGGTGCTAATCATCACAACCTCAAAAACATAGATGTTGACTTTCCTCTCAATGCTTTGACTTGTATCACTGGTATTTCTGGCTCTGGTAAATCAACTCTTTTACATGACACCCTCTATCATCAACTAATGAAACATTTAGAAAGAAAAACTAAATCACAAGCAGGTTTTGTAAAACAAGCCATGATTCCAGAAGTAGTAAAAAGAGTTTCTTTGATTGATCAAAGCCCTATCGGTAAAACACCTCGCTCTAATCCTGCAACCTATACCAAGATTTTTGACTATATTAGAAAAATATTTGCAAACACCCAAGAAGCTCATATCCGAGGCTACAATGCTGGAAGATTTAGTTTTAATGTCAAAGGTGGCCGTTGTGAAACATGTCGTGGTGATGGACAAATAAAAATAGAAATGCAGTTTTTACCAGACGTTTATGTGACTTGTGATGTCTGTCATGGCCAACGCTATAACGAAGAAACTCTACAAGTTTTGTATAAAGGAAAAAACATTGCCGATATTCTCAAGCTAAGTATTGATGATGCTCTAAAGTTCTTTGCACACAACGGAACCCTAAAACAAAAATTCAAAACTTTAGTTGATGTTGGTCTTGGTTACCTAGAACTTGGACAACCTGCTCCAACTCTCAGTGGAGGAGAGTCACAAAGAGTAAAACTTGCCAAAGAATTGAGTTTACGAACAAATGATCATGTCGTGTATTTACTTGATGAGCCAACAACTGGATTACATTTTGAAGATATCCAGAAACTACTAGTAGTTTTGCATAAATTAGTTTCACAAAATAACACAGTTGTTCTGATTGAACATAATCTAGATGTAATCAAAAATACTGATTGGATTGTTGATCTGGGACCAGAAGGAGGAGAGTATGGAGGTGAGATAATCGCTGTAAATACTCCTCAAGAACTAGCCAAAAATCCAAACTCTTTTACTGGTAAATATTTGAAAGAAGAGTTTGCAGCGCAGAAGAAAAAATAAAAAATATCTATCCTTAAAAAGGGAAGTGTTTTTCAATCTAGTTTTCCAGATTGATTTTTCAAGATAAAAGCCATATTCTTCCATAATAGAGTATGAGTATCTTTGGTCTTTTTACTAGCCGATTTAAATTTATAAATAAAGTTTTTTTTCTAACAATACTAATTACTATTAGTACTAGTTTATTTTTTCCAAAAAATATTTCTGCTCAAAAAGAAGCAGCTAACTCCTTTGAAAACACTCTCAGAAGTACCTATAACGTTCAACAAAATGGCTCTACCTATGTTGAACATACTTTTACAATCAAAAATCTCACCCCGACTTACTACATTACTAAGCATGGCCTCAGAACTAGTTCTCAAAAAATCACTGGAATCAGAGTTTTTGATAATAAAGGAACCATGGATGCAGAAGTTACTCAAATAAAAAATCAAACAAATATTGGCATTACTTTCCCAGATAAATTAGTTGGCGAAGGTAAGACTCGTGTTTTTACAATTAGCTATACAAATCCTGATCTAGCTCAAATTAACGGTGAAGTTCTGGAAGTAGCTATTCCCAAACAAGCAGATCCTAGTCAGTATACTCATATAGAAGTTGTATTAAATACACCTTTATATTTTGGAACAGCAACTAGAGTTACTCCGGCTACAAACTTTTCTCAATCTTTCACTAATAGTGCAATTAAAATGACCTTTAGTGAACTGGGTGATAGAGGAGTTTCTGCTCTTTTTGGTTCAGAACAAATCTTTGACCTAAACTTCACCTATTTTCTAGAAAATAATGATACCCAACCAATTCTCTTACAAACAGCATTACCACCTGATACTCCATTTCAAAGAATGAATTATCAAACAATCGATCCAGAACCAACCGAAATGAAAGTAGACCAAGATGGAAACTGGCTCGCTACTTTTTATATGCCTGGTAACACAGCTCAAGCAATAAAAGTTCAAGCACAAGCTCTCTTAACATTAAATCAAAATGAAACCATTCCCATTGCTTACCCACAAGATTTCCACTTAATAAAACAACCCTTTTGGGAAACAGATAATCCTTTTATTCAAGAGATAGCCCAAAAAAATACAACTCCCAAAGAAATCTATGACTTTGTTACCACTCAACTGGAGTATGCAACGATTGAATCGATCGATGATTTTGAAAGAAAAGGAGCAGCCAAAATTCTAGAGATTCCTAAAGAAGCTGCCTGCCAAGAATTCTCAGACCTTTTTGTTACCTTAGCCAGAACTAATAAAATTCCTTCTAGAGTAATTACTGGCTATGCTTACACCGAGAATAGTGAGTTGAGGCCATTGAGTTTGGTAGAAGATATCTTGCATGCTTGGCCAGAATATTGGCATGAAGAAGATCAAATCTGGAAATCAATCGATCCAACCTGGGGAAACACTACCGGGGGAGTTGATTACTTCAACCAATTCGACCTCAATCATATCGTCCTAGCCATCAACGGAGAATCAAGCTCGTTGCCTTATCCTGCCGGATCTTACAAAACAGAAAAACAAACAGAGAAAACCTTAGAAGTAAGCTTCGGAGATACTTTCCCAGAGCAAAGCCCAACTTTAGAGACATCTTTGGAACCACAAAAAAACTCTTTTATTAATCTTCCAGGATTCCATGTTCTAACTCTAAAAAACACTTCTGGGGCAGCTTGGTATAACTTGAGTTTTGACCTAAGCTCAGAAAAATCTGGAGTTAGAGTTTTTGGTGATACAACCATTCCAGCTATCTTGCCATTTCAAACCATAACTATTCCGTTATTTGTCTATAATACAAAGGGAGCTATCCCAACAAAGGATAGTCTTCACCTAACCGTTACAATGAACGGGGAGAGTATTAATTCAGGAGATTTTACTGTTACCAATGCACCAAACTTCATCCAAACCATCGCCCATCCCTACGCCCTCTATGTTGTGGGTGTCGGATCGATCATCCTGGTCCTCGGAGCCGGGAGTATACTCGTTCTTAGACAAAAACGATAAGATTCTTTATATCGGTAAAGCAAAAAATCTCAAAAATAGATTAACTAATTACACTCATTATTCCCAATTATCACCTAGAATAAAAAAGCTGGTTACAACTGCTAACAAACTAAAGTTTGAGGTTCTAGAAAGTGAGCTGGAAGCTTTACTAATAGAAGCAGAACTTATTCATACTCATCAGCCATTTTTTAATATTAGGCTCAAAGATGATAAATCCCCAATCTATCTAGTGATCACCAAAGAGAAATATCCTAGAGTTCTACGTAAAAGAAAAACAGATCTTATTAAAGAAAATCCCAAGGGAACAATTCTGGGACCATTCCAAAGTAGCTATAAAATAAATGAGGTGCTCAAGATTGCTCGAAAGATCTTTCCTTGGTGTAATAAACCACTTGTTGAAAAACCTGAGAATAAAAAACCAACTAATTCAAAACCACAAAAAGCCTGCTTTTATTACCATCTAGATCAATGCCCTGGAGCTTGTCTTGGCATAATAGACTCAGCAGAATATCTAGAAAATATTGAAAATCTCAAACTTTTCTTAAGAGGAAAAAAGGGAGCTGTTCTCAAACAACTAAAAAATAAAATGAGCCTGCTTTCAAACAAACAAAAATATGAAAAAGCTCAACTTATTAAACTCCAGATTCAGAACATAAAAGAAGTAACAAAGAAAACTTATCGTCTCAGACCCAATCTTGTATTGCCTGGATTTGGTGCATCTCAACAAGAACAAGGAATCATAGAACTCCAAAAAATCCTTATTACCTACACCCATTGGCCAAAAAATAAAAAACTAGAGAGAATAGAAGGTTATGATGTCAGCAATATCCAGGGAAAAAATGCAGCTGTCTCGATGGTAGTTTCTGAAAATGGTAAGCCAAATACAGATCAATACAGACTTTTTAATATTGATTCTATAGACACACCTAATGACTACAAAATGATGAAGGAAGCGCTAACAAGGAGACAAAATCATCCAGAGTGGGGCAGACCTGATCTAATAATAGTAGATGGGGGAAAAGGCCAGATAAGATCAGTTTTACAAACCTGGTCCTGGAGAAACCCAGTTATTGGTATCGCCAAAAACCCAGATAGATTAATCATCCCATTGCCAGAGGGTAATTCAGAAAAATATAAGATACTGACCCTAACTGCAGACCACCCAGCCTTGAAAATAGCTCAACAACTACGTGATGAATCTCATCGTTTTGCAAAAAAACAGTGGGGGAGAAGACATGTGAGAGGAATGTTGAATAAGTAATGAAATAACAGTAGAATGAAAAGATATATGACAGATAAAGAAAATCCATTCGATGAACTTCATGCTGCTTTTAAACAGTTAGAGGAAAAAAATCAAGCACCTGAATTAGAAAATCCTGACTATGCTGCCTTACTAGAACTCAGAGAAGCATTTGATGATGGATTTAAGGGGAGCGTCCTTATAGAAAGAACAATGTTTGCTCTTCGTGAATATTTTAAAAGTTCTACACTTAAAGAACCAATGTTTCTTTTTGAAGATAATGAAATGAGTGATGAAAGTAAGAAAAAAGTTGCTGAACTTCAAAAAATTTTTCCAGATGTTGAAGGACTTGAATTTAGAGTAATTAAAATCTCTGCAAAAGATATTAATGATGGAACACTCCATGGATTAGTTTTATGGGAAAAAGTTATGCCAATCTTACCGACTAGCCCAAATGCAAATATACTTATTGATAAGTTAAAAGATTATCCAGAAGCAACTAAAATTGTTTTAGAAGGATGGTTTATTGACTTACCTCAAGCAATTGAAGAAATTAATCATTCTGGTGCCAAAACAATAAGAAAATTTGGCAATCTTAAAGAAAATGGAGAAGAATAAACTTTGCTAAAACCATTCCTCAACACCGCCATCACCCTCTGGATCCTTTCATACTTTATGCCGACAATTCGTTTTTCTGATTGGACCACATTGGTTATCGCCAGTCTTGTCATGGTTTTTGTCCAAAAAATAATCAAACCAGTCATTAAAATTCTTTTCCTTCCAGTAAACCTAGTTACATTTGGCTTGTTTTCTATAGTCATTAATGTTGCGATGCTTTGGCTAGTGACATATCTAGTTCCTGGTTTTGAGATTACCAATATGGTTGTTTTTGGCCTACATCTGAGTCGTTTTGCATCTATCCTTTTTGCTTCAATATTAATTGGCTTTGTCCAGGGGTTCGTTACTCTAGTTCTTTAAGCCTGGTAACTGTACTTTTATCTACCAATCCTGATATAATATTCATATGAAAAAAATCGGTCTCATTCTCATACTAATGCTGTCCCTTTGGGGAATTTCTACAGTTAAAACTCAGGCACTTACTCTAGAACCTCTTGAAGAAGTTCTGGAAGCTTCTAGCCCTGTAGAAGCCAGTGATACTGGGAAACTAGCTTCTTCATCTGCAGAGGTTGATCAAAAAATTCAAGAAAAAAAAGACTCTGACATTACAGAAACTGGTGGAAAACAAAAAAGCAAGTTAGCTGCCTACCTGGATGAGCACCCTATTGGTAAACTTACTTGGCATAATGTTCTCCAGCACTCTATTAGAAAAGCTATTCTAAATGGTCTACCAGCTAATATTATTGTGCTGATGTTACTGTTTCCTCTTATCGCTTCTATTATTGCAATAGGTCGCCATATTGTAGGACTAAAAGGATTTGGAGTTTATATCCCAGCTGTTTTATCAGTCGCTTTTGTATCTACAGGTATTATTACTGGAATAGCTATTTTCTTTGCTGTTTTACTTTCTGCCTCTGTTGCTAGATCAGTAGTCAAACGCTTGAAACTTCCTTTACTGCCAAGAACAGCAATGTTGTTGTGGGTCGTTACCTTCTTGATTCTTATTTTATTAATGATCGTTTCTTGGATCGATGCTGCAGCTCTTTTAAGTATTAGTATCTTTCCATTGTTAATTATTATGATTTTGACTGAGAACTTTATGAGCACTCAACTTTTCAGTAGTCAAAAAGAAGCTATGAGTATTACTTTCGAGACACTACTTGTTGCAGTCTTGTGTTCTCTCTTAATTAGCTTAGAATCTGTCCAGCAATTTGTCTTACTTTATCCAGAGTTTACTCTTCTAGGGGTAGCTGGACTTAATATTATTATTGGTAAATATACTGGCCTCAGATTACTAGAAAGAGTCCGTTTCGAATCAATCATTGAAGAAGAGGAATAACACCAATGGTCCTAGCAAAAGATGTTTTGGGTATGAATGCCCGCAATCAGCTCTTTGTTCCTTTGAACTCTAGAAAGGCACGTTCTTTTTGTGTCTCAAAATATGCTACCAAAATACTTTTACAAAGTAATAATATTCCTTCTGCCGAAGTTTATGGTGTTCTAGCAACAACAGAAGATGTTGAAGAGTTCGACTGGAAAAATCTAGAAAAAGACTTCGTTATAAAACCAACTAATGGTCATGCTGGAAAAGGAGTTGTTGCCTTTAGAAACCAACTAGCTGATAAAAAACATTGGACAGATGTCATTGGGAATACTTGGAGTTTAGAAGATGTAAAGCTTCACTGTACAGATATCCTTTCTGGCCAATATAGTACTCATGGCGCCAACCACAACCTAATTATTGAAGAACGTGTCCCTATTCATTCAAAACTTTTAAAATACTCATATAAAGGTACTCCAGATATTAGAGTCGTAGTCTTTAATAGTGTTCCAGTAATGGCATTACTAAGACTACCAACAAAAGAATCCGGTGGTAGAGCTAATCAAAGCCAAGGAGCCTTAGGAGTTGGAGTAGATATTTCTACTGGAATCACAACCTATGCTGCCGCAAACAAAAATCAGCTCATTAAATATTTACCTGGCACAAAAATGAAACTCAATGGTATTCGTATTCCATTCTGGAAAGAAATACTTACCACAGCAGTAGAATCAGCCAGAGCAGCAAATCTTTCTTTTACTGGAGTAGATATCTTTGTTCACCAAGAAAAAGGTCCTATGGTAGTGGAACTCAATGCTTATCCTGGTCTTTCTATTCAAGTAGCTAATAAAGCTGGTCTTAGAAGAAGATTGGAAAGAGTTCAGGATCTTAATGTACTCAGTGCAGAACACGGTGTAAGAATAGCTAGAGCTCTCTTTGCTGAAAACTTTGCTAGTAAGATTAAAGAAGAAGGAGATCTCTCTATAATTGATATAGAAGAAACCGTTACCCTTTTTGGAGATGATAAAACTCAGATGGAAAAGAAAGCTTTGATAAATACTGGTCGATTTAGATCAATTATTGCTAGTAATCTGGCCAAAGAACTTGGTCTCATTGATGTTGATGACCTGCTTTGGTTTCAACAAATTGCCGGAGAAGGTAAACGCCCTGTTGTAGAACTAAAATTCAAATTGAAGGATAAAATTATTACAACTTCAGTTGTTGTGTCCAAAAAACTTAATAGAAGTAGTAAAAAAATAGAAATCGGAACAAAAGATCTTGCTGGATTTGTAATCAGACCATCATAATCATCAACTATCATGGGACTTATTGCAGACCTTCAACCAACTAATTTTCAACAAGAAAAAAACAGATTTTTAAAAAATCCTACTTTTAATCCACAGTTTACTTACTCCCGTTCTTTTACTGCTGAAGATCTTCAGACACATGGATTACCCGATCATAAATATATTAATATTGCAGAAAAAATAATAGAGAAAACCTTTTCTAACTTTTCAACTGAAGAACTAAAAAACAATAAAGGTAAATTACTAGATCAAGAAACAGTAAATTTATCACTAAGAGAATTCCTAAAAAAACATAATGATTTGGATAAAAAATTCGAGATAATTTGGTCAGATAAATTTGTTAGTAGAGCAGCTATTAATCCAACTACAATAAAACTCAGTCTACCTTGTTCTATATATGAACAAGATCTGGAAGGTCTGATTTATCATGAATTGGGAACACATGCCCTAAGAAGGGTAAACTATGAACAACAACCATGGTTCAGAAGAAAAAAGAAAAATGGCTTTTCTTCTTATTTGAAAACAGAAGAAGGCCTGGCTGTTCTACATTCACTGTTTACGCAAAAATATCCATTAGCTTATGTCTCTGCCCTGAACTTTCTTATGACTATTAAAGCTCAGCAAGAATCTTTTCTGGAGTTATGGCAGTTTTTCAAACATTATATAGACGATGATGAAAGAGCATTCTCAGCTGTCTTTAAAAAGAAACGAGGACTTACTGATACTAGCCACCCCGGTGGATTTAGCAAAGACTATGTTTACTTTGAAGGTTTTGTAGAAATAGTTGATTTTTTAATCAAAAATGACTTTCCAATTAGTGATCTTTATTGGGGGAAAATGTCCTGGAAAGATATTGATAAAGCCAAAGAAATGAATCCTGATTTTGAACCAATCTTACCTGGTTTTTATACTGATAATCCAGAATTGTATAAACAGCAAGTTATGAGAATTGCTGAAGAAAATTTTATAATTTAACTAATGATCATTCCTATCTACAAACCCCTCGGATCTTCTAGCCACCAGCTAGCCAAACTAATAGGGGAGAGCCATAGAGAAAAAGCTACTCATACCGGTACATTAGATCCTATGGCAGATGGAGTATTAGTTGTTCTGACTGGAGAAGATCGTTTCAAAAAAGCAGAATATAGTAACTGGGAAAAAACTTACCAATTTCAGATTTTAGTTGGTATAAAAACAGATAGTGGAGATTTACTCGGATTAATAGAGAAAAATAGTACTTCATCTAATCCAAAAGAAAAACAAAATTTAATAAAAACCTTAGAAGAAAAAATCAAAACAACCTTACTAGAACTTATAGGAAAACAAACACAAATAGCTCCAGCCTTTTCTGCACAAAGAGTTGCTGGAAAATCAGGCTTTGATCTAGCAAAACAAGGAAAAAAATTCGAACTACAAAAAAATGAAATAGAGATATTTTCATTAAAGATAATCCCTTCTGAAAACACTAAGAAAAAAATTAAAAATATCTCCTCTAAAGAACTTTTAGAATACATTCAACAAACTATTTCCTTAGTAAAAGGAGATTTTAGACAAAAAAAAATCATTACCCAGTGGGAAAATTTACTAAAAAATGATAAACAACAAAATAATTTTTTAATTATCACTCTAGAAGCTGTAACTACAAAAAGAACATATATACGCAGCCTAATTCAAGAAATTAGCCAAAAACTAAACTTACCAATGACGGCTTTTTCTATTACTAGAACAAAAAATGGACCTTTTTCTATAGAAGACTGCGCTAACAAAAAATCTTTAAACTAGTAAAAACCAACCCATCCCAATAAGAATAAGCCCAGCAATTAGATGTAAGTTTTTTAAATTTTTCTTTCTAAGATTCTCAAGTCTCTTTGGATCATAACCTCTATAAACAAGATAAGAAATAATAACCATTGGAGAAACAAAAACTAAATTATATAAAACCATATACAAAAAAGCCGTACCTCTTTGCACAGAGTCAGATAACATTCCGAGAACCACTATATAAGGACCACTAGTACAAGGAAGAAGAAATAAACTCACTAAAAATCCAATCAAAAAAGCACCCAGTGGACTAGTTGTAGAACGAATTAGTTTCTTCATTGTAGGTCTCCAAGACATAGGAACCTCCATTAGCATTCCCTTTCCATACCAAAGCCAATCTTTAAGATTAAATAATCCCAAAATAATAGCTAATACTCCAACTCCTTTAGTAAAGTAACTTCCAAAACTACCACTACTCAAGGCACTATATAAACCAATACCCATTAGTAAATAAGAAATAAAAATAGAACTAGAAAAAGCTAATCCTGTTTTCAAAGCTCTGCTTGAATCTCCACTAGCCATTACTGTCATCATTAGAATAATCAACACAGCAAAAGCACAAGGATTAACAGCATCAACAATACTCCCTGCCAAAACGGCAGCTAAAGTAATAGATGTACTTGTATTTTTTTCTATTATTTCCTCATCAAATACTTCTTTTTCTACTTTTGGAACAACTTCATTATTGGCCTCAGCAATGATTGCAGCTGCCTCTGAATTTTCATCTGCATCATCTTTCAAAAAAGCATCAGCTTTTTCTTCGAAATTTTCAATAATTGGAGTATCTCCTATAAAAACCTCATCACCTATAAATACAGCAGGGACACCTCTTTCTCTAATAGGAATATTTAAAATATCCAATCTTTTATTAAACTCTGCAGAATTTTC
>JABHWM010000015.1 GCA_018657765.1 Minisyncoccota bacterium | reverse complement strand
TTAAAGAGTGTGAATGGCGGTATAATAGAGATAAGAAAAACTTAGAAAAAAAACTAAAATTGATGCTAAATAAACATATTAAGTTACAAAGTAAACAAAAAAAGAAAGGCTAGCTTAGATTTTTATCTGGGCAAGAGCCTTGGATAATATACTTAAAAAAGCTAGCTTGCGATTAATCTAGAATAAAGATACTCTAAGTACTATGAAAAAAGTTGTTGTTATTGGAGGAGGTACTGGCTCTTCTGTCGTATTAACAGGACTAAAAAACTCCTCAAACATAGATTTGACATCGTTGGCAGTGGTTACTGATTCTGGTGGTTCTACAGGTAGATTAAGAGATGAATTTGGCTTTTTGCCAGTAGGTGATCTACGTCAATGTCTTATGGCTCTGGCCGATGGAGATACTCAAGATGATATTAGAGATCTGCTTCTCTATCGTTTTACAAAAGGGAATGGTCTACAGGGACACAATCTTGGAAATATTATTTTAACTGCTTTGGAAGATATTAAAGATTCTCCAGGAAAAGCTATGGAAGCTGCTAGCAAAATATTCAGAGTTAAAGGAAAAGTCTTTCCTATTACAGAGGTAGATGCTCATCTAATGATTACTTATGAAGATGGTCAGCAATTAATTGGAGAACATTTCTTGGATGATCATTCAAAAGGTGGTAAAAAAATCACAAATCTCCAACTTTCCAAACCAGCACCCTTATATAAAAATGCAAAAAAAGCTATTTTAGAAGCAGATACTATTGTTGTTGGACCAGGAGATCTTTATGGTAGTTTATTACCTCATTCATTAGTAAAGAACTTCAAACAAACCTTCAAAAAATCTACGGCTAAATTTGTTTATGTAGTTAACTTAATGACCCACTTTTCCCAAACTCATGATCTAACAGCTCAGGATCATGTTGATTTAATAGAAAAATATTTTGGAAAATATCCAGATGTAATCATTATCAATTCTGGAAAAATACCACCCACTCTTCTCAAAACTTATCAAGATCAAAAAGAATTCCCAGTTATTGATGATTTAGAAAAAAAAGCCAAGATAATCAGATCAGATATGATCTCCAAAGTTGTTGCTCAACAAAATAATAATGACAAAATAAAACGAAGCCTACTTCGACATGACTCAGAAAAATTAGCTAATATATTGAAAAAGATATAAAGATCACCAGCAATTATTTATCTAGTTAAGTAATAAAAACAAGCTTTTAGTCTACTCTGCCCCGTACTGACGAAGAACCTGTTTTACTCCTTTTTCTAAAATAATGAGTGTCTCTTCTTCATCTTCACCTTCAATAAAACTGTTAATAGCCCCTGCATAATACTCAATAATTTGATCATTAAGACCATTATCATGAGTAGCTGAACTCATATACCAGCCAGTTGCAATACTGGCATCTTTCAAAACACCAGCTACATATGGATCTGCAGCGAGCCCTTCAACAATATCTACTCTAGAGTAAGGTTCTCCAAAAGTACGAATATTGCTTTGAGCAGAGTAAAGTTTCTTCATTACTTCTGGACTAGTCATGTGTTTCAAAAATGCCCAAGATTCTTCTTTATTAGCTGTTTTATCGTTCACTCCTTCTGCCCAGTAATTAGACCAAGCTATATGCTCGTCAGAAAGCTGAGGAACAGAAGCAATGCCAAAATTTAGACTAGGATTGAGTTCTTTTACTTCGTGAGCTCTCCAGGTTGGAGCAAACATCATTGCTGCATCACCTTTTGCAAAAGCTACTGTAGAACTAGGAAGATCATTATTCCAAATAGCATCTTCTGTTATAAAGTTTGTATAAAACACCAAAGCATCTCTCACTTCTGTGTAAGCCGGTTCTGCAGGATCTCCGCCATTTTGTAAAATAAGTAAAGCAAGGATATCTGAAAAATGATCTACATTACTTGCATTACCAATAGCCAGCCCACCTCTGGTTATTTCTCCACCCAGACGAGTACTTTTATCTGCAGGAACACTTAACTCAGTTGCTAGTTTCTTTAGTTCTGCCCAGGTAGCAGGTGGTTCAACGCCAGCTGTTTGTAAAATATCTTTGTTGTAATAGAGTCCAAGACCTTCATACATCACTGGTAATCCAACAATCTTTCCTTCTATTTGAAGTAGCTGAGATGCAGATGGATAAAAAGTTGATTTAAAATCTGCAGCACTCATAACGTTAGCTGGTAAAACAGCTAGATCTTCTCCAAACATAGGTACCCAAGAAGAATGGTAACGGAATATATCTGGCCCATTTCCTGAAGCAATAGCTGTTTGTAGTCTTTCGCGATAATCTTTATGTGACTGAATTCTGTAATCAACCTTAATTCCAGGATTTTCCTGCTGATAACTCTGAATAACTTCATCCAAAACAGCAGTTGGTTCCCACAGTCCCCAATAAGTAAGCACTGTTTGTTTTACTGGTTGCTCCTGTTTTGTAGTTGGATTTGAATTGGCATTATCTGCCACAACTGGGGCATCATTATTGCCAGACATCTTAGAAAAAATAGTACCAACAATACCCAAGAATATTAAAACTCCTGCTGCTATCATGGCTAATTTTTTAGGATCTTTTTTTGCTCCAGCTATTTGTGGTTGTGGAGGTTTACCTCCTCCAGAGGTTGGCACTTTTGGATTAACAGCTTTTTCTGCACCGGCTGGTGTTGCCAAATTTCCAGGTGTTCCTGAATTTGGAACCAAAGGAGGAGCTTTACTGGCATTCAAAGGTTTTGTGACCTGTTTTTCCAAGTTTTTATTAATTCCAGGATTATTTGGTTGAGCCAAAGGTTGTTTTGGTGATGTATTTGGCTGTGGAATTGCATTATTTTGTTGTTTTGGTGCCAAACTTGGATTAATTCCTTCCATTTTGGGAACTCCAGTAGGAGCTACTGACCGACCAATTGATGTTGGAGTGTTAGCTGTATTATCAATTTTTTGAGGAGGAGCTTTTGGAGTAGCTGAAATGGTTGTACCAGATGGGGAAACCGTTCCAGAATTACTAGAATTAACTCCTTTATTAGTGCCTGTCGGAGCATTATTATTAACTGTGTTAGTTGGTTTAGGTAGTGATGTGTTCATAAATCAGCTACAATGAGCTGTCTTATTATGAAACGTTTTGCTCTCTCTATCAAGCCTATTAAACAGATATTTCAACAATTGATGCTATTTTTCTCTCGTTTTGATAAAAAAGAGCCTATTATTATCGAGGAAAATCTCAATGATGAGGAAAAAAAGCAATTTTCTTTTTTTAGATTATTGGGAATAATCTCACTGATAATTACCACAGCTATAATGGGACTTTTTATAATTTACTCTTCTTCAAAATTTCTTCCAGAAACATATCTCGAGGAAGTTAGGATTGGTGGCTTGACCATAGAAGAAGCTTCTACCAAGTTAGCTCATCAATATCCTACTCCACCAGAACATATTATTCAGTTAAAAAGAAAACCAATAGAGACTTTGACAGAAGCATTGGAACTAGAATTGGAAAATAAAAATTTAAATGATGAGATTAATATAAATCAAGAAATTATAGAATCCTCATCTTCTACAGAACTAGAAGCCTACTATGATTACCACAAGATTTCTGAAGAAATAATACAAAAACAACAAGAGAACCCTGTTAGCTGGGTTACCCATTTGTTCTTTGCCTCTTATTCTCCCAAAAAATATTCTCTGCCTATTCTTTATAAAGAAGAAAAACTTGTTGAGTTGATTAAAAACTTCAAAAATAAATTTGACCAAGAGCCACAACATCCAGAGATAGTTCTCACTCAAACAAATAATCCTAATACTCTTTCTCTACAACTTGGAAAAACAATCTTTCATGTAGATGAGAAAACAACCTTAGAAAACTTAAAACAAAAACTAGAAGAAAAAAGTTTTTATAACTACATAAAAACAGAAGCAACCGGGTTTGATTTTTTTCCAGAAACATATATTGCCAGCATGGTTCTTAATGATGAACAAAAAGCATCGGCATTGCAAACAGCTAGTAAGTTAGTTGGGGTAGAGTTAGAGTTTTCTTATGATATTTTCAAAAAAACTCTCAATGACCAAAAACTAATCTCTTTTATAAAATTCCCAGAAGGATTCTTTGAAGATCGTATTCTAGATCAAGTTAATTCATGGAAAGAAACTCTAGATAGACCTTCTCAAAATGCTATTTTTGAATTTGATAAAAAAACTCTTGAAGTTACAGAGTTCTCCCCTCACAAGGAAGGATTAGTTCTTAATGCAGAAAAAGCTGAAAAAGATATTAAAGATGTAATCTTTGAAGTCATAAGATCAGAAGAAGAGAATAATGATAACCAAGATGATAAAAATATTCAAAAGAATTCTTCTGAAAAAAAACTAGAATATAAAAAAGATTTTGAATTTATAACTGCTTCTCCAGAAATCACTTTAGAACAAACAAATAATCTAGGAATCAAAGAAAGAATTGGCTTTGGTGATAGTTACTATGATCATTCCATCCCTAGTAGAATCCATAATGTAGCTATTACTTCAGAAAGAATAAACTATGCAATTGTTCCTCCTGGAAAGGAATTCTCTTTTAATAAAACATTAGGAGATGTATCTTCTACAACCGGTTTCCAACCAGCTTATGTAATAAAAGACGGACAAACAGTTCTGGGTGATGGGGGAGGTGTTTGCCAGGTAAGTACTACTCTATTCCGCTCTTTACTGGATGCTGGCCTTAAGATTACTCTTCGATTACCTCATAGTTATCGAGTAAGCTACTATGAGCTGGATAACAAAACAGGCTTTGATGCCACAGTATATGATGGAAATGTTGATCTTCGATTTATCAATGATACTGAGGATTATGTTTTGATTTATACAGAAAATAATAGAGAAGATCTATATATGAAGGTAGAGCTTTATGGAACTAGCGATGGTAGAACTACAGAGATTTCTGATTATAAAACTTGGGATTTTAGAGCTCCATTGGCAACAGAATATATTCCAGACCCATCTCTCCCCTCTGGAAAACTAAAGCAAATTGATTGGTCTTCAAGTGGAATAAAAGCTCAATTTACTCATACAATCAAAGATAAAGATGGAAACATAATCAAACAAAAAAATTATTACTCTAACTATCGTCCTTGGGCTGCAAAATATTTACAGGGTATTTAATATTCATATTCAATCTCTAATTAATTTTTTTTGCTAATAAACTAAAAAATATAAAACAGTTATGAAAAGCATAAAAGTCTCTCTTTGATGCTTTTCTACACATAAAGATAATGTTTCGAATAGAAAAAAACATGGAACTATCATTCTTTTTGAGAACCTAATTTGACTAAGCTCCCTTTTTTTAAGTACACTGATAAACGTAATGAAAATCATTTCAATGAAACAACTCCGGCAGAAATTTGCTCCTATCAGGAAGTCACTTGAAAAGGGAGAGAGTTTTTTGCTTATGTATCGCTCAAAGCCACTGGGAGTTATCAGACCATACAATCCTGATGAAGATATTCATTTACTTT
>JABHWM010000014.1 GCA_018657765.1 Minisyncoccota bacterium | reverse complement strand
TTTGTTTTAGCTGTTTGTGTTTGGCAATATAGTGGCCACCCCAAGTTGGCTGGAGTATTAAGTTTGGAACAACTATGTATGGTTTTATGGTCATGAGTTTATTATATCTAATAGTTGATCGTGGATTAAGCCGTTGGTGACCACTAGACCTTTACTTAAATCTCCTAGTTTTAATGACTGACCGTAACGGTCGGTAATTTTGGCACCGGCTTGTTTGGCGATTAGAATGCCTGGGGAGATATCGTACCATTCGGTTAGGTTCCCGTCTGGAAGCCAGTAGCCTTCCATTCCACCTCTTGATAACCAAGACAAAACCCAAGCGTCATTGGCGTGAGCTCTTAAGCGATATGTTTGAACAGAAAGTTGTTGGAGTTTCCTCCAAATAAAATCAGAGGTTTTCTTTTTCGTTTTGTTTGTTGGTGGATGAGTATAAACAAAAGATTTACTTAGAGTTTTTTCTGATGATAATTTAACTGGATTGTTGTTGAATATAGTTGCCTGTTTATCTGTAGCTAAATATAACTCGTTGGCTGGTGGAAAATAGCAAGCAGAGACAAGGGTTTTGGTTTTGGTTTCTAAAGAGATTAAGGTGCCCCACAAAGGAATTTGTCTTAGGTATTCTTTGGTGCCATCTAGAGGATCAATAACCCAAGTGTAATCTGATTTTCTATCGATAAAACCGACTTCTTCTGAAAGAATGTTGTGGTCTGGAAAAGATGCTTGAATAATTTCCAAGCAGATTTTTTCGGCTTTTAAGTCAGCATCAGTTTGAATATCTACAGCATCTTTTTGTTTTTTAATAACAACACTATCTTGATGCGCGAGTAAAAATTTACCAGCTAGTGTGACTGCTTCCTCTGCTACGCTTAGAGCTTTTTTAAGATCGATCATTAATCAAAAGCATCAGTGTTGACACCGTAGCTCCAGTCTATTTCTTTGTGTGATTTAAGAATCTCTCTTAGCTGTTCTTTTAATTTATCGTACTGAGCTTGAGTCCTACCTTCATACTTGATGGTAATATATGGTCCATTTTGACTGGCTCTTACGATAGCCATAGTTTCTTTGGTGTCCATTCTAACTCCATCAATTTCAATGTAGTCGGCTTTGGGGTATAGCTTTTTAAGCTCGCCACCAATAACTTCGTTAACAAACTTGAATTTAATTTTATCTGGAAGTCCAAGCTTGATCTCTGGACTAGAGACATATTGAGGCAAGGTTTTAACTACTTGACCCAAAGTCTTTTTCTTACGCTTTAGGTAGTTTAAAAGTCTAAGGGTTGTGTAAGCTCCATCATCGTGACCATAGAAGTTATCCATAAAGAAGAAGTGACCAGAAAGCTCTCCGGCAAACAAGCCCCTCTCTTCTTTGAGTTTGGCCTTAATAAATGAGTGTCCGGTAATCCAAATTAAAGGTTTACCTCCATGTTTTCTAATTACATCGTCAGTTTGTTTGGAGCACAAAGTGTTAAAGACTATAGTTGAACCAGGTTCAAATTCTAGTAAGTCCATAGAAAATATTGAAACCAATGTGTCATTCCAAATCATATTGCCTTTTTCATCAACGACGCCAATGCGATCACCATCTGGATCGTAACAAAAACCAATATCACAGTTATATTTCTTAACACCCTGCGAAACTCTTTCTAGATATTCAGATTCTGTTGGGTCTGGTGTACCTAAAGGAAAGCGACCATCAAGTTTAGTGTTTTTAGCTATAACTTCGCATCCAGCTTCTCTCAAAATGTTTGGTAAAAACTTTGCGGGAGTACAGTTACCACCATCAATAAAGACCTTAAAACCTAGTTTTTTATCTGGCATTCGTTTAAATAGATCTTTCTTGTAATCATTAAATATAGGTTTTTTAACTAGCTTACCTTTTTTATTAGCTTTAACAAATTTACCTTTCTTGACTAAGTTTTTTAGTTCTTGAATTTCATGAGTGACCATGGTGTTTGAAAATCCAATTCCCAATTTGAAACCGTTGTATTCTTTTGGATTATGAGAGGCAGAGATTGATACTCCACCAATAGACTGATTAAAGTACTGAGAGAAATACATAAAGTAAACCACCCCAAGCCCATGGTCGATTACATTTACACCTGAGTCAATCAAACCTTTAATAAAAGCTTTTTTGATTTTTTCACTATGAATACGATTATCAGCGACGGCTACGCATTGATAAATTCTTCGACGAATTAAAAATGTAGCATAAGCCCTAGCTAGCTTATAGACTCCCGGTATATTCATTTCAGATGGGACTTTACCCCTAATATCATAGCCTCTAAAGATAGTGTCATTTAAAATAGCTTTCATAATCCTCCTCTAATATTATTATCAGGATTTAATTCTAGATATTAATTAGCAAGAGGTCAAGTTGGCTGGCTAGAGGCAAGACGGCTTGTCCGGTCTTGATAGTAAAATCAATATTTAATAAATCTTGGTGAAGTTTTAGTAAAGTTTCTAGTTTAAAGTTTTGGCTTTGTGA
>JABHWM010000013.1 GCA_018657765.1 Minisyncoccota bacterium | reverse complement strand
TTATCTATTTCAACTCTACAGAATAAATATTCATTGGAGAGTCTGGACTGAAGGAAGTTAGCATCAAAATCTTACTACCATCAGGCCATGGATAAACAAAGTTTTCTTGGAATGGTCCAGAATAAACAACTGTATTATTGGTTCCATCATATTCCATAATGTGAATTTGTTGGTCTTTGGCAAAAAGAATATGTTTGGAGTCAGGGAACCACTGTAGTGTGTTGATAGGTAGAGAAGTATAGTAAGCCTGGAAAAGCTTGGCTGTCTCTGCAGAGTTAGTTGCTTGCAAAGTAGTAAAAGCACTAGGTGATGTCTCTAGTGATCTAGCAGAGCTAAAAAGATCTGTCGCCAAGAGTGCTTTAGAGACTGTGGAAGGAGTTCCAGTTTCTACCCCGATTTGGAAGTTTTTATCTTCTTCTCGGTCATAAACATAGATTCCTCCAGAAATTAATGATCTTTGTTCTGGCTGAGTATTACTAGCTGGTAGTGGAGGAATTATTCCTTCAGGCAGAGTAACTTCACCAGTAGCGGTGTAGAGCATTCTCTTTTTATCTGGTGAAAGATAGACATTTTTTGCAGAGGTAGTGGCTATATGGATAATTTCTTCTGGATATTTTTTCAAAAATTCTCGTTCTCGTTGGTACATTTCTGATTCCCACTCAGAGAGAACTTGTCTTCGTTTCCAAGAGATATCTTGTTCTGCTTCTAGATTTACTTTACCAGAAACCTCGATCAACATTTCTTTTCTAGCAGTCAAAATCATTAGTTCACTGCTATCTGGTGACCAAATAAAGTCTGCTTTTTCTAGTGAAAGCACTGGAACATCTGTGGTTATTTGTTTTGGTGCTCTTTGAAGAGGAATAAAGTTATTTGAGAGTTCAAGCAGATAGAGTCCATTTTTTTCTATATTTTGAGAAGAATCTGTATAAAGAATAACTTTTTGTCCATCTGGAGAAGTAGTTAAAGTAGTGACTCCTGTCAAAGTGAGTGGGGAAAGTCCTGGGGCTGTAGGGAAAAGTTGAGCATTAGTTTGGGTTACTAGTTCTTGTTGAATAGTTAGTTGTTTTTTCCATGGAGAAAAGCCTTCTTTACGAATTTCAACAGTATATTCACCAGGTTTCAAGTAAAGAGTGTCATCAGTAGCTGTGACTAATTCACCATCAATATATACCTCAGATCCGGTAGGAAAAGAATTAGCATTTAATAATCCTGTCTCTGGAGCAAACCCTTTTTTTGTAAAGCGAAAACCACCCTTTGCATATTGAATAGCAATTGTTGTTCCCAAGAGAATCAGCACGGCAGAAACAATAGTGTATAGAACTCCTATATTTACATTATTAAAGAGTTTTTTTGGGGCAATGAATGGAGGCATATTTTTTTTATTGTTCTTCTTATCAATAGGCGCTATTATAACAGGAGCTATGCTGCGATATCTGGACAAATTAAGTACTACCATTGCTGTCGATATAGGGACTGATACAGTCCGTGTATGGGAGAAGGGTAAAGGTTTAGTAGGGGAACATCCAAGTTTCTTGGCTGTAGACTCAAGGTCAAAGAGAATTCTGGCTCATGGTAAAGATGCTTATGAAATGAGAGGTAGAGTAGCTGCAAATGTCTCTCTCTTGCGTCCTTTTCAGAAAGGACAGCTCTGGGATATCAAGATAGCTCAAGCTTTTTTGAGAGTGGTGCTACATAGTGTTTTGAAAAAAAGTTTCTTTAGCCCAACTATTCTTTTTAGTATTCCGGCTAGCATGCAACCAGCTATCGAGGAAGAAACTATTCAACTGGGATATTCACTGGGAGCGAAAGAAGTCTTAACAGTGGCTCAACCTCTAGCTGCTGCTATTGGGGCAGGGATGCCTATTGTTGATTCATCTGGTGGTTTTATTATGCAACTTGGGGCCGGGATCAATGAAGTAGGAGTTATTTCTTTGGGAACTCTAGTAGAAAGTGAAAAATCTTTTGAAGCTGGAGATGATTTTGAACAAGCCTTGCAAGGATATTTACAGAAAAATCACCAAATATTAGTCAGTAGAGATACAGCCAGAATGTTGATTCATAATCTAGTTTCTCTAGGGAAAAGTCATCCGGGAACTGTTTTGGTGACAGGTAAAGATGAAAAGACAGCTGCCCCAAAGGAATTACAGATCAGTGCAGAAAAACTCAAGTTATTCGTTGAAGAACGAACTCAAATTTTAGTTCAATTAGTCAAAAAACTCCTTAGTAAAGTTCCAGCAGAGCTTACTGTAGATGTGGTAGATAAAGGTCTATTACTTTCTGGAGGTGGAGCTTTATTATCTGGTTTAGATTCCTATTTAGTACCAAAATTAGGTATTCCGATCTCAGTAGTAGATGACCCAGAAAAAGCTGTGATCAGAGGAATGGGTGTGATCATGGATCATTTGGATGAATTTAGGAGAAGTCTTGGGTATAGAAAAGGTTAAAGTGCAGAGAGCTAGATCTTTACAAGTCAGGTTGGTTCTGAGAAGCTTGAGTAGTTAATTAGAGACAAATAAAGAAAGTAATTATGGGAATAGAAAATCAGGTAGATCACTCAAGTTTTGAAGTTGCAATGGATGAAGCCAGAGCTTTAGAAAGTGGAGAGGAAACAAGCTTTTCTATAAAAGATCTTGAAGGTCTAAGCACAGAGAATAATTATCAGGTTACCAGTGAACTTGTCGGAAAAGTTATTGAAGATGATGGAGACTTAGACGGAATTGCTCAAGAAATACTAAGTTTAGCTGAAGATCTAGAAGTTCC
Organism: Minisyncoccota bacterium; assembly: GCA_018657765.1. Taxonomy (GTDB): domain Bacteria; phylum Patescibacteriota; class Microgenomatia; order UBA1400; family PJMF01; genus CG2-30-36-39. Next base: position 10,462 of record JABHWM010000013.1, on the reverse strand, counting down.
AGCTTTGGAGTTATTTTTGAAAGTTCTAGAGTTGGCAAAAGAAGTTCAAGTTAGTAATGATGAAGCAGAAGATTATTTAAATACTGATGCTGAAGAAGAATCTTTAGAGACCAAAGATTCTGAGGAAAAACAAGAAAAAGTAGTAAATCCAGAGAATGCTCCAAAAGATAAAGCTATTTTTGCAGTATGTTCTAATGGAAATGGCAGAAGTAAATTTGTTGCTAGGGTATTAGGTAATCTAGGATATGATAAACCTAGGGCAATAGGTTTTCATAATTTGAATAAGTTAGACCCAGATTTGGAAAAAGAACTTTTAGCTTCAAAAGTAATTGTATGTACTAATACTGATGTCGCTACTCATTTATCAGCACATGATGGTGGAAGATTTGTAAAAGATAAAATAATTATTGATCTTGAAATGCATGAAAATGACCACGCTATAGCTAGTGGCCACATGACTGAAGAGATGCAGGAGGCTTTAAAAGAAAAACTAACTACTCAACTACAAGGGTTTGGATTTTAATTAAAGAGATTAGCTGGTGGTAGATTTTGCTATCTCCCTAAACTGTTCACCTCTATCTCTATAATCCTCAAACATTCCAAAGCTAGCACTAGCTGGACTCATTAGAATTATTCCTTTTTCCCCAGATTGATTTGTCTCTGAGAGAGAGTTATTCTCCAGTATTTTTTGTGCCTTGTTCACAGCTTCTTCCATATTCTCAGCAAACTCTATCTTTGGATAAATTTCTTCATTACTTCCCAAGCTCACAATTTGTCTTTCTATTTCTTCTGCTAATCTTTTTCCAGTGGGTTTAAATAACACCACTCCAGCTACTTTTTTTTCTAAAATCTTTTTTGCCAGATCAGTGAAACTTTGATTTCGTTCATAGCCGCCAGCAATGAGAGCTATTGGTTCAGAAAAACTTTCTACTGCTTTGACAGTTGCCTCAGGCATAGTGGCCAATGAGTCGTTGTAGTAACGGATACCTTTTCTTTCCAAAACAAACTCTAATCTATGAGGGAGTGACTGGAAACTTTGCAAAGCCGTGCTGATTTGATCAATAGATAGATTAAAAAGTGTTCCCATTACTATTGCAGGCATAGCGTTTAGAAGATTATGCTCTCCCTGTAATGGTAATTTTTTAGTAGCTAAAACAAGCTTTGTTTTTTTGTCTTTATCTCTTTGTAAGAAAGCGTCATCTTTGACGAATACAATAGAGTCAGGGCCTTCATTGATAGAAAATCGCAGGTGTTTACCGGCGCTTAATCTAGCAATATCAGCAGAGACTTCAAACTCAGGGTTAAAGATGACAACATCATCTTTTTGCTGAAAACGGGTGATAGCAGTTTTGGCTTGTTGGTAGCTGGTTGTGTCTTTGTAGTAATCCAGATGTTCACTTGTGACATTTTGTATGACAGCTATATGTGGGCTGATAGTCATAGTATCTAATTGATGGCTAGAAAGTTCAAAGACAACTAGCGAGTCAGCTGATAATTCTTCTAGTGAGTCAAGAGATGGATGACCGATATTTCCTACTAAATGAGTATCAAAGTTATTTTCCTTGAGGACATGGTGGATAATAGCTGTAGTTGTGCTTTTTCCTTTGGTGCCAGTAATACCAATGATTACTCCTGGGCATAGTTCGAAAAATAGCTGAGTGTTAGAGAAAAGATTACTTCCTTGGGAAACAGCTTTATATATTTCTGGAGTTGTTTGAGGAATTCCAGGACTTTTAAAGATAAAGGCATAGTTATTTAGTGAAGAGAGATGGTCTTCTCCAAGATGTAGATCTAAAAACTTATCGTTATTTATAGTTTTTTGTTCTTCAGAAGAAAAATCAGTAAGTTTTTTATAATCTGCTAGAGCCAGTTTTTTACCTGGGAATTGTTTTCGTAGGAAATTATAAGTAGACCAACCTTCACGGCCCATACCAAGAATAATAATAGAGTTGTTTTCTAGGGTAGAGAGAATTTCTGGTTTATTTTTAGTCAGTGTTTTTTTTTGACTGGCCCTAGATCCATTTGCTGGTCCTATTTCTGAATCTTTTTTAGATTCAGCTTCAGAACAGAGTGGTTTTATAGCTGTTTTTAACATTTCTTCCAAAATATTATCTAGATTATTATCTTCATTCCAAAAACAGAGGAGTTTCTGAGCTGTTTGATCTAGAAAAGGGATATCTTTAAGAGTTGTTTCTTGAACTTCCTTGAGAACTATTGGTAGCTCTAAATCTGGATGATTCTTTTTAAAATTTTGAATACTTAAAAAGAAGGCAGCTTGGGTTTCTTCGTGAGTTCCGACACATTCAAATGGCTTGGTAGCATTTTGGCCCATCAATTCTTCTGCTCTAGTTATCATTTTTGGATCTTCAAAGAGATTCATAGGAAAAATAGGTCCAACAAGTTGTTTCTCATCAAGGAATGGGTAGAGAATCGTAAAAACGAATAGACACTTAGGACAGTCACAGCACCAGACGTTTTGTTGCTGACCTTTATTACAGCTTTTGAAGATCTGGTGAGACTTGGTCTCTCTAGAAAAAACAGCTGCTATCTGTAGCTCTGTCAGAGGTCTCAAGATAGAAAGGTACTCAGGAGTTTCTAGTTTTGATAGTTTAGATAAGTATTTGGAAACATATCCGCGAAACTTCTCTTCAAACTCAAAGGTTTTGGAGTATTGGTGGTTAACCATTGTTCCTAGATAAGGGACATTTCCTTCATTCGCAGAAAATTCATTAGCCACTAGAATTTGTTTATGACCAGAGATAAGTGCTACCAAGCTACTTTCTATAGCTAGTCTGGCACTAAAAGGAGTATGTCCATTGAGGTAGCCTTGTTTATTTAGTTCAAAAAGTTTTGGATCAAAAGTTCTTTTGATTGTAAATACATTTTGGGCTTGGCTATTTTGAGTTATTTTCTCTGCAGCAGGGGATTGTGGGAAGCTGAGTAAGACATCATAAGGAAGTTGTGTTTTATCGAGTAAATTAAGAACCAAAGAAGAGTCTTTACCACCTCCAACAGGGATTAAGTATTTAGTATTTTGTTTTGATGTATCAGACTTTGAATGTTCTAGGTCATTTTTTACTGTTTCATTATTAATCTTTAATTTTTGAGTATCTTTTACAGTAAACTTTATAAAATTATCTCTAGTAAAATCAATTTTATTGGTATAAAAATATTCTCCCATTCCAGAGATAAGTAGGTCTTTCCACCACTTTTGTTGGTCTGGTGAGAGGAAACCCGCTTCTATTCTGATCTCAGGGGAGGCAGTTGCTTTCCAGTAGCTGAAAAGTTCTATTAACCCTAGATGGAAAACCCATTCTTCTATTTCATCAGGACTAATAGCATCGATCTTGTCTTTAGATAACCCAGATACAGAGATAGTCGGATGAAACTCAATATTTGGCTCTAGAAGAAAATTAAATACAATTTCTAGTGAGTTTTTTTGGAACTTCCAGGTATGACCTTGATAAATAAATCGAGGATGTTTCTTTCTAAGCTCATTAATATTCAATAGCTCATCGGTCATGAATTCATTATACCGAGTTATAGCAAATATCATAACTAGATATTTATTTTATCAAATTAATTTGGAAGGGTAGTATTTTGATAAAAAATGATTTTTTTATTAGTTTTTAGACAAATTTTTCTTTTGGGTGTTTTTGAAATGATCATATTTTTTTGAGAAAATTACTAATTTAGTCTTTTTATTCAAAATTCTCAAGAAAAAATATACTCAAAAAAGATGAATTAGAGAATTGCTGTCTTTTAATTATAAATATTTTGCTTTTATTATCCTGAAATATTTTCGGGTTTTTGAAAAGTGCTAAAAATTTATTACGAACTAAACACGAAGTATGAAAAAGTATGAGTTTTTACGATGACCATTGATTAGTGAGCATTGGGAAAATGGTTTTAAGTTGGTACAATAGAAAAAGACAGTTGGTGTTTTCGTACTATCTTCAGTTTAGTAAAGATAAAAATGAGTAATAAAAAAGTAAAAAAGAACCATAAAACAATCCTTTTCCTAGGTAAAAGCCTTTTTAGCAAAGACATGGGTAGTCTGCTAAGTTTCTTGAATAAAAAAGTTATTGAGACGAAGGGTTTCTTGAGTATCTTTACTCCAAACCCAGAACAGTTCGTTTTAGCCGATAATAATTCACAGTTTTCAAAACTACTTGATAAGGGAACTATTCTTATTCCTGATGGAATAGGGGTAGTCATGGCTAGTAAGTTTTTGGGAAGAATATATAAAAAGCCCTCTATTAGAGAGAGAATTACAGGAGTAGATCTTGTTCAAGAGTTACTAAAAATAGCTGGAACAAAGAAATGGAAGGTTTTACTCTTGGGTGGTAAGGGTTATGGCGATAATATTCACCAGATAGAGAGTATTGGTCTCTCTAGAGAGAAAAAACTATCTCTATTATGGAGTCCTGGTTATAAAGATATAACTAAGCCAAGAAAAGCCGAGGAGGAAAAGGTAAAAAAACTAATCCAAAAAGAAAAACCAGATTTGGTGTTTGTAGCTTTTGGTGCTCCTTGGCAAGAAAAATGGATTATTGAGCACACGGCTCTTTTAGAAAAAAATGGTTCAAGGATAGCTATGGCAGTTGGTGGAACTTTTGATATGTTGCTGGGCAAGATTCAACGAGCTCCTGTGATTATTAGAGCTATTGGTTTGGAGTGGTTGTTTAGGTTGTTTCAGGAACCATGGCGATGGAGAAGGCAGCTAAAACTGGTTAGTTTTGTGAAGCTGGTTTTTAAAGAGGTTTTCGCAGAAAAGAAGTAAAAGAGTAGAGGATAGTCTTAGTTGTTAGTTTCTAAAACAAGAGATTAGTTTTAATTTAATTTCCAATTTTTATGAAAATAGTGTTCTATTACTATATATTAAAGGATATTAATTATTATTAAATATCCTTTTGAAAATTATCTATGAAGATTAAAGATTAGCCAATAACTCTTGATATCTTTCAAAGATTTCATAAGCTTTTGATGCTTTATCAGGATTTGGGGTAGTTAGGAATTTAAAAGCAAGTCTTTTGTACTGTAGTTTAGCTATTGGAGATAATATTTTACCTAATTTTTTAGTATCTTTTTCTATTTTTTCTTGAAGCATATCTTTTAGGATTATAGATTCTACATTTCCAATATCTTTGTGGTCAGCTATTTCATCAAAGCCATATTGATGTAGCTGTTCATTGAGTTTTTCAACCATTCTCTTACCCATTTCTATTTCTTCATTTTCTGAAAAAATAGGTTCTAATCTCATAGACATTTTTCCATCAACATCTTCTTCTATATCAAAATAAAGATGTTGAAATGATTCATAACAAGAGAGGATTTATTATAATTTGAATCACAAAAAAACACTCCTGTTTTTAGCAAGAGTGTTTCTATATTTTTATTTAAAAGAGTTCTATTCTTCTGTAGGGTTTACACCCAAGAGCCATAAGACAGCTTCTTTCTTGTAACGTCTATCTCCACGAGAGTTTATACGAATAGCAGGAAGCTTTCCGCGTTTTCCCCAACGTTTGATTGTTAGAGGGGAAACTCTGAGTAAATCAGCTACCTCACGAACTGTTAATAAGTCTGGAAGGTTGTTGATATCTAGTTTGGTCGCATCTTTAGCTCGACCTGTTTTTTTGTCTTCTACAGCAGAGACATTGGCAGACGCATCAGTCATGCAGATCCTTTCTTTGAGTGTTTTTTTATACTTACATCCGTGGTGAGTGGTGCAATATAGATCACACTTTCTCGAATCTGTATACCAAGGTAACAGAGTAAACGGAACTAGGTCAATAGTGAGTTTCAAAATAGGTCAAAGATAAGCAGATCATGTTATGAAGGCAGCTTTATGATGTACCAAAAACCCCGCCTTACAGCGGGGTTTATTGTTTCAAACTTGAAAGTTGAAGTTGAAATAAATAATTATTTCATTTCGACGACACAACCAGCTTCTTCTAAGGTTTTCTTAGCAGCTTCTGCATCTTCTTTTTTGGCACCTTCCAAAACTGTTTTAGGAGCTGATTCGACGAAAGTCTTAGCATCACCCAAACCTAATTCTGGTTTTAGTACACGAACGGCCTTAATAGCACCGATTTTATTAGATCCGGCGTCTTTTAAAATGACGTCGAACTCAGTTTGTTCTTCAGCAGCAGCAGCATCTCCAGCGGCTGGCATTGCGCCACCCATCATAACTGGGGCAGCAGCGCTGACTCCGAATGTATCTTCTAAAGCAGTGACGAGTTCAGAAACATCCATGAGGGATAGTTCTTTTACAGCATCAACGATTTTCTGCACTTTTGCAGACAATTTGACTTCTTCAGTCTTTTTTGTGTCTTCTGACATAATTTCCTTTTATATTTTCCTTAGGTTTTTTATTAAATATTTATTAACCTAATTCTTTTCGGATAAAATCCGAGTTTACTACTATTTTGTTGCCTCGAGTTGTTTTTCGAGGGCTTTAAGAGCATAGACAAGATTCTTTTGACCAGCTTTGAGAACGTTGACCAGACCATAAGCAGGTCCTTGTAAACGTACGACCAAAGTAGTGAGAAGCTCTTGTTTGCCAGGGAGATTGCTGAGTGACTCTACTTCTTCAATAGAGAGCACTTTATCTTCCATGAAACCCTGTTTGATCACCAATTTATCGGTGTCTTTATGGAACTTGAAAAGAGCTTTCAAGGCCACTACAGGATCTTCAAAAGAGAAGACTACAGCATTCATTCCAGTCAAGGAATCGGTAAGTTTACCTTTTCCTACAGCTAGATCGATCAGGGTGTTTTTTGTGACAAACATTTCCCCACCTGCTTCTGTCAAGGCAGCACGAAGCTCGACTTGATCATTAACGGATGTACCCTGGTATTCGACGATAACTGCTGACTGTGCCTTAGCGAACTTGTCTTGCAAGATCTTTACTTGCCCCAAGTTATGTTGGTTTGGCATACAGCGAATACCTTCTGTTACTTAATACCTTAATGTGCAGTTTCGAAAGAAGTGAAAGAAATGTAATATGGAGAAAGAGGAAAAAAGATTTGTAGGTAAAATTATCTACTCGTCTTGTTAAAGTCTTTCCTCGGTGTGACATTTCACCAGGATATTAAACCTGGACACACTGTCTTTGGAAACAGAAGAGAAATTATATCATGAAAGAGGAAAACTGCAATCAAGGGAAGAATAAAGAAAAGAAAAAACTATGAAAAAAACTTTTTTGGGTTTATTATTCACTGGATTAGTTGGTTTTTCATTATTTATCCCTCAAGCACAAGCCGAAGAAACAAAGTCTTACACTATAAACTCTGTTGGTATTGATGCAGTTGTTAGTCCAGATGGATCAATGGACGTCTCAGAACAGAGAACATATCGATTCTCAGGAGATTTTCGTTTTGCTTATCAAAGAATCAATAAAAACCCAGATAAAAAAACAGATCCAGGCAGAACAGAGCCTTATCAAATCAGAGTAAAAAGTATTTGTGATGAGACAGCCTGTTATCGTTTTATTCATCCTTCAGAGGTAGATTTTGAACAAAGAAGAAATAACCCCTTTGGTACATACACAACTTATCAAGATGAAGATGAAGATGAAGTATATATTCAGTGGCATTACTCTGCTGTAAACACAACAAAAGTATTTACTATTAAGTATATGGTCGATAATGCAATCACTTTACACAGTGATGTGGCAGAGCTTTATTGGCAGTTTATAGGTAGTGACTGGGAAGTGAAACAAAGCAATATCTCTACTGTTTTGACTTTACCAGAGGGAATAGATGGAGAAAAAATTCAAGCATGGGGTCATGGTGAATTAGCTGGGCAGGTAAGTATTCCTAGTGACCAAAAGATCAAATTTACAGCCCCTATTGTTTCTAGTGGCAAGATATTAGAGGCTAGGATCCTTTTACCCAAAACGACCTTTTTGGACGGAGCAGAAGGATACTTTTCAAAAGATAAGATAGAGAAACAAGAGCAGAATTTTATTGCTGAAACAAAAAGGTGGTTGGAGAGGAATGACCTTTTTGTAAAAATACAAGCTTTTTTGGTGGCAGCGGGGTGGTTAGTCGCTGTTTGGATTCTTGGTAAACATTTACTTTATGACAGACAACGGATTCCAAAAGCAAATCAAGCAGATAGAGTTTGGGAACCACCTAGTGATACAGAACCAGCTCTGGTAGAGCAGTTAATCAAGAATTATAAAACTTTATCAGCAAAGGCATTTACTGCAACAGCTTTATCTTTAGTACAACAGAAATTCATGAAGATTATTAGAAGTGATCAGAAAAAAGGTTTCATCTTCAAGAAATATGAATATGGATTTTCTAGAGCAGTTAGATCCTCTGCAGTTAAAGTAGAGAAAACTAAGTTACAACAGAAAGTATTTGATTATTTATTCGGAAAAGTAGCCAAACATGAAGACACTTTATGGTTCTCGGAGTTGATTAAATACAATAGAAGTCACCCTAGTGGGGCAAGAAGTCTTATTAAAAGTTTAGAAAAAACTGCTTATCGTCAAAATAAAAAACAGGGATTTATAGAATCTTCTAAGAAAGGTGGAGTTTTTAAGAAAATACTTCCTTTACTTATTATTTATTTGAGTTCTGTGGTTTTGATTATATTCCAAGCATTTTGGATGGGAGATCATCTACAACCTGAAGCAATGGTCATAGCTATCGGTGGTTTGTTTTTCCCTGCTTTTATTACCATTGTAGTAATGGTCGAGAGCAAGCTTCGTTTTCGTTACTCAGAAAAAGGTCTGCAAGAAACTTCCAGATGGAAAGCTTTTGGCAAGCATATGAAAGATTACAGGAAAACAAAAGAATATCCGATTGATTCAATAATTCTTTGGGAAAAATATCTTGTTTATGGAACATTGCTGGGAGTATCTACAAAAGCATTATCACAACTGCCTGTGAAGTTTGATTTCAACGATGAAGTAGCCTCAACTTATTGGGGAGCAAGAGCTGGCCATAGCCTTGGTAGTACAGAAGGACTTTCTTCTTTTGGAGATGTCTCATCTGCTTTGTCATCAGCCTTAGGATCTTTTTCTTCTGCAACGACACAGAGTTTTGGTGCTAGTGGGACCGGCTCTTCTGGAGGATTTTCTGGAGGCGGTGGCGGAGGAGGCGGTGGTGGCGGTGGTGGAGCTGGGTAGTTATAGTAGACTTCAACTTATTTATTAAAAATATTAGAAAAGAAAAAAAATGTCAGAATCAAAAAGATTTTCACAAGGTTGGTGGAAAGAAAAAAAATCTCAAGAAATAAATAAAATAAAAGGGCAGGACGTTTCTTGGAAGAATCTGGCTTCTAGACTTGTTATTGATAGATTGGAGAAGAGAAAAGACATTAACTCTGAAGATTCTAATGAGAAAGAAATTAATCCAGAATTTGAAAGAAAGTTTGGTCAGTGGACTATTAAAGTAAATAAAGATGGATATGAATTTTTCAACCTAGAAGATAGTGGTAAAAAAAGATTTTATTCTTTAGAAAATGGAGATTTTGGTCAGCCATTAATTATTGCAGAGCCAGACAATGCTTTTGAAGTTCCATCAGGTGTTACTTATGCCAATGCTAAGGGAGAAGAGATAGATAAACCTGCTGAAAAAATATCTGGAGTTATTTGTCAGGATAAAGATGGATCAGTGGTTCATAGGTTTAGTCTTTCAAATCCAAAAGCTCCTAGATTTGAGAAAACAGATAATGGAATTATTATTTTTGTAGATGATGATGGAGAAGAAAAACAAGAAGAATGGTTTTTGAATACTCTTTTTGATAAAGATGGTCAACGTATTCAAAATCATGATGGTTATTATAGTAAGGTTAAGCCAGAAAGTGTGAGAGTTTCTGAGTTACAAGATGTTGATTTTGTTGAGTTGAATAGTGATTTTGTTGATAAAGAAAAATCAGAAATTAATGTTAAAAGCATTTCTACTTTGGCAAAAAAAATGTATACCAAACTGACTATAAAACTAGGCAGAAAAGAACAAGAAAAAGAGAAAAAACCAGATTTTGAATATAAGGTTAATCAATGGACTATCAGAGTATGGCAGGATCGCTATGAAATAGTGAATCTAGCAGATGATGGTACTCAAAAATTTTATAAAATAATTAGTGGAGATTATGGACAGCCATTAATTATCGCAGAGCCAGATAATGCTTTTGAAGTTCCTTCAGAGGTTACTTATGCTAATGCCAATGGAGAAGAAATAGATCAACTTGCTGAAAAAATTTCTGGAGTTATTTGTCAAAATACAGATGGTTCTGTAGCTCATAGATTTAGTCTTTCAAATCCTAATGCTCCAAAATTCAAGAAGACAAAAGATGGAATAATTATTTAGGTTCTTGCCCAGATAAACTGATAAAATGCTAGAATAAAAGCATGAAACTCCAGATATGGCACGGAAAAATAAGTGGATATAAAACCGGAAAAATCCTGCACCACTTCATAGTGGATGTAGAAGCCTCTAAAACAGCA
>JABHWM010000012.1 GCA_018657765.1 Minisyncoccota bacterium | reverse complement strand
TTAAAGAGTGTGAATGGCGGTATAATAGAGATAAGAAAAACTTAGAAAAAAAACTAAAATTGATGCTAAATAAACATATTAAGTTACAAAGTAAACAAAAAAAGAAAGGCTAGCTTAGATTTTTATCTGGGCAAGAGCCAGCGCAAATTACCAGAGTTTCCCAAAAACATTGGATTATTAACTTCTGAATCTGGAGATGCTATCCGTGATTTTAGAAAACATTTGGGAGAGTTTGGTTTTAATGTTGTTCATAAAGATGTAATGGTTGAAGGGATTAACTCTATTGATTCTATAGTAGCTGGTATTCGTTGGTTTAATGAACATCCAGATGTTATAGAAAATGGAATAGAAGTATTGGTAATTACTAGAGGTGGAGGAAGCCTAGAAAGCCTTCAGGCATTTAATTCAGAAGCTGTTGCTCAAGCTATTTTTGCTTCAAAAATTCCAGTTGTTTCTGCAGTAGGGCATGAGCGTGATGTAACAATTGCAGATTTAGTAGCAGATGTTAGAGCATCTACTCCTACTGATGCAGGTAGAGTTATATCTGAGAACTGGAGAGAAGCTCAAAAAAAGGTTGAATACTATTCTCATAGTTTTTTACGAAGTATGGACAGCCTAATCAATAAGCAACAAGAAAAGATGACTTATCAATGGAAAGAAATTACTGATATATTTTTTTCAAAAATTGAATCTTTATTTGAGAAAAGATTTTATTTTTTGAAATCTATTTTAAGTCATTTTTCAAAGATAATTGTTCGTGATAAAAAGTGGTTGGAAAACTCAGAAAAACAATTAAAGGCCCATGATCCTCAACAGAAATTAAAACAAGGTTATTCTTTAATAAAAGACGATATGGGGAAAATTATTCGCTCTATGGATTCCATAAAGATCAAACAAAAACTAACAGTAAGAGTAGCAGACGGAAGCTTTGGAGCAACTGTCACAAAAAAGGATTAATGAAAAAAGATAATACCTCAAAAAGTATAGAAAAATTTTCTATGAACAAGGCAATGAAAGAGTTGGAAGAAATTAATAATTGGTTTCAGGAAGAAGAGATTGATCTGGAAGAAGGCTTAGAAAAACTTCAAGAGGCTCAGAAATTAACTAGCTTAGTTAAGACTAAATTACAAGAAGTAGAAAATAAATTTATAGATCTAAAAAAAGATTTTCAAGAAGAAATGGGTGAATAGATAGTCTATTTATAATCAAATAAAGTATCTTTTTCTACTGGTCCCACACTATTTATGAATCGTTGTTCAAAGTCATCAATGATTCTATCGCCGTTGTCATAGACAAAAATAAGCATAATTACATCATCAACTTTACGAAAATATTCTTTACCAACATCCTCTCTAAGGATATAAAACATTTCATCGTTTACTTTTACATAATTATCTATTTCTTGATTAGGATCACTAGAGACAGCGTTGTTTTTCAGGAATGTCTCGAGATCAGTTGTTACTCCTCTTTTTTCTACAGCTACGATAAAAGCATATTCACTAGAAAATGGAATTGAAAAGTCATCCCCAAAAGAAGCGATATAGTGTTTTCTTATTCCACCATCAGTGATGTAATCAGTCATAATATTAGTCCAGTCATTTGGAATCTGAACATAGACATCTCCTATCTGTTTAATGGATAATTCTTGAGGAGAGTAAATTTTAAGACCTGTCTTTTTTGCTAAAGTTTGAGCTATTTGTTGGGTTTTTGCAAATTCTTTTTTAAGTTTGATTTGTTCTCCAATGATAAAAGAGGAAAGTCCAATCATAATTATTAGTAAATATTCCCAGTTTTTTAAATTTGTTTGTTCATAGAAAGAAGCTATCTTTTCATAAATTTTATTTGTTATTTTTAATAGATTATTGTTTTTTTGTATGTTCATTGTTTCCTTTGGGTATTTATGGCTCTTTATATATTCTTTAAATCACTGTTAACTCTAATATACATTCTATTCTATTATAATAGGTCATATAAAGTACGGTATACTACAAAAGATGTCACAAGTTCAACAAGTGAAAGAGGCTACTGATATTATTCAGATAGTTGGAGAACGATTAAAGCTGCAACGTTCTGGTTCTAGTTATAAAGCTCCATGCCCCTTTCATAGTGAGAAAACACCATCTTTTTTTGTTAGCGATCAACTTCAGAGATATCGTTGTTTTGGTTGTAGTGAGACAGGTGATGCTTTAGATTTTTTACAGAAATATGATGCAATGAGTTTTGGAGAAGCTCTCAAATACTTGGCAGACAAAGCTGGCATCCAGTTAGAAGAATTTCAAAAAACACCAGAAGATGATTTGCGAGAGCGTTTACTCGCTATCTTGAATTTAGCAAAAGAATATTATCATTACTTATTAGTTACTCACAATGTTGGTAAAGAAGCTAGAGAATATCTCAAAGATAGAAAGATAACTAAAGATTCTATTAATCTATTTAATCTAGGTTACTCGATGTCTGATTGGGATGGTTTAGTAAAATATTTGCATAAAAAAAAGAAATATCCTTTAGAAGAAATAGAACAAGCTGGCTTAGTTATTCGTGCCAAGGGTGGTCGTTATTATGATCGCTTCAGAGGTAGGGTAATGTTTCCTTTAAAAGATCATAGAGGCAGAGTGGTTGGATTTTCTGGAAGATTACTTGATAACAATGCCAAGGAAGCAAAGTACATCAATACTCCAGAGACAATGCTTTATCACAAATCAAAAATGCTCTTTGGTTATAAAGAACTACTCAATGAAATACGTAAAAAAGAAGAAGTCATTGTTGTGGAAGGTGAATTCGATGTTGTGTCTTCAGCTCAATCTCATGTAAATAATATTGTAGCTATAAAAGGTTCTGCTCTTACAAAAGAACAAGTAAAGTTACTGGCTAGAGTGTCCAAAAAAATAATTCTTTGTCTGGATGCAGATGAAGCAGGTGCCAAAGCTACTAAAAGGGCTATTGAAGTTGCAGGGGACACTGATATTGAGCTCAGAGTAATTGATCTTTCTGGATTGGATGGTGGTCAAAAAGATGTAGATGAGCTGGCTAGACATGAACCAAAATTATGGAGAGAGATAGAGAAGCAGAATATCTCTGTTTATGAGTTCCTTTTGAGATTGAGTCTAAGACATCATGATCCAGAAAAACCAGAAGGAAAACGAGAAATAATGAAAGATCTTGGAGCTATTTTTGGTGGCATTGTTCATGCTGTTGAGCGTGACTATTATGTTCAAAAATTAGCCGAGACATTGCGAGTTAAAAAAGAAGTTATCATGCAAGATATTAATAGAATTAAAGATGGGGTGGTTGTTAAAAAACCAAAGAAAAAGAAAAAAGAAGAGGAAAAGGAAGAAAAAGAATTGGCTCCTGCTCTTACTAGACAACAATCTTTTGAGAGATACTGTGTTTTTCTTATTTTTGAAACAAATAAATTTCAAGATAAATTAGAAGAATTTAAAGAAATTAATTTCCAAACTCCTGGATTAACTGAGTTAGTAACATATTTTTTAAAAAGCAAAACTAAAGGTAAAGTAGATCTCAAAAAGATAACTTATGGTCTTGCTGAAGATTTGAAAGAGTTAGTTTTTGATATTGTTTATGCTCCAGAGTTTGTTAATTTGAAAGATCAGATTGATTCAGAAAAAGAATGGAAAAATACTTTTTCATCCTTAAAAAAGGAAAGTGCTAGATCTAGTATTAAAATTTTACAAGAACAGATTCAAGAATTAGATAAAAAATCTCCTAAAACAGAAAAAGAGGAAGCTAAATTAGCTGATCTCTTGAGAAAAGTTGCTCAGTTTCAACGCTCCCTCAGAGTTGTTAGAGCAGTTGATAAAGCTTGACAATACATACCCCATGGGGGTATAGTAATCAAAGATGCCAACAAAAAAAGATCCTATCTCAGCTCAGCTAAACCGTATAAATGGTCAGGTCGAAGGTATTAGTAAGATGTACCACGATGAGAGAGCTTGTGTAGATATTGTTCGTCAGGTAATAGCTGTTAGAAGCTCATTGGGCAGAGTTGCTCGTGATTTATTGAGTTCTGAAGCCAAGAGATGTTCTAGAGGTGAAAAGTGGGATACTTTGGATGATGTGCTAAAAGAAGTTTTTAGATATTAAATAGTAAAAAATTAAAAATAAAAAAAGAAAGGTCTTTTTCTAAGGATAATACCCACGATAAAGGGTATAAGTAAAAATATAGAAAAAGAAAAAAATTATGAGTGATACAAAAAATGGAGCAGTTCACTTTGATGATAAAAGTTTTAAAAAAGCATTGAAAGGTGATAAACCTGTCTTTGTAGATTTTTTTGCAGAATGGTGTGGTCCATGCCAAATGGCAGCCCCTGTAATTGATAAACTTGCTGGAGAATATGCAGATAAAATGGTTATCGCAAAGCTTAATGTTGATGAAAATCAAGCATCAGCTCAAGAATATGGAGTAATGAGTATTCCTACTGTTTTGGTTTTTAAAGGTGGTGAAATTGTTGAAAGACAAGTTGGTTTTCCTGGAGAAGCTGGATATAAAACAGTTATAGAAAAAGTTTTGGGTAATTAATTAGTTAGACAATTAGGTGTTTGTGATTTTGATAGATTTTTCTTGAAAAACATAGACACCTTTTTTTAAGATTTTGATAGAGTTTGGATGTAATAAAAAAATTTAAGTTAAAAAACCAAGGAGAGTTTTTATGAAAGCAGAGAAATTAGTGATTATTGGTTCAGGACCATCTGGATATACAGCTGCTATTTATGCAGCTAGAGCTGAACTAAAGCCAGTTGTTTTTACTGGTGTAGAGAGTGGTGGACAACTTATGTATACCAATGAAGTAGAAAATTTTCCTGGTTTTCCAGAAGGGGTAGTTGGTCCCAAGTTTATGATGGGCCTCAGATCCCAGTCAGAAAGATTTGGTGCAGAGATTAAAGATGTTCATGTGACCGCTGTAGATTTTTCTGAAAGACCTTTCAAGCTTTGGACACATTTACCAGATGGTGAAAATATAGAAACTTATAAAAATGGTTCTCCCAAAGAAGTTGCCGCTACTATAGAAAAGGTAAAAAAAGATGAGCCAGATATGTTGGCTGAATCTATAATTATTAGTACTGGAGCAACAGCTATTAGGTTGGGTGTTCCTGGAGAGAAAAAGTTTTTTGGACAGGGAGTTAGTTCTTGTGCCGTTTGTGATGCTGCTTTTTATAAAGACAAGAATGTTTTTGTAATTGGTGGTGGAGATAGTGCTATGGAAGATACTATGGCCCTAACCAAATTTGTTTCTAAGGTGACAATTATTCATCGTAGAGATTCTTTTAGAGCTAGTAAAATCATGGTAGATAGAGTTCTGAAAAACAAGAAGGTAACAGTTCTTTGGAACTCAGAGCTCAAAGAAATTCAAGGAGAACACGGTGTTAAAAAAGTTATTATTACTACAGATGGCAAGGATAAAGAATATGCTTCTGATGGCGTATTTTTGGCAATTGGACATAGACCTGTAACTAATATTTTCCAAGGTCAACTAGAGTTACTTAAATCTGGTTATGTTTTAACTCGTAGAACTTTGACAGAACAAGGTTTGGAAAAAGCAACAAAGGCACTTGATGATAAGAAAAATATTCAATTTCCTACAATGACTTCTGTTAAAGGCGTTTTTGCAGCTGGTGATGTTGTAGATATTCGCTATAAGCAAGCTGTCACTGCAGCAGGAATGGGCTGTGAAGCTGCTTTGGATGCTGAGCGTTGGTTAGAGAATCAAGAGTAAAAAAAGTAAGAAAGGTTTCTTATGTCAAATCCACACAAAAATTCTGTGGCTCAATTGGAGCAAGTAGCTCAATTGTTGAAGAGTGATTATTCAGATAAAGAACTGCTTTTTGATAAAGCGATTGAAAAACTAAAAACTCCTGATGTTGTTTATGAAACAGAGTTAGAAGTTACTATGGATGATGGTTCTAGTAAAAAATTCAAGGCTTTTCGTTCTCAACATAATAATGCTAGAGGTCCTTATAAAGGTGGAATTCGTTATCACCAGGATGTTTCAAAAGAAGAAGTAAAAGCACTCTCCACATGGATGACATGGAAGTGTGCTGTAACTGGCATTCCTTATGGTGGTGGTAAGGGTGGAATTATTGTAGATCCAAAAAAACTTTCAGAGAAAGAACTTGAAAATCTTAGTAGATCTTATGCTGATTTCTTGAGTGATAAGATTGGCCCTTGGGTTGATGTTCCAGCTCCTGATGTAAATACTACGGGTCAAATCATGGCTTGGATGGTGGATCAATATCAAAAGAATCTCTCAAAAAAAGGTTTAATTCAAGAAAATCCATTAGGGACATTTACTGGTAAGCCTCTTGCTCTTGGTGGCTCTGAAGGAAGAGAAGAAGCTACAGGATTGGGTGGAGTAATGGTTTTGGAAAGACTTATTGAAAAGATGGGTTTTGATTATAAGAAAAATGTTTCGATTGCCATTCAAGGATTTGGAAATGTTGGTTATTGGTTTGCCAAACATGCTGCCGAACGAGGTTACAACGTAGTTGCTGTATCTGATTCAAAAGGGGGAGTTTATGTTCCAGAAGGATTAAATCCAGATAAAACTATGGAGTGCAAACGAGCAAACGGTAGTGTAGTTAAGTGTCTTTGTAATGAAAAATTATGTGACATGAAGAATGGAAAAGTAATTACTAATGAAGAAGTTCTTGAACTCGATGTAGATATTCTTGTTCCAGCAGCACTAGAAAATGTTATTCATAAAGATAATGCTAGCAAAGTAAAGGCAAAAGCTATTATTGAAATGGCTAATGGTCCTATTACTCCAGAGGCAGATAAAATCTTAAGTAAAAACAATATTATTCTTGTTCCAGATGTCCTAGCCAATGCAGGTGGTGTAACAGTGTCTTACTTTGAATGGGCTCAGAATCTTCAAGGTTATTACTGGACACGTCAGGATGTAGTAGAAAAACTTTTGCCTTTGATGGAAAATGCTTTCTCAGATATGTGGGAAATGAAAGAAGATCATAAGGTAGATGGCAGAATGGCTACTTACATGACTGCTGTCAAGAAAGTAGTTGATACTATGATTTTGAGAGGGAGTATTTAACTATTTTTTGAAAATTAAAAATAAAAAGCTCCTCTTAAACCAGGAGCTTTTTTTTATCTAAAGTACATAAAAAATTATTTAATTTTCAAGTTGGCTAGTGATGTCCTAGAGTATTTTTGATCTAGCTTAATTATTTTATGAGCTTCAGAGCCTATCCCTGATATTTGTTTAATGGCTGTAATTAATTCTTCTCTAGTTAAGTCATATTCTTCTTCCATAGCTTTTAGTCTTAGTTCTATAGATAGAAATAATTCTTCTAAAGAAGTTACTTGTTCTGGTAGTTTTTTTCTTTTTCTGGTTTAGGCACAATAATATCTCGTAATTTTATGTAAATTTAGAAATTAATTTCTTGTAAGATTTTTTTTAATTCTGGGTATAAACTTGGATCTTCTTTGGCAATGGTGAGATTTGCTTTTAACCATCCTAGTAAATAACCACAGTCAAGATATGTCCCACGGGGAGTATAGACTGCAACATCTTTTTGTTGAGCTAACTTGGTAACAGTATCGGTAATATAGAGTTCTCCAGATCTAGAATCAATCTTTTGATTATCTATAATATCAAATACGTCTGGTGTGAGAATATATTTACTAATATTAGCCAGGTTAGAAGGTGCAGAGCCTGGTTCTGGTTTTTCAATTAAGTTTTTGAGATATTGAAAACCATTTTTTTCTATAGTTTCTGCAATTCCATACTTATGAAGTAAATCAGTAGGTTGTTCTGTAAAAGTAGCTAGAGCTGGAGCTCCTGTTTTTTCTAGATGTTGGAGCATTAGAGAAACTTCAGAGGTTCCATCTGCGTTGTAAGGAATATCATCACCCATCAAAACAACAAAAGCTTCTTCATTTTCAAAATGTGATTGAGCTAGTTTTACTGGAGTTGCAGATCCATATGGGTCTGACTCAGTTTGTTTCACAAAAGAAAAATTAGCTTTTTCATGAAGTTTTTTTACTTCTTCATAAAGATGAGCTTTATTCATTTTTTCTAGATATTCCTTAAGGCGGTAGTTTTCTCTAAAGTAATGCAAGATTTGTTTGTTGTGTTCATTGATAACAAATACAATCTCTGTAATACCTGCTTTTACTAGATCATCAACTAGATAATCAACAACTGGTTTATTAAGAACAGGAATCATTTCTTTTTGGATAGTTTTGGTCACTGGTAAAAAACGAGTACCAAATCCAGCAGCAGCAATTAGAGCTTTTTTTATTTTCATTTATGACCTTCAGGTTATGTTTTATATTTTTCTAAATTTTTATATTTTTAATATATCCAAATTGTAGGTAAAGCAATGAGTTATGTCTAGAGAAGTTTAAAGATAGATTACTAAGAAAGAGACAATTCCAAAGAGAAATACTGTAGTTAATAAAGGCATATCATTTAGGAGGACTCTCTCAGGAGATTCTCCTTTATTTTCTTCATAAACAAGTTGGAGATAACGCATAACACCAAAAATAACAAAAGGTAAACTAAGCATAAGTAGTTTCTGTGACTGTAACGTTCTAGGGAGAAGTGTAAAAAATGTTGGAATTTTTTGTTGAGCTTGTTCTATAGCAACAGCTTCATGTTGAAAAGAAAATAGAGCATAAGTGAGCCAGGTAGAGTTTGCAAACATAGCAATATATTGATTTAGTAATTGCTGACTATAGTGTTTTAAAGTTTTTCTACTAGGGGAAACTTGATGGCTTTTAAGAAGAGTTCTTTCACTCTGTCTTTTTCCAACAGCCAAGAATAAGGAAGCAGAAACAACAGTTAATAAAAACCAGACGCTCATATGAAGTTCTACAACAATTGCTCCGGCATAGATACGGATCAAGAAACCAGAAGCAATAGAGATAACATCTAGAATAGCAATATGTTTTGTTTTTGTTGCATAAAGAAGTTGCAGACCAAGGTATAAAAGAATCAAGACTCTAAAGAAAGAAGGTAGTGAAAGTGATAAAAAGAAGACGGTAGCTATACCAGTCATCGCGACAAATGCAGCAATAGGTACAGGTAATTCTCCTGAAGCAATTGGGCGCTTTTTTTTGTATGGATGTTGACTGTCTTCTTTGGCATCTACAATATCGTTTATAAGGTAGACACTAGAGGCTAGTAAACAAAATATAAAGAAGGCATATGTGACTGTAACAAAGTATGAAGGGCCTTCATTTGGTACATAAAATAGAAATCCAGAGAAGAAAAGAGCTGCGTATAGAGCAAAGTTTTTAATCCATTGTCTAGGTCTGGCAGACTTAAAAATTAGATATAGTGTTTTGATACTCATTACCTTGATTTGTAAAGCAAATTAAATGTTTTCACAAGAGCTAATTTTTATTTTTCTGAGAATACCATTTTGTCCAAATAAGAAAACCAAAAACAAAACTAACAGTTAGAAGGAAAGTAATTATTTTTCCAGTAGTATTAAGAAATAATGATAGAGTACCTAGGAACAAACTTACTAGCCAGTAAAAAATAGCAATTCTTCTTTTTCCCCAGCCAAAAACATCCATTAATTTATGATGAAAATGTCCTCTATCTCCCCAAAATGGTGATTTTCCAGCTAAAATTCTCCTACTGATCGTAAATATACCATCAGCTGTAGGAAGTGCTAAAACCATCAAAGTAGTAGCTAGTTTTGCTCCAGAAAGAATAGCCAGGATACTCAGAAAATATCCAGCAAGAGAACCAGCTCCATAACCAGGCATCATTTTTTGTGGGTACCAGTTCCATAAAAGTAATCCAAAATAAGACCCTGCTACGATAAAACTAAGGTAAGAAGTATTAAAAGTAGTTGGATCATCAATAAACCTGAATGATAGTAATCCTATGAATATAGCCGAAACACTGACAAATCCAGGTAGCTGGCCATCAACTCCTTTGGCCCAGTTCAAAATATTCATGTTCCACATGATAAAAAGAAGTGTTGCCAATCCAGAGAGTGAGAAGACAGAAGTAATTATATTGGAATCTAGTGAATTTAAAAATGAAATATCTGGCAGAGAAAGAACTCCTATACCAAAAGGATTACTCACATAACCGATCTCAATACCTGTTTGAATTACCAAAATACTAGCAATTAAGCCAGTTATTAGACGAATAAAGGGGTGAATATCAAAGATATCATCAAGGATACCCACTATTGTTAATATCGTCGCTCCTAGCAGGATATATAAAAGGTATTGATCTAGATTTAAGAAGAGAAGACTTCCTACTAATATTCCTAGAAAGACTACTAACCCACCACCTCTAGGAACTGGTTTCTTGTGTGTTTTTTTTATATGAGGTGTTTTACCAGGGTCATCTAGCCATTTTTTTCTTGTATAAAAACGAATAACTAAAGGAGCAAGAATAGTTGAAACAAATGCGCTGAAGAGGAAAATAACTAGTTTCATGTTATGACCATAATGATTCTAATAAGTAAGATAGCATCTATTGTTACCGTTCCGATAGTTGTCCAAGCAAATATTTTTTGGACGTTACTTTCTATTTGTGTAAAAAACTGAAGTATTAATGTATGGATTAGTAGAGTTATCCAAGCAAAAACTGGAAAAAAGAATATCCAGGCTTTTCCAACAAGTTGTTTTTCTGGTTGAGATAGTGAGTAAAATATAGGGATAATTGGTTGTAAAAAAGGAAAAGAAACTCCTGCAGTGATTGTGAGTAAAATACAAAGAATGAAAGCTATTTTCAATGGATATCTTACATATTTGGGAATAGGTCTAGCCATGTTTTTATTATACCGCTAATTTGTTTTTTGACGCAGATAAACAGTCATTGTTTCAAATTGAGTGTTATTAGGATAGTAATCAGTATCTAGATATTGTTGAAGATCTAAGAATTTATCATCTTCATTTTTCATGACAATAATTATTTTTGGTTCTTCTAGTTTTATTTGTCTCAAAGTATTTTGATGGTCCTTAAAGTCTTTGATGTGAAAAGACACTGTGAATCTAGAAGTTGGTGATGTTTGTGATAATGCGTAAAGCATTGGGTTTGTTCCCCAAATAAACATTCTGTCACTACCTATTTCGCTAATTATCTTTGCAACCTCATAGTTATCTTTTACAAGACCATTGAAGGATTGATCATATTCATCTTGGGAAATTTCCCCAGAAACAAACTTATAAAATTGTGAATAATATTCACTTGTTCCATAAGGTCTAACATTGAGAATAATCATGATGTAGACCGGAAGAATAAGTAGTAGTGCTCCTAGAATAATTTCTCTGAATTGTTTTTTCCATTTGAGAATTGATTTGAGAAAGTAAGGAATTAGTAGTGCTAGAGCTGGTACCACCTGGAGAAGATAATGAGGGTAAGGCCTATTAGATAATAGAGCAGCAAAAAGTGTTAAAGCAAACCATCCAGCAATGAATTGAAAGACTGGTGTGAATTTTTTTCTAGCAAAACTTAGGATAGCAATGATAGCGAATAGAATAATTATTTTTCCAGGAAGAGTAAATAACATTCCTATAAAAGCAGATGGAAAATCAGGATTCCAAGAACCGCTATATCTGAAGTTATAGAGTAAGCCATAATCTAGATAATCTCTACCTGATCCAATAGAGACAAAATAAATAATCGAGCCAATAATAGGGATTAATGTTCCGATGAAAAGGAACATAGATTTGGAGATAAATTTACCTAGAAGAGCTATTTTTTCTTTTAATTTTTGTGATTTCAGGGTTATAGAACTGGTAAAAGCAAACCAACCAAATAATGCAGCTGCCCCAAAATCTAAGAGTCCTGGAACTTTTGTCAAAATACCCAATCCTAAAAATATACCTGAGAGAACAAGTAAGCCTGTTTCTTTTTTGGAGTTAGTTTCTAGAGCTAATTTTGGTTTATTATTAATGAAATTTTTGAAGAGTGATGTTTTTGCCAAAAAAGTTAAAGCAACCATCACAAAGCCCATCACAAATAACTCACCATTAGGGATATGTCCTTCAAACCAAGGTAGAGTTGTCAGTAAAACAAAAATAAAAGAACTGAAGAAAGCTTGTCTTGAATTTTTGAATAGTTTTTTTGCAAAAAAGAAAAATAAGGTAGTTGTTACCATCATCCAAGTAAAGTTGAGTAATCTGAAATAAAATTGATTAGGCACCATAGCTAAGTAGTAAATTAGGGGAGTTTTATGGTCAATGATATCTGTATAGAGTCTGAGACCTTGTTTTAGTCCTACTCCAAGAGATAGATAAATAGCTTCATCTCCATACCAGTATGGTTCAAAGAAATTGGGAATACGCAGAATTATTATTGTTAACCAGAGGATTAGTGTCTCTAGATTTGTTTCACATTTACGATCAAATTTTAGAAAGAGTTTTTTCACAACCTTAAGTGTACACGGAAAAGAGGTGGTTACTCAATAAGGGCTTTTGGGAGATAGATTTTAATTTTAGTTTGGGAAATTTTCCTAAACTTTTTCTGTAACTCTATACTCAATGTACTTACCAAGCATTAGCCTAGTATGAGCATCAATTCCTGGTAAAGCAGAAAAGAAGAATCCAGTAACTGGTAGTAAGATAAATTCTAGTGGTTGAATGATATATGAAAGAATATTTTTTTTATTAGGCCGGGGTGGTCTATTAATGGCATCTAAAGTAATAATAACAACCATAGAAACTAGAGACATTGTCAAAAGGGTAGAAGTAACCTGAGGCAGTGTTTTACCAAGAATTGTTCTACCAAATTGATCATTGAGTAATGGTGGCAAGATTGCAGAAACAGTAATAGCAAACCAATTTACAGGCCATAAAAAGTGATCTTCTACTACTTTGAGTACCCTGATAAATTTACCCCAAAAAGGGGCATCATTCAGAACAAACTGGCGGATAATGTAGGCGTCGTCACTAACTCCCCAGGCCCATCTTTTGAGTTGTTCATATTGATTAATCATAGTGGACCAAAAGCCATTTGCTTGAGCTGCATCAGCATAAATAGGTAAGAAAATAGGATTAACTTCAAAATCTCCTTTTTTTGCAAAATAAGATTTGAAGAATAAACGATAATCTTCTGGAATGACGTCTGTATCCCAGTAACCAATATCATGAACATGTTTTAGAGAAGTTGTATAAGTAGAAAAATTAATTAATCTATCTTTGCGCATGAGAATATACATTTGAGTAATAGAGAAAACTGAAGACATGACTCGTACTGGAGCCGGAACCTCCCAAATATTATTATAAAAGGCAATTCCTCCTTGCCATATTTTATTGTATGGCTTTTCTACAGTTAGAAATTCATAGGTAATGTTAGAAAAGTAGTGATGGTGAAAACGTGCATCAGCATCTTCACTAGTAATAGTTACTTTTTTAATATCAATTCCATCTTTATCTACTAGTAATTTTTTTGCTAGTTTTGCTCCCCAACAGGTATTAGATGATTTACCCTTAATTTCACCTTCTATATCAGGATGAAAGGTACTCCACAAATGTCCAAATTTTTTACCAAATTGTTTTAGGAGTTTTTTTGATTTTTCTGTAGCAGCTTTGCCTTCTCTTTCTTCAAAAGAAAGCATAATGTGGATGTTTTTGAGTGGATATGACTGTGACTCTAGAGATTCTAGAGTTTTTTCTAGAGTTTCTATCGGTTCTTGGTATGTTGGAATGATAATAATGTGGTGAATAGTATTCCATTTTTCAGGTAGGTTTGTTTTTATATCTGAGATCCAGTCAAAGGCAGAGGAAGCTTTTATTTTGAAGTGAGCTACTACAGAAAGGACTGCCATTGTGAGAGATCTATACAGCCAATAAACGGTAAACATGATCACATAGTAAGCTACCAAAGTAGGAACTAGGAAAGATCCCCAGACAGGAAAAAGAATTAGAGACCAAGAAAAAAATCCTGGCAAAATCTCCAGAAATCTTTGGGTTCTAACTGGGTGTCTTCTAAAGTATTTGCGAATCATTTGCGTATTGTATCCCAGAGTGGTTGATAAATGAAATAAGCTGGTTTATTTCATAGCCTATTTATTTTATTTTTTTTCAAAAGAATATTTAAAAAACTCTTGTGTATTTTTATAAATAAGGTCCAAATCTAGATCAAATTCTTTTTCCAAATAAACTGCAGTCTCTGCAATCATCCAAGGCTCACAAACTTGACCTCTATATCCTTGTGGTGGTAAATAAGGGGCATCTGTCTCTATAAGTATTTTATCCAGTGGAACTCTTTTCAGTATAGATCGAAGATCTCCTGCATTCTTATAACCAATGTTTCCATCAAAACCTATGTAGGCTCCCATGGACAAAGCTTCGGTAATATAACGAGTTGGTCCAGAAGCACAGTGAAGGACAAATTTTAGATCTGGTGAGTATTCTTGTTTCAGAATTTCTAAAGTTTCCCAATAGGCATCTTCTGAGTCATCACGGACATGAACAATTACTGGGAGTTTGTATCTTTTTGCTATTTGTAACTGAAGTCTAAAAAGTTTTTGTTGAGCTTGCTGAGTTCTTTTGAATTCCTCTGTAGTTTTATTTAGTCGAAAGTAATCAAGTCCTGTCTCACCAATTGCTTTTACTTCTGGATGAGGAAGATTATTTTCAAAAAAAGTCTTAAACTCTTCTAGAGAATTATCTAGAGCATGATGTGGATGAATACCAATAGCTGCAACTATTTGTGGATTATTTTTTGCTATTTCTATACTAGAAAGTGAGTTTTCTATGTTTGAACCAACTACAACTGCCCCAGTTACATTTTTTTCTAACGCCTTTTGCCAATGATTTTTCCAGGTCATTTGTAAAAGTGGGTTGTTATCTTCTAAAGAAAAATGAGAAGGTTTCCCAGAGAATATTGGTTCTAAATTGTAGTGACAATGGCTATCGATTATTTTCACGGATTTTTTATCTTTCAGTATTTCTATTTTTCTAAACGAGGGAATAGTGGGGTGATGGCTGAGATTTTTTCTTGGGAAAAATGATTTGTAATTTTTTGACCGATGGCTGGCATGAAAGGAGAGATCATAGTAGCTACTAATCTGATTTTTGTTACAGCTTCCAACAAAGTAACTTCTGCTTCATCAGGACTTTGTTTCCATGGTTGTTTTTCAGCAAAGAATTTATCTAGTTTATCTTGGATATTTTGAGTAAGTTTCAGAGCAGTTAATATTTCTGAATTTTCCAAAGAATCATTATATTCAATAGGTATAGATGGTTTTTGAGTAGTATTGTGAAGTTGAGTTTTTTCACAAAGTTTTGCAACTCTAGAACATAAATTACCGATTCCATTAGCTAAGAAAGCAGTATAAGTAACATCAAACTTTTCCCAGCTAACATCCATATCAGTTCCAAACGGCCCTAGATTCATAAGTAAGTAACGAGTGGCATCTGTGCCATATCTAGCTACCATTTCTCTGGGAGAGATAACATTACCTATGGATTTACTCATTTTTTGACCATCAACGCTGATAAAACCATTAATCAAGATTTGTTTTGAAGGAGAGACACCTGCGGCTAATAACATTGCTTGCCACATGGCAGATTGCTGACGGAGGTTATCTTTTCCAGCTACCTGAACTCCTGGCCAAAAATCGGCAAACTCACCTTTTTCATCAGGCCAGCCTAATGTAGAAATATAGTTAACGAGAGCATCGAACCAAACGTACATTACATGGTTTTCATCTCCCGGGACCTGGATTCCCCAGGGCATTTTTTCTTTAAGTCTAGAAATACTAAAATCTTGGAGTCCATTTTTTACAAAAGCAGTAATTTCTTTCATCTTGCTATCTGGTTTTACAAATTCTGGATTATCTTTATAGAGATCCAAGAGTGGTTGTTGAAAAGCACTAAACTTGAAAAAATAATTTTCTTCTTCTCTGAATTCAATATCTTTATTTGGGTGAAGAGGGCAACAGCCATCTGTGAGTTCTGAGTCAGTTTTTTCTAGTTCACAACCTACACAGTATTTTGTTTTATATTCTTTTTTATAAATATAGCCATTTTCATTACATAGTTCCCAAAAATGTTGGGCTGCTTTTACATGATTTTTGTCTGTAGTGCGAATAAAGTTAGTGTAACCTAGGTCTAGTATTTCTTTTAGTTCTTCAAACTTTGTAGCGTAATAATCTACATAAGCTTGTGGTTCTTGATTGTTTTCGAGAGCTTTCTGATAAATCTTTTGACCATGTTCATCAGTACCTGTATTGAAAACAACTTTTTTATTTAGGATATCTCGTTGGTAGCGAGTTATTACATCTCCAGCAACTATTTCTAGAGCAAAACCAATATGAGGTTCTGCATTAACATAAGGGAGAGTAGTGGTTAAGTAGAAGTTAGAGTTTTTCACTTGATTATTATAGCGCAGATGATTGAAGAGGTCAGGGTTGGAAAGATTGAAGGGGTCTTATTCCCCAAAAACTACTATTTTTATAAGAATCATAAATTTTATCAAGGGTTGTGATTTCATAGGGCAATTTAAATCCTTTTTTTTGCCAGACGATATATTGACCATTTAATTTACCTAGTATAACTAGCGAATGCAATACTTGAGCATTTGGATAATCAATCTCTGGAGAGTTAGCAATACTTATTACTACAGGTAATTTAAATTTATTTAAATATTTATAGAGATCATTTAAAGAGTTAGTTTTATTATATGTTGTTTCAAAAAATTCATTTGGAATGTTTGGAATTCTTTGTAAGCTATTTTCAGATAATATCCCCTCTAAATAAGCAACTGCTGCATGACAAAACCAATTTTTCATATGGTTCTGAGTATTTTTATATTCTATTTTTTTGATAGAGTCAGAGACTCTTTGGTTTCTAGATTGAATATAAAGGGATATTTTTATAATTGATTGCTGTTTTAAAGATAGATTATTAAATGTAGGTAATTTTTTCAATGTTTCATATGCTAACGGTTTATCAGTTTTTGATAGAGTTTTTATTGTATTTTCTTTCATGATTTATTCCTTTTTTTCAAACCAATTCAATATAGACCACCAAAAGCTAGCTCCAATAGATAAAACAAAAGCACTGCCTAGTCCCCATGTGTCTAGTGTAATATTTTGTAGTTTCAGAAAAACAATCCAACCGATAAAAACAGTTAGGAAAAATCCCCAAAACTTACGATGAGTAAGAAAACTAAAGAGAAAGAAGTTACTTATTCCAAATAAGAGATGAAATGGTAAATAGCTATTTGGAAAAATCCAGTTTTGAAAAGTTTCTGGGTAAACATACTGCATAACTCCCCAAAGCGACATATATCCTAGGATAGCGATGAATAAGGTAGGTAAAAGTTGGATAGAGTCTTTAATCCATTTGGAAGAGATAGATTTTTTATTTTCTCTATTTTTACCTGGAGATCTATCTATTTTGGCTGGTTTTGAGAGTCTGGATCTAGCTTGTTGCATGTGTTTGTTTATTTCGTATAGAGACTAAAGGTAGATTTCAGTATACTCAATAGTAATTATGACAATATGGGTAATTTTTCTTTTCATCATTGTAGTAGCTGGTTTTGGAGTTTTATATTTAACTCTAAAGAAATCTTTGGACACAAAAAATCAAGATGACCAGCAAATAGAGGATGTAGTTAACAAAGTTTTTGGGATGAGTGTCGGGAAGATAGCTTCTCAAAGCAAGCAGATTCTTGAGGGAGAAAAGCAAGCAATAAATGTAAATCTAGAAAATAAACAAAAAGTTATCGAGAGATTAGTCACAGGTTTACAAAAAGATCTAGCTGATAGACAAAAAGAAATCAGAGTTTTAGAACAAGACAGAGTAAAAAAGTTTTCTGAAATTACAACAGCTCTTTCTGAACACCGTGATCTGACTAAAGATTTGAAAACTTCTACAGAACAGTTATCTAAGGTTTTGTCTAACAATCAGGCTAGAGGTGAATGGGGAGAAAGAATTATTGAGGATCTGTTGCAATCCAATGGTCTTATAGAAGGCACTCACTATCTTCGTCAATCTAAGCTGGGAAATACTGTTCTAAAACCAGATATTACTCTTTTGTTACCAAATAAAAGAGTTGTTGCTGTGGATGTAAAATTTCCTTATCAGGAAATTCAGAAAATGAGTGTGGCAGAAACTAAAAAAGCTAGGTCAGATCATTTGAAACAATTTAGTATTGATCTTAAAGTCAAGATAAATAAAGTTGCTGAGTATATTAAGCCAAAAGAAGACACTCTTGATTATGCGATTATGTTTGTACCTAATGAAATGGTTTTTTCTTTTATTAATCAACAGTTACCAACTCTAGTAGATTTTGCACTTTCCAAAAGAGTTATTATCGTTTCTCCTTTTACTTTCTTGATTGTAGCCAGAACAGTTATGGAGAGTTACCGCAATTTTATGATCGGGGATAAACTCAAAGATGTGGTGAAGTATGTTGATGACTTTGTGGGTGAATGGAGTAAGTTCAAAGATGAGTTTGAGAAGTTTGGACGTTCTATCAAGACCTTACAAGGTGGTTATGAAAAGATTACCGAGACTAGAACCAAGCAGATGGAACGTAAAATAGATAAGATAGAGTCTTACAGACAAGGCTCTGCTAATTTACTTGAGGATAAAAATTAATTTTTCTTATTATAAATCTAGAAGTGATGATTTTTTTTCAATATCTTTAAATGATTTTTCAAAGAAAGACAAATCTTTTTGAATAGCTTTATTCCAACTAGGAACCATATTGTGATTTGTATTAGGATAGGTGTAATAAGTTAGTTCTATTATTTCTTGATCATTATCTTCTCTAGCTGTATTTATTTTTTCTATTTTTTCTACAAACTCATTAGACCAAGTTATCAGAGCGGCATCATCGGTTTCTCCATGGTGTAACTGGATTGGCCCAGAGAGTGAACTGAGGTATTGAGTCAAACTAAATTCTCTAGGGTCATAGTTTTTTTCAAACTCTGCTAACCATAATCTAGTGGCACGACCTTCATCATCCATTTCATCTGTATAAAACAAAACAGAGTAAGGAAAAGGAACTGTCACTGGTGCCCAGAGAGTAGTAGGAATAGATTGTTCCATAATTTCTAGAGTTGTAAGAGCTATTTGGCCACCATTACTATGAGCCCAGATGCCTAGTTTTTCTGGATTTGAAGTGGCTTTTAGGCTTTTTTCTAGAGAGGTATATTCTAAAGTTGTTTGGGTTCTGAGCGATGATATGAGTTCAGTTATTTGAATAGGTTTGATAAACCGAGCTTCCCAGCTATTTTCTGGTTCTAGGTCGCTTTCTCCAAACCCAAGAAAATCTGGAGCAATCGTAATGTATCCATTTTCTGCAAAAACTTTAGCTGCATTTTTTGTTCCGGTACCTGTTTTATAGATTTCTTGTGGCACGTAACCTCTAATGAGTAAAATTATTGGAGTTGGTTTTGTTGGATTATTAGAAGCAATTTTTGGTAGATTTAGTTGGCCAGTAATTTTTTTGCCGTCTGATATGTAAGAAAATAACAGGTTAGTATAATCAGTGGTTTCTGAAATTATTTTTTCTAGAGTAATTGTGCTAGGAGCATATCTTCTACTTTTTAGGTTAGGAATGGTGTATTTCAGTAGGGGTAGTTCTTTTTTGACAATATTTTTTTCTATAAAAGGGGATACAAGGTTAGTTTCTGAAGTGATTGGGAATAGAGTAGCTATGATTAACCCTAGGGCAAAGAGAATTGATCCTGAAAGGATTAATAGAAATTGTTTTTTATGGTTTTGTAAGAATAGTAAGAGAGATTTCACAAGGTTTAGTATAGCTGAATTCTGTAGTGATTTAATTAGAAATTTTTTATAAGTTGTTAATTTTTTTATTTTATTTGAAAGTAGAGAAGTTTGGAAAATGGAGTCTCCCCTTCTTTTCAGAAGGGGAGAGGTTGTGGAGGGATTATCTAGTATGTGTATTGTCGACGGCGAACTGGATATCTTTTTTTTCCAGTTTTTGCTTTTTTCTTCAAAGTCTTTTGTGGAAGTTTTCTTGTATTAAAATCTTGTACAAGATTACTAACAGCATTAGCTGAAGAAGTCTTTTTAGTCATCCATTTACCTCCTTACCATTAAAATTCTCTCCATTCTCTATTTGAAATCGCGGTGATCTGCGTAAGAGAATAAAGCGAGGATTCTAGTCCTCCTTTTCTTGATTTTCAGTAATTTTTAAAAATCAAAAGAAAGAGGCTTAGAATATATATAAAAAATTAAGGTGCTATTTCTCTATTTTTCGAGAAAAACTATATCAAATTATATCATAAATGTTTTGATATATATTATTTAAGGTTCTTGCCCAGATAAACTGATAAAATGCTAGAATAAAAGCATGAAACTCCAGATATGGCACGGAAAAATAAGTGGATATAAAACCGGAAAAATCCTGCACCACTTCATAGTGGATGTAGAAGCCTCTAAAACAGCA
>JABHWM010000011.1 GCA_018657765.1 Minisyncoccota bacterium | reverse complement strand
ATTAACTTGACTATCAAGTTGATTGCTCCAGTAGCACTTGAAGAGAAATCAAAGTTCGCTATCCGTGAAGGTGGTCGTACTGTTGGTGCTGGTGTAGTTACCAAAATTATAAAATAAATTTACATCCCAGTCCCCGCAAGGGGGCTGGGCTTAGTAGTTTAAATTAATAAGCAAATTAACAATCAATAAATTTCATGCCAGTCAAAGCTAAAGAAGATACTCAGTCAAGAATTCGTATCAAGATCAGAGCTTATGATCACAAAATCATTGACCAGTCTACCAAGACTATCATTGAGACTGTTGATCGTAGCGGAGCTAAGATCGTTGGACCAATTCCACTGCCTACAGAAAAAAAGAAGTTCACAGTTCTTCGTTCAACTTTTGTTCATAAAGATGCTCGTGATCAGTATGAAATGAGAGTGCATAAAAGATTATTGGATATTATAGATCCTACTCCACAAACAATTGATGCTTTACAAAGTCTCAATTTACCAGCTGGCGTAGATTTAGAAATTAAAATGTAACCCTACGGCTAACGCTCAGGGTCAAAAATTAAAAATACTTTGTGTGTTTATACAACCCCGGTTGGCCTCTCGACTTCGCTCGAGACTAGCAAGCTAGGAAGTGCATAGGTAGACAAAGCGTTTAAGAAGGATAAAAATCGCAAGTTTTTAGAAAATACAATCAACACTAGATTAGCCACTATAGGCTAGTAGTAGCGATTTTATCCTTAAAAGTATTTTAAATAAGTATTTTTGAAGATAGAATCGCTATTTTAATAGCAATATAAAAGATTAAGAAATATATGGCCAAGTTTATTTTAGGACGAAAATTGAATATGACCCAGAAGTTCCAAGAAGACGGTCGTGTAGTACCAGTTACAGTCGTTGAAGCCGGTCCTTGTACAGTTGTTCAAGTAAAGAATAATGACAAAGATGGTTATAGCGCTGTTCAGGTGGGATACGCTACCAAGAACAAGAAAGGGATCAATAAACCACTGGCAGGTCATCTAAAGAAATTAGATAACTTTAGATACTTGAAAGAGTTTAGATTAGATAATGTTGAAAATTTTGAAAGATCAAAGGTTTTCGATGTTACAAGCTTTGCAGCTGGTGATAATTTAAAAGTTACTGCCACTTCAAAAGGTAAGGGTTTTCAAGGTGTAGTAAAGAGACATGGGTTTAAGGGGTCTCCTGCTAGTCATGGTCATAAAGACCAACTTAGAATGCCTGGTTCTATTGGTGCTACTGACGCTGCTCGTGTATTTAAAGGTACTCGTATGGGCGGTCGCATGGGAACAGATACAGTTACTGTAAAAAATCTTGAACTTATTGAAGTTGATGCTGAGAAAAATCTACTTTATGTTAAAGGAGCTGTTCCTGGACATAGAAATTCTTTAGTAACTATTTGGGCTGATGGTGAACTTACTTTTGTAGAAAAGAAAAAAGAAGCTCCAAAAGTTGAAGCTAAAGCTGCTGAAATTAAAGAACCTGTTAAAGAAGAAAAACCTGTTAAAGAAGAAGTGAAAAAAGAAGCTCCAAAAGCTGAAGCTAAGCCAGAAATTAAGAAAGAAGAGAAAAAATAATTATATGGCAGATATTAAAGTAAAATTATACGATTTCCAAGGTAAGGAGACAGGAGAAGAAATTCTTGATCCAAAACTTTTTGGTGTCGAGGCTGATCCAGAGCTTGTTCATGAAATGGTCACAGCTCAACAAAAAAATTCTAGAGATGTAATAGCTCATACCAAAGGAAGATCAGAAGTACGTGGTGGTGGTAAAAAACCATGGCGTCAAAAAGGTACTGGCCGTGCTCGTCATGGTTCTATCCGTTCTCCATTATGGATTGGCGGTGGTATCACTTTTGGACCAACTAGTTCTAGAAACTTTGGTGTTAAAGTAAATAAAAAAGTAAAACAAAAAGCTTTAGCCATGGTATTATCTGATAAAGTAGCTAATGATAAATTAGTTCTAGTAGAATCATATAATATGCCGGAAGCTAAAACTAAGGTTTTACAAACTGCTTTTTCAAAATTACCAAATAAAAATAGACCAACTTTAGTGGTTACCAAAAACGCTGAAGAAAATATTGTTAGAGCTTCAAAAAATTTACCAAGAGTAGAGACTATCAATTTTGGCAGTCTAAATCTAGTAGATTTAATGAAAAAAGAATATTTGGTGATTAATAAAGAATTACTTAAAAAAGTAAGCGAACATTATTTATAAATATATGGGATTGTTCAGTAAAAAAACCAAAGACGATAAAAAAGACACAGCTAAGAAAACTGATGCTAAAGTTAAAGTTGCTGATAAAAAAGCTGTGACTAAAAAAGTTGTTAAAAAATCTGATAAAAAAGCTGGAGAAGCTTATAGATTTTTACTTAGACCAATTATTTCGGAAAAAGCTACTGTTGGAGCTGCTGATGGCAAATATACTTTTGAAGTATCAATGGATGCTAATAAAGTGGCTATCAAAAAAGCTGTTGAAGAAGTATATGGTGTAGTGCCAACTGATGTAAATATAATGAATAAAAGAGGAAAGAATGTTCGTTATGGTAGAAAGTATGGTCGCACTAAAAATATTAAAAAAGCTATTGTTACCCTTAGAAAAGGTGATAGCATCAAATTATACGAAGGTATTTAATTAGACATATATGCCAATTAAAGTTTACAAACCAACCACACCAGCTCGTCGTAAGACTAGCGTTTTGATCAATAAAGATCTGGCCAAAAAACGTCCAGAGAAATCTTTGACTAAAATTAGAAAACAAAAAGCTGGTAGAAATAACCAAGGCCGTATTTCAGTAAGACACAAAGGTGGCGGAGCTAAAAGACAAATCAGAATCATTGATTTTAGAAGAATCAAATTTGATATGGTCGCCAAAGTTGAAACTGTTGAATATGATCCAAACAGAAATGCTAATATTGCTTTAGTTGTTTATATTGATGGTGCTAGAAATTATATTTTAGCTCCAGATGGAATGAAAGCTGGAGACAAAGTAATTTCTTCAGAAAAGAAAATTGATATCAAACTTGGTAATCGTCTAGTTTTAAGTAATATACCAACTGGTACTACAGTATATAATGTAGAAATGACACCAGGTAAGGGCGGTCAAATGGCTCGTTCTGCTGGTAATGGTTTAACATTGATGGCTGTTTACGATGGCAAGGCTCAATTAAAGATGCCAAGTAATGAAATCAGAGTGGTTTCAGAAAAATGCATGGCCTCTATTGGCACACCATCTAATCCAGAATATAGAAATATCCGTTTTGGTAAAGCTGGTCGTAAACGTCATATGGGCGTTAGACCTACTGTTCGTGGTAAAGTTATGAATCCAGTTGATCATCCCCATGGTGGTGGTGAAGGTTCAAACCCAATTGGTATGAAGCATCCAAAGACTTATAAAGGTAAACCAGCTTACGGTGTGAAGACAAGAAAGAAGAACAAATCTACTGATAAAATGATTGTTAAACGTCGTCCATCTAAGACTGGAAGAAAATAATTTATAAATATTATAAAATATGTCAAGAAGTTTAAAAAAAGGCCCATTTACAGAGCCAAAGTTATTAAAAAAAATTGCAGGCTTAACTCCAGAGAAAGCTCAAGTGATCAAAACTTGGTCTAGAGCCTCAGTGATTACACCAGCCATGGTGGGATTTACTTTCGGAGTGCATAATGGAAGAAATCATCTGAATGTCCATGTAGTAGAAAATATGGTTGGACATAAATTGGGAGAATTTTCTCCTACTAGAAAGTTTGTTACTCATGGTGGTAAAATGGCCAAGACTCAAGCTAAGGGTAAATAATTTAGATAAATATTTAATATAATATGGTTGAATCAAAAGCAAAATTGAAAAATCTTCGTATATCATCCAAGAAAGTTCGCTTGGTAGCTGACGCTATTCGCGGAATGGATGTTGTAGCTGCTTTGGCAAAACTTCCAATTACTTTTAAGAAGTCTTCTCCAGTTATTGAAAAACTTCTTAAATCAGCTGTTGCTAACGCAATTGATAAACATGGTGTTAAAGAAGAAGATTTGAAGATTAAAAGTATTGTAGTAAACAAGGCAATGGATTTGAAGCGTTGGAAGCCAGCTGCTTTTGGTCGTGCTCATCCATTCAGAAAAGCCTCTTCTCATGTAGAAATTGTTTTAGAAACTAAAGAAGGTGTAAAAGTCACTACTAAGAAGAAAGTTAAAGAAGAAATTGAAACTGTTGATTTAACTAAAACAGATCAAAAACCAAAGTCAAAATCTGATGATAAAAAAACTAGCGATGGCTCTTCTAAAAAATCATTTAAAGAAGCTATAACTGGTGCAGTTAAGAATAAATCCAACGTTAAAAAAGGTTAATTATATGGGAAAAAAGGTAAATCCAAGAGTATTTAGATTAGGAATGAGTGAGAAGTGGAGATCTCGCTGGTATTCTGGTCGTGACTTTGCTAAATTTTTGCGACAAGATGTTTCTATGAGAAGAAGTCTAAAGCAAGAATTGAAAGACGCTAGTATTGATAGAATTGAAATTGAAAGATCTAGGGGCGAAGTAACAATTAATATTTTAGCTGCTAAACCAGGCTTGATTATTGGCCGCGGTGGTAGCGGTATTGAAGATCTAAAGAAAAAACTCAAAAGCAAATTTTTAGATAAAGATGTTAAATTAAATGTAAATATTAGAGAAGTTTCTCAACCGAATTTATCTGCTAATATAATTGTAGATGCTATCAGAATTGATGTAGAGAAGCGTATTCCTTTCCGTCGTGTAATGAAGCAAAATGTGGGTAAAGTAATGAAAGCTGGTGCCAAGGGAGTAAAGGTAATACTAGCTGGAAGATTAAATGGTGTAGATATTGCTCGTAGTGAAAAGATTGTTGAAGGTAAAATTCCTTTACATACATTAAGATCAAACATTGATTATAGTAGAGGAGTAGCCAATACTATTTATGGAGTTATCGGTATTAAGGTATGGGTTTATAAAGGAGAATATTTTGATAAAAAAGTAGACAAGGATGCTAAAAAACCAGCTCCTGTAAAAAGTGCTAAGTTATTTTCTGGAGATGCTATGAGTAAAGCCCCAGAAACAAAGCCAGGTACTAAGAAAACCAAAGTTAAGAAATAAGATATATGTTAGCACCAAAGAAAGTAAAACATAGAAAATGGCATAGAGGAGATAAGATCAAAGGTAAAGCTACCCGTATGACAAAGGTAAGCTTTGGTGAGTATGGCCTAAAAAGTTTATCAACTGCTTGGGTTACTGCCCGTCAAATTGAATCTGCTCGTCGTGCTATTGTTGGACATATCCAGCGTGGTGGTGAAGTATTTATTCGTATTTTTCCAGACAAGCCAATCACAGCCAAGGGCAGTGAAATGCCCATGGGTAAAGGTAAGGGTGCGGTAGATCATTATGTTGCTGTAGTTAAACCTGGTACCGTTATGTTTGAGATGAGAGGTGTAGATGAAGCAACTGCTAAACGTTCTATGCAATTAGCTTCTTACAAACTACCAGTTAAAACCAAATTTGTGACTAAAGAATTAGTTTAAAAGATTATGAAAATTGTAGAATTAAGAAAATTAGATATAGAAAAATTAAATGAAAAGTTGGTTGAACTTAGAAATAAGAACCGTGAGCTTAGATTTTCTATTGCTAATAATCAATTAAAGAACGTTAGAGAATTACGTATAGTAAAAAAAGACATTGCTAAGATTTTGACTGTTTTGAATGAAAAAAGAGTAGTAGCTGAAAGCAAATCTAAAGAAACTAAAGAGGTCAAGAAATAATTTAAAATAAGATGGAAAACAAAGTAATTAAAAGAAAACTTGAGGGTGAAGTAACTAGTGACAAGATGGATAAAACTGTCTCAGTCTTAGTAACTAGTGTAAAAACTCACAGCAAGTATAAGAAACAATATAAGTCATCAAAGAAATACAAAGCTCATGATGAAAATAATGAGTATAAAGTAGGCGACAAAGTAACAATCCAAGAGTGTCGTCCAATTTCAAGGGATAAAAGATGGCGTGTAATTAAAAAAGTAAAATAAGAATACCGATATGATTCAACACATGTCCATGTTAAAAATCGCTGATAATTCAGGTGCAAAATTAGTAAAATGCATCAGGGTTTTAGGTGGTTACAAAAAAAGAT
>JABHWM010000001.1 GCA_018657765.1 Minisyncoccota bacterium | reverse complement strand
AACGGATAAAACAGTTGCCTCCTAAGCTACAGATCCAGGTTCGATTCCCGGTGAGGGCACAAAAAAGCCAGCTATTACACTGGCTTTTTCAATTTCTTAATTCTAAAAAGATTACTTTAACTCATAATCTGCATAGATGACACCATCCATAGCTCCAGAATATTGAATCAATTCATCTTCATCAAAAACAATATCAATCTCACGTTGAGCATCTTCTGCACTAGAAGAAGCATGAATAAGATTAAATTGTTGACTCATACCAAAGTCTCCTCTGATAGATCCTGCTTCAGCTTCTCTACCAAGAGTGGTTCCAACAAGCTTACGAACCACAGGAATAGCATCAACACCTTCCCAGACCATAGAAACAATAGGCATAGAACCCATAAATTGTTTTAGTTCACCAAAGAAAGATTTATCTTTGTGCTCTACATACCATTCAGAAAGCATTTCATCAGTCATGTTAACCATTTTAAGGCCAACCAACTTTAGTCCTTTTCTTTCGAATCTGCTGATAATTTCTCCAATAAGTCCGCGTTGCAAACCGTCTGGTTTTACCAAAACTGCTGTACGAGAATGTGCCATAAATACCTTTCTTTCTCTACTTCTATGTAGATTTTCTTAAATTGTATCTTAACACTCCAGGGCTTTCTCGAAAATGATTAAATTGCTTCACTAATAAACAAAGACTCAGAAACTTATTTAACTTGTTTTCAAACTATTCTTTTTTATATCGCAATATCTCAAATAAGATAAATATTTAAGTTTAAATGATAAGCACCAGACTAGTTATAAAATATTAGGTAAAAGTAACTATTCTAAAATATATCAATATGTATAAAAAGATAAATAAAAGATCATTAAAATAGTATTGGTAACTATTTTGATACGCTTTTCTATATTTACTAAAAATAAGTTATTTGATCAAAAGAATCTTTTATATATATTAACATAAAGAAATAGATCAGTATTCAAAAACATTAAAAACCATAAAAAATACCCACACCCCTAACGGGGTTTATCTCACAATAAACTCACAAATAACTGAAAACCTCCTAAAACTTCTGAATCAAATCCTCAAACCTCTTCTTATCTTCATAAGGACCAATCAAAGCTAGCCTCATTTCTGATTCCTTTACCAGACGCTTCACCACATTGTGAACATCATCCTCCGTAACAGCCTGTATCTTCTCTATAACCTCTTCCAAAGTCTCTATCTTATTAGACAAAATCTGACGAAGACCATAAAACTGAGCTACAGAACTACTATCTTCCATACTCAGAACAGTACTTCCTACCAGATACTCTTGAGTCTTTTTCAACTCCTCTTTGGTCACTGGTTTTTTGCCATTTACAATGCCATAGAATTCATCCGCTATAACAGCAATAGCATCCTCCACCCTATTGGGATCTACCCCAGCTGAAGCTCCAAAAATACCAGTATCATGGTACTGATCTACAGAGGACCGGACATAATATCCTAAACCTCTTTTTTCTCTAACTTCTGTAAACAATCTAGAGCTCATGTTGCCACCGATTAATGCTCCTGCAACTGCCAAGGCAAAACGATCTTTATCATCTCTTTTAAAACCTTGCCAACCTAGAACCAGATGTGCCTGTTGGGTTTCTCTTTTTTCTAGATGTAAACGTCTTTTTGCAAAACTTCCATCCGTGAGATGAGACTCAACAGAACGTCTCTTCTCTATTCTCTTTGGATAGGTTTTTTGAAAAAACTCATCAACTGTTTTATGAAGTTTGCTACTTTCTACTTCACTAGCTTTACCAGCAAGCACCAACACCATGTTTGGAAGACCATACCATTGCTGTAGAAAAGCTTCAAAATCGTCTTGATTAATACTCTTTACTGTTTCCTTTGTGCCTAATATATCGTGCCCTAAACCAGTGCCTTTAAAAACCATTTGATTAAAAAGATTACTGATATGTCGTGATGGAGCATCTACGTACATATTCATTTCTTCGTAAATAACACCTTTTTCTCTTTCAATGTCTGATGTTTTAAACCTTGGCTGAAGTAATAAGTCAGAGACTACATCCAAGGCTGTTGTTACATGTTTTGCAGCAGCCTTAACGTAATATCCAGTGTATTCATTGCTTGTAAATGCATTAAACTCTGCACCCAATCCATCGATCGTAGCAGCTAGTTTTTGAGCATCTGGATATTTCTTTGTTCCTTTAAAAACGATGTGTTCAAAGAAATGAGCAATCCCAAACTGAGAAGTTTTTTCATAGCGAGATCCAGTATTAGTCAATACCATTACTGTCAAAGACTCTGATCCCTCCATTGGAAGCAAAAGTACTGGCAAATTATTAGATAAATGAGTGAGTTTTGGTATCATATAAACTGCATTGTAGCACAGCTTTTTTAGTAAAAATTTCAAATATTTTCCTCAATAAAACTAATCTTTTAGATACTTATTCTAGTGTACCTATTTACCAAAAAATATTTATAAAAGAAAAGAAATTGGGAACTTACTTAACCAAACTAAAGACGAAGTATATTGAATACAATTTATGTTCACTAGTGTTTTACAAATTTGTGTAAAAACCAATATTTATAGACGTCATTTTGTGTTCATTTTAGCATTTTATATCTGATGAGCAAAATAAAAGAAGCTTTTACCCTATTTAAGTTATTTTTCTTAGATATTCGTATATTTTTCGGATAACCTAAAAAACTAATAAACATAGAATTTACTTAAAAACTTCATTTTTGAAAGCTTTTTTATAAAAAAAGATAAATAAGAAAAGTAAAAAACTAATAGTAAAAGTGACTAACCTTTCTATTATCTATTTAGGAGAAGCTCTAATTGCTTGTTTTGAATACTTTTTTTCTTGATAAAAATCACCCAAAAATAAAAAACATCAATATTTTTAAGGTCGTTTTCTAACCTCATCAATCCATATTTGTTCACCATTTGTAGAAAAAATAATATCGCCACTCTTATCTGTTCTTAATATTTTTACACCACGTTCCTGTAAATTATCTAAAGTCTCTTTGTGTGGGTGACCAAAGCTATTACTGCCCACACTAATCACAGCTAATTCTGGAGCAACTCTTTCCAAAAAATTAACTGAAGAACTAGTTAATGACCCGTGATGACCAATTTTAAGCACATCTACTTGAGGCAATACTCCTATTTCTAGGAGAGATGATTCCCAAGTATCTTCTCCATCACCTGTAAAAAGCCATTTTTTGTCTCCAACCTCCAAAAGAACTCCTAATGTACGATCGTTTTCTGACAATATAATATTTTTTTCCTTTAAAAAGCTCTCTACCTCAAGAAAGATAATCTTTGCTCCAGACGGCAAAACGATTGTTTGCCCCAAAACAGGCTGTTTTGCTACTGTTCCATATGAAATAGCACGCTCAAAAGCTTCTAATAACCTCTGGACTTGTAGCGTTTTTTTAGTAGACTGAAGAGAGTATATTTCTTTCCAAGAGAACATACCCATAACTTCTCCGAAGTACCCCATGTGGTCACTGTCAAAATGACTGACAATACCCACCTCAATCACTCGATCCCAAAAAGGTAGAACATAGCCCAAACACCCTAGCACTCGATCGTCCTTTCCGCTATCCAAAAGCACCTGAAAAAAACCTTGCTGGATCAATATAGAATCACCCTGGCCCACATCACAGAATACTACTTTAATTGATCTATCAGGCCATTTTTTATATATAAAATAAGCTAATACTATAAAAAAACTAAGTAGAAAAAAAGCTGTTTTTTTAGTGATTTTCATGAAAAAAAGCCATCTTCTTGCTGTGTTTTGTTCGGAAAATCAAAATAGCGCTAATAATACATAATCCATACATTAATAAAAACCAATTCATCTCTTGGGGTAAAATGGGTTGCTGAAGAAAAAATAGTAATCCAACCTTCTTAATAACTAATAAGAAAATAGATAGAATAGAGTCATATATCAATAAAAATGGTGCTAATACAGAGCCAAGAACTCCAGATAAAATACTTTGTAGCAACCCTATTAATACTAAAAAGGCAAACCCTACTTGAGTAAACCAGGCTATAGGAAATAGTAAAAAAGAGTTACTAATAAAACTCAACCAATTCAATTCATGAAAAACCATCATTATCAGAGGTAATAACAAAGATTGTGCTGCAAAAGAACTACTTATCTCTGACTTTAAAAATCCCAAAAAGCTAGACTCTCTTGAGGTAAACAGCATTACTCTGTTATGAAAAAACGAGATACCTGCTGTAGCCAAGAAAGAAAACCAAAAAGATAGAGATTTCAGAAACTCAGGATACAGGGATAACAAAATAATAGCAGAAAAAGCAAGTATTCTCCTCGAGTGAATCTTTATTCCTTGACTAATAATTAATAAAGAAAAAGTCATCATCAAGGAAGCTCTTAGAAGAGGTGGTTCTCCCCCAAGAAGCCAGGTATAACTCCAAATAACCCCTAATAAAAAGGCGTTATGCATCCTTCTTGAGAGAAAACTAGGTGTTTTATCAAAAAACATTACCAATAGAGATATATTGAACCCTGAAGCTACTAATATATGTAACATTCCAACCCGAGCAAATGATTCATAATATGAATTATTTTGTTCTTTTTTACCCATTACCAGGCCTTTTACCAAAGAAAGAGAATCCTTGTTTTGGTAAAGCTTCGCAAATGAATAAATTTTAGCCTGGAACACCTCGAGTTTATTTTTATAATGAAATAACCGATATTTACACAAAGCTATGATGTATTTAGAATAAACTTTTAAGCTATTTATCAATCCTTTTGTCTTGCTCATGTGCATAGCAACTAGCTGATGATCATTGCTAAAAAACATAGAAAACAGCATATACTCCTTGTTGTTTAGCCTGGTGGCTTGAGACAAAAAACTAGCTACTAAACAATTAATTTTATTGCCAAACGAAACAACCTTACTATGACAAACAGCATCAGTGCTCTCATTCTCACCAACTAGAGGAAAAAACCTATTTGATTCATAATCTTCTCTTTGTGTTTTATACGCCAGGGTGTTTG
This sequence comes from Minisyncoccota bacterium, assembly GCA_018657765.1. GTDB lineage: Bacteria > Patescibacteriota > Microgenomatia > UBA1400 > PJMF01 > CG2-30-36-39. Next base: position 1,904 of record JABHWM010000001.1, on the reverse strand, counting down.
ATTTCTTTAGTATATTTGCAAAAAAAGAACTTATTATAAACAGTATTAAAACAAGCAAACTACAAACTAGTGTTGCTATAATTTTATTCTTACCGAATCGTGTTTTGGGTATAATTTGATACATTTGTAATATTTTTTCAAAAAGGATGAAATAAAAACCAGTTTTTTTTATTTTTCTGTGTAAAACCCTTGTTGAGAAACACTCCCAAAAGCTACTTATTACTTATAAAGACAGCAAATCTTTGAGATCTTCAAACATCCCACTAGAAAGTACTTTCTTATCTACTAACTCATTAATTTTCCCATAGGGACGATTTTCAATAATAGTTGTTGCTCTACTCTCTCCAATACCATTTAGACCCTGAAGTTCTTCTAGGCTGGCTGTATTAATAGATATTTGAGTAGTTTTCTCTTCTATAGCGCTATCCAGACCAGAATCTTCGTCTACAAAAGGAACGTAGATCTTCTCTCCATCACTCAGTACTGCAGCCATATTCAAAGTTTTGGCTACAAATCGACAATTGGCTTGTTCACTAAGGCCGTCAGCTTGCTCTATAGCCTTACCAACTCGCTCTCCTCGGTCAAACTGCCATACTCCTGGTTGATTGACTGCACCCATTACTTCAACCGTTATTTTGGGCTGCTGAGCCATTAAGGCAGAATTTTGTTGTTCCAATAATTCTAGAGAACATAATGGAACTTTGGCTTGTTCTACTAAAAGAACATAGCTGCCATAAATAATGCCTATTAAACCAGTTACACCAGATAGTATTTCTAAAGACAGGCCTATGTTGGACCAAGAAAAAAATTTATTCACTCTTTTAGAATAGAATGATAGAATGACAAATAAGTGATATTATTTATCTAGCAATTTAAAGAAAGAATCTATATGGTCATTGATAATGAAAGAAAAAGTCAGCAAGCAATACTGGCAGAAAAAGGAAAAAGAGTAATTAAAGAAAAAAATTTAAGAGAAATTGAATCTTATTCAAGAGTCTATGCAGATAGAATCTCAGAGTATTATCGTTGGCAAGCACATACTATTTGTCACAAACTTCTAGGTGACAATATCCCTTTTGAAGTTAATGAACACCTTACCTTTGGGCCAAGTAAAGTAATAATCACAATTGGAGAAAAACAAAGAACTTTTGTTTTAAAAAGAAAAGAAAATCTAGAAAAAAGAAAAGGCAACTGGTTAGAAAAAGCCACAAGTATGATTTCTGGGAATAAATTACCAAATATACCAGAATCAGCTAAATTACTAAAAAATGATCCAAATACTTTCTTAGTTGAAATTTCAGCAGAAGGAGAACTTTTAACAGCTCCAGAAAAATATACTCCTAACAATGAAGAATATGTTGGCTTAAGTGCTGCTATCAAGGAATTGTTACTTGAGTTAAATAAAGAAATACTAGAAAAAGAAGAGATAAATAACTGGAGAGACGGTAAACTAATCCACCCATTTACTGGTCTAGCTACCCAAATAAATGAAGCCGCAAATAGCTTTTTAGATGAGGCCAATATAATGGAACAAAACTCAAGAAGTTTTTATTTTAATCCAGCAAAAACTAAATAATAATCTATTAGTATCTTTATAAAAAAAGTTAAAAGCTTACTTCTTAGTAACAAAACTCACGATCTTACCTGGAACAAAGATCTCTTTCACTAGCTTGTCATCTCCAATCCACCTGATTACTTCAGGTAGATCCTTAGCTAAAGATAGAACCTTATCTTTCTCTGTAGCCAATGAAGCTTCTACTTCCAATTGAGCTCTAATTTTTCCATTTATCTGGACCGCAAATGAAATATTCTCTGCTTTGGCCAAATCTTCATCATATTTTGGCCAAGATTGAACATGAACTCCTTGATAGTCTTCTTTGGAGTTTGTAGTAGACTCATCATTT
>JABHWM010000010.1 GCA_018657765.1 Minisyncoccota bacterium | reverse complement strand
TGCTGTTTTAGAGGCTTCTACATCCACTATGAAGTGGTGCAGGATTTTTCCGGTTTTATATCCACTTATTTTTCCGTGCCATATCTGGAGTTTCATGCTTTTATTCTAGCATTTTATCAGTTTATCTGGGCAAGAACCTTGATTATTTTAAAAATGTTAATGACATTTATGGGCATTTAGTTGGTGATAAAGCCTTGGAGTATGTTTCAGAATTATTACAGAAGATTATTAGAGAGGGTGATAAAGTATATCGTTATGGTGGAGAAGAATTTGCTATTTTAGCTAAAGGAAATGAGGAAGATGTTAGGTTTTTGTTGGAAAGAATATTAGAGTCTTTTCAGGGCTTGGTTCAGATTGAGTCTTTAAAAGATACAGAAAGTGGTGAGAAAGAGTTAATAGATCTCAAATTACAATTGAGTATGGGATCTGTGTCATCTGAACAGATAGAAGAAGAAGCTTGGAGTTTAGATAACTTTATTTTAGATGCAGATAGAGCTCTCTATTATGTAAAAGAACATGGCCGAAATGGTATATTTCAGGTAGGAGTAGATACAGAAGAAGAATCTGAAAAGAAAAATAAGCCAGTTCTTACGTTAGATAGATTATTTCAAAAAATAAGAGTCTTCTTTAATAGATAGACTGTACCCTAAAGATAAAAGTGCCCCAGGAGGGATTCGAACCCCCGACGCCAGGTTCCGAAGACCTGCGCTCTAATCCACTGAGCTACTGAGGCGTGGACTAGGGTGATTATAGCACTTCTTTATCCTTAGCACTCCCCTTTTCCATATTTTTTAGATACCAAAACTTCACCAAAAAGAAGCTTAAAAAAAGCTGAAATCTGAGCTATACTGATATAGTATGCCAATAAACTACTACCCCCTAGTTAATAAAGCAATTTCCGCCTTGGGAATAAAAAACCGCTTACTTCAAGAAGCTCCTGAGGAGCATTTTTTTAGTAAACCATTTATTACTATTGCCCGTGAGCCAGGTAGTGGTGGTGCTCCTATTGCCAAGAAGTTAGCTGATAAACTAGGTTTTGTTGTTCATGATGAAACAATTATCGATAAAGTTGCAGAATCTACCAAGCGTCGTAGAGCTATTATCAGACAAATAGATGAAAAAAGCAGAAGTTATGTAGAGGATTTAGTTCATTCTGCTCTTAATAAAGACTATATTGATGAGAGTACTTTTATTAAAGAACTGAGTAAAGTGATCATGATGTTTGCCCATCAAGGTAATTCTATTATTTTGGGTAGAGGTTCTAACTTTATTACTCCTTTTGCCAGAGGTTTACATGTAAATATTGTGGCTCCTTATGAACTGCGTGTTCAGAGAGCTATAAAATATGAGGGTTATGATAGAGCCAAAGCCAAGAAAATCATTGCTCATCATGAGAAAGATCGTAAAGATTTTGTCAAAAAATATTTTAAAAAGAACTTAAATAGCAGAAATGCCTATGATTTGACTATTAATACAACTCACTACTCTGTAGATGAGGCAGCAGAGATACTTGAAATTGCTTTCCGTAAGAAATTCCCCGCATTCAAGAGAATGAAGGCAGTTTTTTTCAAATAGGGATATATTTTCCTAAATATTCAAAGTCTTCTGGTTGCTGTTTTTTATTTAATTTCTAATATAATTCACTAATGCTTGATCTATAATATTGAGGTTTCCACTAACTTTGCCAGAGTGCTGAAATTGGTAGACAGGCTAGTTTCAGGAACTAGTGCTCTGAAAATGGGCGTGAGGGTTCAACTCCCTCCTCTGGCACTTTAGGTATTTTGAGGTAAAAAGTAGGTTTAAAAATTAGATTTTTCACTATGAGCAGAATGCTATATAATGTGGCTCTTGTGAGAAATCACGCTCTTTGACAAATTTTTAGTAAATGCAATTGCGAGAATAGCTCAGTTGGCTAGAGCGTTTCCTTGCCAAGGAAGAGGTCGCGGGTTCGAGTCCCGTTTCTCGCTCATATTTCATGTATGCCCAGGTGGCGAAATTGGTAGACGCGTACGCTTGAGGGGCGTATGGAGCAATCCATGGAGGTTCAAGTCCTCTCCTGGGCACCAGATTGCGTGTATAATACACCAGTTATGGACTCTTAGCTCAGTTGGTAGAGCGTCCGGTTTACATCCGGCAGGTCAGAGGTTCGAATCCTCTAGAGTCCACATAGTTTGTTTACATTTACTAACAAGCCAAGCTAGCCAAGTTGGTCAAGGCACATGTCTGAAAAACATGGGATTGAGGTTCGATTCCTCAGCTTGGCACAAACGACCAACAAATATTTTGAGGAAAAACTGTCTTTTATGGCAGTTTTTTTTCGTTTAATTTCATATTTATTGAGGAAGAGATTGGTTAAAAACAGTCCTATAATATTGACTTTAGTGATGTTTTTTGATATATTGAAGGGGTATGCTTTATTTTTTTGAAAGGTATACAGCACTTTAACAATTTATGGGTGGTGAGTTCTTTGTGGTAAATGTTTTACCTTGAGGAGGTCGCCACCTCAGATTGCTCACCTGAGATTGGTGAGCGGAGAATCAAAAATGGATATTTATTTTTACGTAAATCTAATTCTATTGCTGGCCTTTTTATGGCCGGCATGGAAATATCTCAAAGAGTTGAAACATGATATTGCCCTTGTGGTAATTTATATTGTTTCAATTATAGTTTGGGTGATTTACCCCCAAACTTTCTTAGGGGCTATGACAGCGATTCTTTTGGTGATTGGTGTCTGGTTTCTTGAAAAAAATCCAGGTCTATGGTTACCAGAGTTGGAAAGCAAAGAATCTGTCTTTGTTTTCTGGACTGCAAACCTAATTTACCTAGTTGGATTAGGTCCAGTTACCTATAGCAAGTTACCACTAGCATTATTCAGTGGCTATTTGTTATTTTTCACGCCTAAAACATATTTCAAACATTAAAAAAGTTATTTTTCAGAGCCTATTTTTTACCGATAGCGGTACTAATCATCATTTTTATAAATCCCAAGATAGCTTTGAGAATATCTGCAGTAATCATAACTGCATAAGTAGCGGTTTTTTTGAGACCTTTGGCGAATAGTTTGTTGCGTTGGAGACGTTGTGACTCTGACATAGTAAATTACAGTATCTCAGAAAAAAGTTGTTTGGCAAAGGAAGAAAGATTTTTCTTTTCTTTTATATCTTTGGGGTTGTTCACACTATTTATAGTGTTTATTTCCCAGATTTTTCCAAAACCAATATCTTTAATAGTCTTCTCTAATATTTGTTGTTTCTTTTCTGTAGAAAGTTGTGAATCTATGCGACGTTTTATTTGTCCTGCATCAAAACCTCTTTTTATTAATCTTTCTTTTTGTAGTTTTTCAGAAGTTTTTGTGAGAATAATTTTATTATTACAAACAGCCATCAGATCTGCTTCTGCAATCAAAGCACTATTTATCATGATTAATCCTTTTTTATTCCTGAGCTTCCTACGAAGTCTCACCAAAACTGGTTTCCACATCAGTTTATTAAGTTTTTCCAGTTGTGATAAATCTGAGAAAACTACTTCACCTAGTTTTTGACGATCTATGGTGTCATTTTTGCGTAGAATTTCTTGCCCAAAAGTATCAGCTATTTTTTTGCGAAGAGCTTTATACTGCGGTTCTTGTAGCTCATTTTGTATCTCGTGAGCTAGTTTATCTAGCTCGATATTATGGACCTCTATCCCCTGCTCTTTGCCATGTTTTTTTAGTAGTTTTGCCAGATGTGTTTTGCCAGTGGCTATTTCCCCAGTAACTCCGACTATTACTTGATTAGAAATCTTTTTTTCTAGGGCTACTTTGACAGATAAAGGAACATAGTTTTGGGTCAGTCCGTTTTCTTTTTGGAGAGCTTTGACAGTACTAGAACTAACATGAGCTAATTCTTTTTTGGCGAATAAAAGAATAGTTTCTATGCCTTGATCTTGAGATAAACTTACATGGCTGAGGGTTTGTTCATAACGGAAATCTTCTTGGTTACGCACTCCTTTGACGATAACAGTAGCTTGTTGTTCATAGGCAAAATCTACTAATAAACCAGTAAAACTTTTGACAGTTACATTAGAAAGACCATCTAGAGCTTCTTGAGCCAAGTTTTTTCGTTCTTTGGCAGTAAAAGTATAGTTCTTATCAGGATTAGTACCGATAGCGACAATAACAGAACCAAAAAGCTGATGGGCTCTTTTGATAATATCAATGTGACCATAAGTGATAGGATCACCAGAAAAAGCATAGATTGCACGAGTAGACATAGGGTTATTATACAGCCTGGAGTTTATCGATGAGCTCTATTTCGCCAGAGTGAATAAGTGGCTCTAGCAATGATGTAGATAGGGATAGCTATTAACCCACCAATAACAGTTCCTAGTTGGAAACCAATCAAAACACATAGCATCGAGATCAATGGATTAACTTTGGCGTTAACACTCATTATTTTGGGTACTAATAGATTATTTTCTAGTTGTTGGACTACTACATACATGATGGTTGTTGCTCCAGCCATTGGGAAACCAAGGGTGAGATAAGCAATCAAGATTGCCGGTACAGAAGCAATGAATGGGCCTAGATTTGGTAATATTTCCAAGAATCCAGCCAAGATAGCCAGTGGTAAAGCAAAAGGAATGCCCAGTAAGCTGAGTCCAAAATAAGTAGCGATAGCGATCACTATCATCAAGATGATTTGTCCTCTTACCCAGCCACCTAGCTGATGTTCTAGATCATCGATAAAGTTTTTGGTAAGTTCTAGGCTTTCTTTTTTATTCGTAAACCAAACTATTTTTTTGTGTAGGTGAGGTCTGTCTATCAAGAGGTAGAAAGACATAATGAGTAGAGTCAAGAAAGTAAAGATACCGGTGAAAGTACCGGTAACTGCTTTGACCAAGAAATTTACAGAAGAAGTAAATTGATTGGCCAGGTTCCCGATCTCCGAGAAAGAAAACTCTACATTAGAGAATTGATCTTGAAGATATGGTAGGTCAATTGTCTTCAGAAAGCGCAGCATTTCTGAGATCAGGGGTGGTAGAACCAGAGCTGTAGTAGAGACAATCAAGATAATTAGTAAAATATATACCAAGATCATGCTGAGAATTCTAGGTAGCTTGAGGATTCTTTGGAAACGACTGACTGCTGGATTGAGGGCGACCATCAGAATAAAGGATAGGAAAAACAAGATAATAATGTTGTTAATAGCCAGCATAAAACGCAAAGTACCTAGCAATGCCAGAGTAAAAATCACGATAGATGGTGAAACTACTACTTGGGTTTTGTTTTTTGCGAAGAACCAATCAAACATAATGGATCTAGTATAGATGATGGGCGGAGTTGAGGGAAGAGGTGGTAAATAAATGACCTATAATATTGACTTTCCAGATGTAGTTTGATATACTTATATCTAGGAAAGCTTTTCAAAATCTAATTCCAAAAGGAGGTGATTAACATGAGTGAAGCATTCCTGATATGGTTTTTGATCCTATGGTTTGTTTTGGTATTAGCATACTCCGTTTTTGAATGGATTTGCTTTATGCCAGGCGGCATATTGGGTTTAATAACTTCTTACTTCTATAATTGCGCAAGCGTAATTGTTTTTGGGGTAAAGTTGTTAGGCTATACGATCGTGGCTACAGTATGTGCTGTTATTGTTCTAGTTTTGATACTAGGCTTTATAACACTATTTATTGGGCCAGTCATTGCGATGGTTCTTTTTATTGTTTTATAAAGGTCCAGAGCAAAAAAATGAATCCCTGTCTATAATGGACAGGGATTTTTGCGTTTGAAAGAGATGAAATAAATGACCTATAATATTGACTTACTAGATGTAGTTTGGTATACTTATATCTAGGAAAGCTTTTTCAAATTAACTCTCATAAAAGGAGGTGATTACGTTGGAGATAGCAGCCCTGGTGTTGTGGTTTGCTGTAACATTTATTATTGCTTTATTATTGTGGTGGGATAATAACCCATTCCTTGATAATAACGTGTTCCATTTCATTTTAATATGGATCATAGTAATGGTTGGCCTGATTGTTATTGGGCTAATTATAGGAATAATAGCAACTATAGTTGTATTTGTTTCTAGAGCGATTGCATACCCAGTTTATTTTTATTTTAATCTGTAAAGGTGAAATGAAGTAAGCTTAAAACCGAATCCCCCGTTCTGCGGGGGATTTTTGCGTTTAAATAGTAGTTAAAAACAATCTCATAATATTGAAATATTGGACATAGTTTGATATACTACCAGAGAACCAAAAACTTTTTATAAAGAGGTTTATATTAGCTATAGATTTGCTCTATATCCTAATATGATCAGAACTTTAAAAAACCTAAGCTTATAGCCAATTCTTTTATGGGCAAAAGATGTACTAAATATTTTTAGTATATGTTTTGCCTGTAAAAGGCACTTTGAAAAATTAGTAAAGGTGAAAAAAATGCCTCAACTTAGTTCTCCCCCTGATTTAGATCTGAGTAGTTTCTTTATCGAAAGAATAGAAGCAGGAATTGCTTCTAAAAAGCTCCAAGATCTACATGTTCTTGTAGATTTTGAAGAGTTCCTGGAATATCCAGGAGCTGAAGCAGTTCTAACCTCCATAAAGGAGGAATATATAAAGAAAGGTTGGAAAAAATCTAAAATTGCCAAAAGAAAAAAAGATCCAGTAAATGTAACAGAGTAAAAAGTTACATTGGCAATTCGGCTGGAATATGAAGTTTCAGCTTAGCTTAGACAGCTTTTTGGTTCAACAAACCTGTATGGAGTTTTACTCTATGCAGGTTTTTTTGCAATATAGTTCATCTAGCTTGTTTTAGTTTTTGATATCTGCTCTCAAAAAAACCAATCATGCTCCAGCAGGTCATCCAGTGATATTTTTCTGCAAAGGCATGTAGTAAGTCAATAAATTCTTTTTTCTTTGGTTCTATACCCGGTACTTTGCGTTGGTTATCTAATAATCGCAGACTATTAGTCTTACTGAGAGTGAAAAAATTATGAAATTCTATAAATAATTGGTTCTTGCCCAGATAAACTGATAAAATGCTAGAATAAAAGCATGAAACTCCAGATATGGCACGGAAAAATAAGTGGATATAAAACCGGAAAAATCCTGCACCACTTCATAGTGGATGTAGAAGCCTCTAAAACAGCA
>JABHWM010000009.1 GCA_018657765.1 Minisyncoccota bacterium | reverse complement strand
TGCTGTTTTAGAGGCTTCTACATCCACTATGAAGTGGTGCAGGATTTTTCCGGTTTTATATCCACTTATTTTTCCGTGCCATATCTGGAGTTTCATGCTTTTATTCTAGCATTTTATCAGTTTATCTGGGCAAGAACCTTGCGCTTTCTCTCTGTAGAAAAATATCCTTTTCCATCTAGCTTTTTTTTCAAAGCTTCAAAGGCTTTTTGTAAAGATCCTTCACCAACCGGGACAATATGATCAACTACAAAAGTAAACCTTCCAGATGGTTTATATACACTAGCCTTCCCAACAACTTGTACTTCCATACCTTCTTGTAAATCAAAAGGCAAACTTTTTAAACGAAACTGCCAAAGAGCACAAGATAAAACTGCTTTTTCATCAGGGTTACTATCAGAGAGAGAAAAATAAGCATGGTTACGCATATTCAAAGAAGTTATCTCCCCTTGAATAGCCATGGTCATTTCTTTTAACTGTCCGTTCACAAGATCAACAAAATCGGAAACAGAGTAAATTGTAGGCGTAAGTTTCATAGCTCAATTATAGACAGAGATAATAAAAAACAAAGCTGGATTTATTTTAAAAAAACTTGATTTTCAAATAAATCAAATAAAGTTAATATTTTAAAACTCTTATAATACAAAAACCCCTCTAGAAATTACTTTCTAAAGGGGTTATTTATAGTTTTTTAAACTTTGTGATTAATCTCTACGATTATTATAACCACCACGGCGATCACCACCGAAACCACGGTCTCCACCACGGCCTCCACGGTCTCCACCACCACCAAAACCACGGCCTCCGCCACGATTTCCACGATCTTCACGAGGACGAGGAGGTTGAGCAATCTTTATGAAAAGTTTGCGACCTTGAACCTCTTGTTCGTTGAGTTGTTCCATTGCATTTGCTGCGTCTTCGACGGTTGCAAATTTAACGAAAGCAAAACCCTTAGAACGACCTGTTCGGAAGTCTGTGATAAGCTTACACTCTTCAACATCGCCATATTCTGCAAAAACATCTTTTAATTCTTCTTCACTAATGGAATAAGAAAGATTTCCTACATATAGCTTGCTTGGATCTTGTGCAGCCTGTGCTTGGTTATTACTGTCTTGAGAAGGAAACATATAGTCCTTTTTCTCCGAATCTTGTAGCTGACTAACCCTACAGACTCTTTCATATACATCGGACATTTGCTTAGTGTCTATTAAAAATCTAAGAACAGCCGTTTAGTCAGAACCACCTATTATAACCTAAACCCACTAAAAATGATGTAGCGTTCTTATTTCACAAAATTAACAGATATCTATTATAATAAACCTCTTGTTTTGAAGTATTTTGAAAGAAGAAATAAATAATATGACTGATGTTTATAAACAGGCTTTAACTTATCACAAACAGAAAACAGGAAAGCTAGGAACAGTTAATATTATTGGAAAACTAGAATCTAAAAAAGACTTATCTTTGGCTTATACACCAGGTGTTGCTGAACCTTGTAGAGTAATTTCTCAAGATGACTCATTAGCTTATGACTATACATTAAAAGGTAGAACTATTGCTGTTATTTCTAACGGCTCGGCTGTACTAGGACTAGGAAATATCGGTCCAAAAGCAGCTTTACCAGTCATGGAAGGAAAATCTTTACTTATCAAACAATTTGGTGGAGTAGATTCTTTTCCACTAGTTATAGATGCACAGACACCTTCAGAAATAATTAATTTTGTAAAACAGGTAGCCCCTACTTTTGCAGGAATTAACTTAGAAGATATATCTGCACCTACTTGTTTTCAGGTTGAAGAAGCCCTACAAGACATTGGAATTCCTGTTTTTCATGATGATCAGCACGGTACAGCTATCGTTGTTAGAGCTGCTCTTATTAATGCTGCAAAAGTAATAAACAAGCCATATGAATCACTGAAAGTAGCTATAGTTGGAGCTGGATCTGCTGGACTAGCTATTGCAAGAATGATTCTTGGACTTAACTGTAATTCTGATAGATGCTCCAAAGCAAATGGTGCTCGTCATGTAAATGATGTAATTGTTTTTGATACAAAAGGAGCTATTTTTGCTGGAAGAAATAATCAAAATATCTATAAACAAGCCGTAGCAGGACTTTCCAACAAAAATAAAAAAGCTGGAACTCCAGAAGAAACCATTGATGGTTTTGATGTGATTATCGGTGTTTCTGGACCAGGATCAATTACACCAGAAGCCATTAAAAAAATGAGTAAAAAAGCAATTGTTTTTGCACTCGCTAATCCAACTCCAGAAATTATGCCAGAAGAAGCAAAAAAAGCAGGTGCTTATATTATTGCCACAGGTAGAAGTGATTTTAATAACCAAATAAATAATGTATTAGCTTTTCCAGGAATTTTCAAAGCTGTAGTTCAAGGAAAACTAAAAAAAATTACATATCAAATGAAACAAACTGCTTCTGATACTATTGCAGAAACAATAGAAAATCCAACTGTAGATAAAATTATACCTAGTGTTTTCTATCCAAATCTTGCTGAAAAAGTATCTCAGGCAGTTCTAAAAGCAAAATAAATCTACTTTTAAATTTCTTGGAGCTTATTTAAATATCTTCAAGGTACAATATATTTATGACCTTTGAAGAATTTCTTAAAAAGAATAATCAGCCATCTTTTAGACTAAAACAACTTAATCTAGCACTATATAAACAATATATTGAAGATTGGTCTGAGTTTACTACTTGGTCAAAAGAGCTCCGTGAAAAAATAGCTCAAGAATTTGATTTTAATACTCTAAAAGTAATTAACCATCAAAAATCTAAAAAAGGAGATACTGAAAAGGTTCTCTTTTCCAGAACAAAAAACAAGCAATTACTTGAGACAGTTATCATGAAGCATAAAGATGGACGAAACACAGTATGTGTTAGTTGCATGGTGGGTTGTCCAGTGGGTTGTACTTTTTGTGCTACTGGCACAATGGGGTTTATCTCGAATTTAACTTCTGAAGAGATTGCAGAACAAGTCTTGTTTTTTGCTAGAAAACTAAAAAAAGAAGATAAAAAAGTTTCTAATATTGTTTTTATGGGTATGGGAGAACCACTTCTCAATCTTGATAATGTTCTAGAATCTATAGAAATATTTACTAATCCAGAAAAAATGGCTATGAGCCCTAGTAGAATAACTATTTCTACATCAGGGATTGTCAAACCATTAGAAAAACTTCTAGAAAACGATTTTAAAGGAAGACTGGCTATTAGCCTTCATGCTCCAACTCAAGAATTGCGTGAAAGTATTATGCCTATCGCAAAAAATAACTCATTATCAGAGTTAATGACTGTTGTTGATAAAATAATCGATAACAATAATAAAAGAATTTCTTTTGAATATGTTCTATTAAAAAACATTAACGACAAACAACGACATGCAGAAAAACTAGTAAAACTTGTCAAAGGAAAATTAATTCATCTCAATCTCATTCCATACAATCCAGTTCCTGGATTTACCTTACAAACTTCTGATAGAAACCAGATAGATCGCTTTTCTGCAGTACTCTCTAGAGCAAGAGTTCCTCATACAGTAAGAGTCAGTATGGGAAAAGATATTGATGCCGCTTGTGGACAATTGGCTACAAAGAAAACTAAATAATAATTCCATCTTTAAGTTAAATAAACTAGGTCTTATCTGACTGGACACTTTCCATAAGCCCCATTTTTTCCAGTCCTACTAGTAACAAGAAAGCATCAAATAACAAATTACTTTCCTCTATAGAACTAGTTGGATAAACTAAATGGTCTCCTGATTTTTCTTGTGGAAATAAAATAGTAGCTTGTCCAGGAGGTGCTCCAGGGCTAACATTTCCTTTTCCAGCAGTATCTACATTCCTTGCCCACCAACCAGGAGCTACTAGTGTGGGATACTCTGTTTCTGGATTTGTTCCATCATGAAACATCTGTGTTCCTGCATTTGGCATATGTCCACCCACTACGATACCTGGTTTTTTATGCATATATAAATCATAGTTTCTTCTAAGACCAAAAGATGGTTTAGAAAAAGAACCATGATGACCTAACTTATCTAAAACAGATAATGTGTATGGTAATGCAGCTTCTGGACCAACAAAAAGTTGTAATTGAGATAGATGATGAATCAAAGGAATATCTGCTTCACGAGAAAGAAAACTTCCTGGAGCAATAGGATCCTCTCCTCTTTTCCAGTCATCATTCCTCAAACTAGAATCCAAAAGTAAAGCCAATCCCTTATCTTCTGACCTAGAAATAAACCGAGCTGTTTTTTCTAAAACTTGTCGTCTATTAGGTAGTTTTCCAGCAGAGTTATCTAATAAGCTTCTAAGATAAAGAACTACTGCATAAGGATTTTTAATAATATAATCTCTTTGAAACTTGTTAACTTTATGAAAACCTTCAGTCTGACCATCACTACCAAAACGAGCATTTGCTATAAACTGTAATAAGATAGGAAGTTCTGTCTTAATATTAATTTTTAATTTTGAATAAACCTCTTCTCTCTCCAAATCAGCTTCATCAAAACCATTTCCTCTTAATTTTTCTAGTACCTTACCTTTAGGAATTCTTTCCATTACAGCTGGTGACTCTACTGATTCACCTTCTACAATATCTATTTCTGGTTCTTTCCCAAATGTTTCTAAAATCTGCTCTTTTAACTCCCTAGTTATACCCCCTTTTTCTGTTTGATTTAGTAATTCTAAACCTCTTTGTGCTACAGAAGCATGACGGAGAGAAGGAAGTGGAGTATGCTCTATTCTTTTAGAACGTTTTTTATATCTTCCTACTGGAGGGGTCATAATTACACTAGTGAAACCATTATCAGTAGTATATGGTTTTCCAAGTCTCACCCCAAATTGATCTACGGGTAATTCTTTATTTGTTGATTTTGCTGTCCCAGAAGATACCATAAACATTGAGTTGGCAGCCCCAGCATGATGTTCTTTCCCTGCAGCTAGCCGATGAATATGAGCAGATGCGCTTCCATCTGGCCTGATAGGCTCAGATTGCATTAAAAGACTTTCCCTTGCCCCATGCAAAGGATCAAATTTACTACTAGCAGTAGGATTATGACGTGTCTCTATAACTGATTCTTGACCATTCTCAAATACAAATTTTACTCTTCCTCCATTAAGAATAGTTTCCACATCAGCCGACTCTGCTAACAAAGCCCAAGGATCCAAAGTAGTAGCTTCAAGTGCCCATCCAGGATGTCCCCAATAATGACTGACCATGCCTATAACTTTACCAGCATCAGCTAGAGGTTTGAGAAATTTATCTCTAAAATAATTGAGCTGTTCCTGTAAATCCATGGTGAGACTCATGACGTTAGTTGTCAGGTACTTTGGCTTGACCCCTTCTATTTCATCTCCAAGAAAAATAATACGAACGTTGGCAGTATTGAAGGTTATTGGCTCTCCACCTATACCTGTGCCTACAGTGATTTCTTCATCATTTAAAATAAAATCTCTTAACTTTTCTAATTCTTTATAATCAGTTGCAGCAGAGCCTATATGTAAATCTCCAACCAAAAGAACTAGCAATGGTTCATCTCCTTCTACTCTATATTCAAGTTCTAAATGAGGCTGTAAGTCCTTCATTAGAGATTGTTCTAACCACATGATTTCTTCACGACGAGCCTGAAACTCTTGTTTTCTAATATTTTTTTCTGCTTTGGCAACCATGCTCTATCCTTATCTATAATTATCATTAAACTAAAAATTAAGTAAAAAAAATCCGCTCATTGGGCGGAATTTTAATTAACTACTAGTTGTGGAGAATATACCTATTCACTAAAGATCAGTATATAAAGATATTGGATCACTTGGCAAGAATATAAAAGAAGCTATAGGTCAATGTTTGTTAAATTTATAATTTATTACCAACCATGTTCGCTATAGTAAACTTTATTTTTTATTTTATTAATCGCTTGTTTAATATATGGAATAATATTTTCAGGAAGTTTGTCTAAATTAAACCAAGATAGATCATCACACTTATAAATTTCTTTGTTTTGAATCTCTCCTTGCCATTTTTTAGTAATAAAAAAAACATCAACTCTTTCTTTATTCCCAATAATCTCAGAATTTCTATGCATTACATGAGCAACTTTTAAATCTTCTGGATTTAATAAAATTCCAGCTTCTTCTTTTGCTTCTCTAATAATACATTGTGTAAAGTTTTCTCCAGAATCTACATGACCAGCTATTAATGAATAATTACCATCTTCATAACCTGTATTAAAACGTCTAAGAAGCAAAACCTGATTGTCTTT
The DNA here is from genome assembly GCA_018657765.1 of Minisyncoccota bacterium. Taxonomy (GTDB): domain Bacteria; phylum Patescibacteriota; class Microgenomatia; order UBA1400; family PJMF01; genus CG2-30-36-39. Next base: position 26,417 of record JABHWM010000009.1, on the reverse strand, counting down.
AAATAATACTAAATAAGAAGCTGGTGTATTTTGATGTCTTTTATTTTTCATTGTTTACTTTTAATAAGAGATAACTTTTCTTTCCTAGATAATTTTTTTATTTCTGCTTCTCTTTTTGAAGCTAAAGACCTATTAGAAAATTTTTCTGAATAAACTAAAATTACTGGTAAATGACTGCGTGTATATTTTGCACCACTGCCACTATTATGCTTTTTTACTCTAGCTTCTAAATCATTTGTAGAACCTGTATAAAGAGAGCCATCACCGCATTTTAAGATATAAATAAACCATTGATCATTATTTTTTGAATTTGAATTAGGCATAAATTAATCTACATAAGTTATCTAAAAAAAATTCTATATCACCAAATTCTCAACTGCTTCTTTCATACCTTCTGCTCTTAGTAAATTATCAGCATCAGCCAATATTTCTTCTTTAGTAAACCAAAGAACCTCAAAAATATCTTCATCTGCTGGATTATTATTCAAATCAATTTTACCGTTACCGTTAAGAGCACACTGATATCCCATACAAACAACTTGTACTTTACGCTTTTCCAAAATAAAACTCCAGTTACCAACAGCTTTCTCTATTTTTATTTCCAAACCTATTTCTTCAAAAACTTCCCTTTTTAGAGCTTTCTTCAAATCTTCACCATAATCTACTCCACCACCTGGAAAATCATGAATTATTCTTCCTTCAATTCTTTCTTTAACCATCAAGATTTTACCTTGATTTACTATTAGTGCTTTGACTCCAGGTCGTAGCCAGGGGGTTGTGGATTTATTTTTTTGCATGATTTATTATTTATTCAAAACTATTTAATATAACTTAAAATATTTTCTGCCTTTTCTTTTATATCCAAGAGAGCTAGTAACTAATTTTTTAGAGTATTTATTTGGACTTACTTCATGAAGTAAAGGATTAGGATCCATCTTCTCATATCCATATAAAGAAAAATGGTTTAGTTGTGATATTAAAAAATTCCATAAATACTTTCCTTGTCCTCTAACTTCTTCACTATCAAGATTTGTTTTTGCAAAAATATAGTCACCACCATTTCTATCTATTTTATTTTCTAGATTAATAGTCAATAAAATATTTCTACCGTCTGGTATCTTCCAAAGATAAAAAATATTGTAACCAATAGAAGAAGCTCTTATATCCTTGAAGGAGTAATACTATCTATATAGTTTGTTCCTCTATCTTGATCGTGTTGTGTTTCAGTATTTTCTTTCATAAGGTTTTTTATTTCATCTCCAAAAAAAGTCTTTTCAGATCATCTCCTCTAGAAAAAATTTCCTCAATATCTTTTCTACTCCCTTCTGATTCTCTAATAAATCCACTAACATAATTCATATATTTATCATATACAGATTGAGATAGTTCTTCAAAATCAATATTTATAGATACCCCATAAGAAATTTTTATCTTTTCAAGATATCCAAGAACTCTTGACCATGCTAAAAATTCATCTTCTTCAACATCCTTCACATGATCTAGTAATGGTTGACCCCCTTTTTGTGTATCTATACCTTGATTATTAGCATGAGCTATCTCATGAATCCATGCTAGAAAAGATTCTGCATTTATTGGATCTTTTACAGACAAACTAACTTTCATTTTTTTACGATCACAGGAATTATATTCACCAATAAAAAAACTATATCCTTTTGGAAGTAAATCACTTAGACGTAACGTTGAATCACCAGTTATCTCTATATCATTTTCTAAAATAACGATATTATTTTCTTTCAAAAATTCTTTTGATTCATTTTTAAAAGATTCCAATAATTTACGAGCCAAAGACCTCATTTCTTCTAGATCTGATTGACGTTTATCATTGTTAATCTGTATTTTTTGTTCTTCTAACATATTTCCTTGGCGGAAGGGGTGAGATTTGAACTCACGAAGCCTTTTCAGGCGCCAGTTTTCGAAACTGGTGCAATAGACCACTATGCGACCCTTCCTCTTATTACTTCTCTTTTTTATCTAAAGCTTCTTCAAAAAAACTAGCAATTTTATCTACAAATGGTTGTTTACCAACAACTATTTTGAATCTATAAGGTTCTTTTCCTTCTAAATCTAGATTAACATCTTCACCTACATATCTATACTCCAGCCCAGCTTCCTGCATCAATAACTTTGCTACGCCCAAATCCCAAGGAGCCAAGTTCCAAAGAGCTACAACATCTGCTTTACCAAGTCCTACCATCATCAAATGATAAACAGCACTTCCAAAATATCTGGGAGAGAACATGTCCTCTAAAATTTTTACAAACATTTCTGCTTTAAGTTTATGATTACCAACCATATTAAATAATATTAAAGGAGTTTTTTGTACAGATTCTTTATTTTCAGCAAGATGTTTCTTTTCATTAACAAAAATACCTTTACCATCTATTACATGAACTCGTAGATTCTGCATTGGAAAACTCATCATTCCATATACAGGCTTATTATTTTTCCATAAAGCTATAGAAGTACAAAAAACAGGAACTTTCAAAGAAAAATTTTTCGTCCCATCAATAGGATCAACCACCCAATTATATTCATCCTTAGTATTATTATCTCGCTCTTCACCAACAAAACCTACCTCTGGAAAAGCTTCAGACAACTGATCTTTAAGAAAATCCTCAACAGCACCGTCAACTTCTGTAACTGGATTAGATTCTACTCGTCCACCTTTATCTTTTACTTCCAAATCAGAATTAAAACCATCAACTATTTTTTGATCAGTAGTTTTTAAAATCTCAAGAATAACTTCATGAACCTTTTTAAAATCTAACATATTGAAAAATTCCCATCTATAAATAAGAAGTTAATAATAAAAAATTAAAGTAATTTGAAAAAAATGTGCACCCACCAGGAATTGAACCTGGATCAACGGTTCCGCAAACCGCCGTTCTATCCATTAAACTATGGGTGCTAGAACTCTGGTATTGTACGCTGATTAAGTGTTTTCGTAAAGAAAAAGAACATAATACTTATTTAAACTCAGTAAAACAGTAATTGACTTTTATTTCCTAACAACATATTCTATTATTTGAATATGTATGAACAATTATTTGAAATCCACGAGCAAGCATTTAAGGCTTTGGCAAACTCTAAGCGACTAGAGATTATTCACTTACTTAGAGACCAAGAACTATGTGTCAGTGATATTCACGATATGCTTGATCTTCCCCAATCCAACATCAGCCAGCACTTGATGATCTTAAAAGAAACAAAACTTGTAACTACTAGAAAAGAGGGTAAACAGATTTTTTATAAACTAGCTCATCCCAATATCATCAAAGCTAGTGACCTTATAAGAGAGATGCTTGTCGATACTGATCCAAAACTAAATCTGACAAATTTACAGAAAATGAGTATGAAAAAACTTGTTCCACTGGTTCATGACCCAATCTGTGGCATGAGAGTTTCACCAAAAACAGCTGGATTCTCTACTCAATATAATAATAAAGATTTTTACTTCTGCGCAAGTGGTTGTCTGAAAACTTTCCAAAAGGAGCCACAAAAATATGTCTAAAAAAGATTCTCTCTCCTTCCATATTTCAGGAATGCATTGTGTAAGCTGTGCCATCAATATTCAAAAATCTCTAAAAAAAACACCTGGTGTTTCCGATGCCTCTGTAAACTACAACAATGAACAGGCTTTTATAAATTTTGATAACAAAGAAGTTTCTCATAAAGACTTTGAAAAAATCATATCCAGAGCTGGCTATACAGCTCATATTGCAAAAGATGATCAATCAGAAGAAATAGAACAAAGAAAAAAACAGGAACTAAAATATCTCAAGAAACAACTCCTAGTAAGTGGAGTTTTTACCGGTATTCTCATGCTCACAATGTTTCCATTTGCTCCATCATTCTTAATGAAACCTGTTGTAATGATGTTGCTATCTCTTCCTGTACAAATTTGGGCTGGAAAACGTTTTTACAAAGGCGCCTGGTCTGGACTAAAAAACAAAACCACTAACATGGATACTTTAGTAGCTCTTGGAACTACTGTTGCTTTTGGTTATTCTAGTTTTGTTGTTTTTGCTGGATCTTGGCTGGAAAAACAAAATATCCCTGCGCATACTTACTTTGAAGCTTCCAGTGCCATCATTTTTTTCATTCTTTTGGGAAAATTTTTGGAGATTAGAGCTAAAAGTAGAACGTCTGCTGCCATCAAAAAACTACTAGAGCTACAAGTCAAAACAGCGAGAGTTAAAGTAAATAATTCATGGCAAGAAATATCTTTGGATAAAGTTAAAACAGGAGATATTCTTCTGGTAAAACCAGGAGAAAAAATTCCAGTAGATGGCACTATTGTTAAAGGAGAAACTTCTCTAGATGAAAGCATGATTACTGGAGAAAGCTTACCTAGTCAAAAACAAAAAGATGATGAAGTTATTGGTTCAACTCTCAATATTTCCGGTTCCATTGAGCTAGTAGCTACAAAAGTAGGTAACGAGACTTTACTATCTCAAATTATTCGCCTTGTTCAAGAAGCTCAGGGATCTCGTCCAGCTATCCAGAACACAGTAGATACTGTAGCTAGTTACTTTGTACCAATAGTAATTATTTTATCTCTTATAACTTTTGGAATATGGTGGATCTTTGGACCAGAACCCAAGATGCTCAGAGCAATGATTAGTATGATTAATGTTCTTATAATTGCTTGCCCTTGTGCTCTAGGACTTGCTACTCCTACCTCACTAATGGTTGGTATTGGTAAGGGAGCTCAAAATGGAATTCTCATAAAAGATGCACAAGCTCTAGAGATTGCCAACAAAGTAAAAGCTGTTGTATTTGATAAAACAGGAACTCTTACTAAGGGAAAACCCACTGTTACTAACTTCTTTCTAGTCCAAAAATCATTTACAGAAAAAAAATTCCTTTCTCTAATTGGAACAATAGAAGAACTTTCTCATCATCCACTGGCCCAAGCTGTTACAAACTATGTCAAGAAAACATTAAGTGTTAGTAATTTCTCTGAAAAAATCAGTAAATTTAAAGACATTAGTGGTAAAGGAGTCTCTGCTATTTATAACCAGCAAGCTGTTCTGATCGGTACGGAAAAATTAATGAAAGAGCATAAAGTCATAATTACTCCTTCATTAATAGAAAAGGCAAATATCTGGAAACAACAAGGTGAAACAGTAGTTTTTGTTGCCATCCACAATGAATTAACCGGAATATTAAGCATTGCTGATACTTTGCGACCTCAATCAGCAACAGTTGTGCAACAACTTAAAAAACAAAATATTACTCCAATATTGCTAACTGGAGATAATACTCAAACAGCTCAAAGCATTGCAAAACAACTTGGAATTACAGAGTTCCAAGCAGAAGTTCTCCCACAAGAAAAAGAAAAGAAAATAAAAGAGCTACAAAGTCGCTATGGAAAAGTTGCCATGGTTGGTGATGGTATTAATGATGCCCCAGCATTGGCTTCTGCTGATGTGGGAATTGCCATGGGTAATGGCACTGATGTCGCTATTGAGTCAGCTGGTATTACTTTACTCAGAAGTGATATTAGTCTTGTCCCTCAAGCAATTAAGCTCTCACAAGCCACTATGAAAAATATTCATCAAAACCTTTTCTGGGCATTTGGTTATAACGTTGTTCTTATCCCTGTTGCAATGGGTGCCTTATATCCATATTTTGGTATTCAACTCAGCCCTATACTAGCTAGTATAGCTATGGCTTTTTCTAGTGTCTCGGTTGTTAGTAATGCTCTTCGTTTGAAAAAAATATCACTTGTAAAAAACAAAATTAATTAAAAGGAAAAACTATAATGGACTTTTTATTTATCTTCTTTACTGGCCTTACCACAGGTGGTCTATCATGCTTAGCCGTCCAAGGAGGACTACTAACAGGAGTAATTTCCAATCAAAAAAAACAAGAACTAGAAAATGATCCCAACTCAAAAAATAAAACCCATCAATTAAAAGAAATTGATTCCTTAGACTGGATGCCAGTTTTACTATTTCTTGTTGCAAAACTAATCTCTCATACTATTCTTGGATTTATGCTTGGACTGGCTGGTTCATTCATTACCTTGAGCCTTGATGCCAAATTATTTTTCCAAGCTTTGACTGCTCTATTTATGTTTGCCTCTGCAATGAACTTGATGAACGTTCATCCTATTTTCCGATACCTTTCATTCCAACCACCAAAGTGGGTAAGAAAAATGATAAAAGGTAAAAGTAAAAATAGCTCTTTATTTGCCCCATTTGTTTTGGGACTAATGACTATTTTTATTCCCTGTGGAGTTACTCAGGCAATGGAAGTTTTGGCTATAAATAGTGGTAATCCTTTTATAGGTGCTGCTACTATGTTTACTTTTGTTCTAGGAACTATGCCACTATTTGCAATACTTGGAATTGCTACAGCAAAGCTTTCTGAAGTTTGGAATAGTGTTTTTTCAAAAGTAGCTGGATATGCTTTAATTTTTATGGCTTTATATACCATAAATGGAGTGCTTGTAGTTATAGACTCTCCACTAACTATCCAAAGAATTACTCAACCAATTAGCCACTTCTTCTCTGCTGATAGATTTGAAAAAAATAATATAAATACAACAGCTATTAAAAATGGTGTGCAAATGGTAAACATACAAGTAGTTAACCAAGGATACTCTCCTAGCTATACTAGAGTAAAAAAAGGAATTCCTGTTGAGTTTACTCTGACTAGTAATAATACTTACTCTTGTGCTCTGTCCTTTGTATTTCGTGAATTTGGTATTAGAACATCTCTTCGATCTACAGATAAACAAACCTTTACTTTTACTCCAGATAAAGTTGGTAGATATACCTTTACATGTTCTATGGGAATGTACTCTGGAATTTTGGAAGTAGTGGAATAAAAAAATAAATTAAATTTAGAAAGAAAAAAATGTTTCAATTTTTTAAAAAAAATAAACAATCTTCAAAAACAGAAGAAAATATAGAAAAAATTACCTTAAAAATAGATGGTATGCACTGCACCAGCTGTAGCTTATCAATCGATGGAGAGATAGAAGATCTTCCTGGAGTTACTGATGTACATACGAACTATGCCAAAGCAGAAACAAAAGTAGAGTTTAATTCTGAGAAAGTTTCTGTAGAAAAAATAAAAGGAGTTATTGAAAAACTTGGTTATACTATAAAATAAAAAACTTAAAAATATTTTTTATTTTTTAATTTATCAGGTAACAAACTTTTATTTTTACCAGGATACATTTCATAACCTTTGCCATAACCTTGCTGTTTCATCAAACTAGTAACAGGGTTACGTAGTTCCATCGGGATAGGTAAATTACCTGACTTTGCCACATCTGCTTGAGCAGCTCTCAAGGCATCATAAGCCCGACGATCTTTCTTTGCCTTTGCTAGATAAATTGCCCCGTGAGATAAGTTAATTGCACATTCAGGGTAACCAATAGTCTGACAAGACTTAAAAACCTCATTAGCAACAACTAAAGCTGTTGGTTGAGCCATTCCAATATCCTCACTAGCAAAAACAACCATTCTTCTAGCAATAAAAAGAGGATCTTCACCAGCTGCTACCATCCGAGCCAAATAATATACTGCAGCATCTGCATCACTACCTCTCATACTTTTTATAAAAGCACTAATAGTATTGTGATGCTCTTCTCCATGCTGATCATAACGCAAGTGTTGAGACTGAAGTGCATTTTTCAAAGAATCTAACTTGAGATTTTTATAAAGTTGAAAAGTATATTCCATGATAGTTAACAATTGACGAGCATCACCATCAGCAAATCTCAATAACCACTCACTAGCTTTTTTTGCCAAAGAAACTTTTTTCTTAGTTTCTTTCTTAAATAATGAAAGAGCTCTCTCTATCACTTCTTCCATTTCTTCATCTTTCAAAGATTCTAGAACATAAACTCTAGCCCGAGATAATAAAGGGGAAATCACTTGAAAACTAGGGTTTTCTGTAGTTGCCCCAATCAGGATCAAAGTCCCATCTTCTACAAATGGCAAAAGATAATCTTGTTGAGCTTTATTAAAACGATGAATCTCATCTAAAAACAGAATTGGAGTAGTGTAAGACTCTGTAAGTTGTCGTTGCTGTTTGGTCTCTTCAACAACTTTTCTAATATCTGCTTTACCAGCACTAACTGCAGAAAGTTCTACAAAATTATGACCAGTCTGACGAGCCAAAATCTTGGCCAAAGTGGTTTTACCAACACCAGGAGGCCCCCAAAAAATCATGCTAGAAATAACTCCCATTTCTATAGTAATCCGTAAAGGTTTATCCTCACCAACAAGATGCTTCTGACCAACAAATTCATCTAGATTTGTAGGACGTAAACGAGCAGCTAGTGGAATTGACGAAGAATCAGTCATGAATTTTTAGCTTACACCTTTTACATATCCGAAGAAAGAGCGAAAACAACTACTATTCACTAAAACTTACTCCTCTTAGGAAATAAAAATACAGCAAAACTTTTACTCATTTGTTTTTAGTAAAGATTTACCAGTCATTTCCTCTGGTTTTTCTATACCAACAACATCCAAAATAGTTGGAGCTAAATCTGCCAAGATACCTGGTTGTAAGGCTGGGTTTTTTCTAAACAAGTCATTATCAACAAAAATACAAGGAACCGGATAAATCGAGTGAGCTGTATCTATCTCTCCTGTTTCATTATCTATCATTTCTTCTACATTTCCATGATCTGCTGTAATAATTATCATTCCATCTGTCTTCAAAATAGCCTCTACTATTTTTTTGACTTGCTGATCAACTACTTCACAAGCTTTTATTCCAGCTTGTAAATCACCTGTATGTCCCACCATATCTCCATTACAAATATTCACCACAGCTACATCAAAACTTTCCAGTTCTATTTCGTGAATCAAAGCTGCAGCTATTTCTCTGGCAGACATCTCTGGAATATCTGCATAAGATTTGGTCTTCTTTGAAGGAAAAATTAACCAATGTTCTCCAGGAAATGCTTCTTCTCGTTTACCATTTATATAATAAGTCACCATTTTTTCTTTTTCAGTTTCTGTAAGTCTTAGTTGTGAAACTCCATGATCAGATAAAACACTACCTAGATTAACCAAGATATTTTCTTTAGGAAAAACTTTGGGAATAGAAAGAGATTCATCATAATCAGTCATCATGACAAATAATAAATCTGTATATTTTTTCTCTCTTTGAAAATTCACAACTGGTAAAGAAGTTAATTCCGAAGAACTAAGTTCTTGCCCAGAACTACCACCCATCAAATTTCTATATTCAAAATCTGGTAAAGAAAATGCCCAAGTCAACTGACGAGGTCTATCAACCCTAAAATTAAAGAATATTGCTACATCTTTTTCTTCAATAGTCGGTAATCCACCAGTAGAGTCTTTTATAATAATAGGCTCAATAAATTCATCAGTAACGTTTCTTTCATAAGATCTTTGTAGAGAAACTTTCCAATCATCCGTCAGCTCACCTTTACCCAAAGTCAAAGCATCATAAGCTACTTGAGTTCTAGACCAATCTCTATTCCTATCCATTGAGTAAAACCTACCCATAATAGTAGCTAATCTACCAACACCTAGCTCTGACATGGTATCTTCTAATTTCTGTAAATATTCAAGACCAATGGTAGGAGAAGAATCTCTGCCATCAGTAAAGGCATGAACTTCTACCTGAGTTACTTCTTGTTTCTTGGAAAACTCTAATAAAGCCTCCAAATGTCCAACACTAGAATGAACAAGACCTGGACCAACAAGACCCATTAGATGCAGTTTTCCGCCTGTTTCTTTTACTCTTCTAAAAGCCTCCAAAAGAACTTCATTTTCAAAAAACTCTCCAGATTCTATAGAACTAGTTACTCTAGGCAAACTTTGTCTAATAATCTTTCCAGCTCCAATATTCATATGTCCTGTTTCAGAATTTCCATCTACATTCTTTGGCAAACCAACATATTCTCCACTAGCACCTAGTTTTGTATGAGGATAATCTACCCACAAAGAATCTAAAGTAGGTGTCTTAGCAATCTCCACGGCATTCCCAGCAGTTTTAGGTCCTATTCCCCAACCATCTAGAACCAGTAACACCACTGGTTTCTTACCAGAATATTCTGCACTACCCTCTGGAAATGATGTTTTTTCATCAGTTCTTGGTGCCAAGACATATTTAGTTTCTACTAATTTAGGACCAGTTACAGAATCAGACATAGTTTTTCCTTGATATAATATAATTTAAAGATTAGATTAATAGTTACCCTAATAATACTACGTCATCACTTAATTATGCAAAGCACTAAAGAAGCTACAATTACCAGAATAGTTGAACAAGGTGAAATTTCTGAAAATGAAAATATTCATGAGTTTCAAAAATTGGAATTATCATTAAAAAATTCAAAAGAATTTATAGAGATAACTCATTATCAAGCCCCTTTTTCCATATGGAATCCATACTCTCTTGGAGAAAAAGTAGTACTTCAACAAAATAATCAGCAAGAATGGATAATTACTGACTATGTCCGTCAGCCAGCACTTTTCCAGCTGGGAACAATTTTTGTTTTTCTAGTTATTGCAATTGGTAAATGGTGGGGCTTCCGTTCTCTGCTCTCTCTAGCTACATCATTTTTTATTATTTTTGGCATGATACTTCCTCTTATTCTGAATGGTTGGAGCCCTCTATTGGCAACTCTTCTAGGGTCTCTGATTATTGTTCCTGTAACTTTTTATCTATCTCATGGAATTAAACCAAAAACACATATTGCCGTTATAAGCACACTAATTGCCCTAACAATATCTGGATTACTAGCAACTATATTTATGGATAAAACAAAGCTAACTGGATTTTCCAGTGAAGAAGCTGGATTCTTAAGTGTTATGACAGAAAATAAACTAGATATTCGTGGTTTACTGCTTGCTGGTATTATCATAAGTTTACTAGGCACACTTGATGATATTGCTGTTTCACAATCATCATTTGTACAACAACTGAAAGAAGCAAATCCCAAAATAAAATTTAAAGAACTCTTTAAAAGAGCTATGAAAGTAGGACAAGATCATATTTCTTCAATGATAAATACATTGATTCTTGTCTATGCAGGAGCTTCTTTACCACTTTTATTATTATTCCTTACTTCAGAAGCAAATCCTATGCAAATCATAAACTTAGAAATCGTTGCTGAAGAAATTGTTAGAACACTAAGCGGTTCCATAGGTATTGTTTTAGCTGCTCCAATAACTACTTTCCTAGCAGCAGCATTCTTTACAAACCATAAAAATACTACAAAAAAGTTAGCAAATAAAAAGAAAGAAGAAGAGGTAAATTATTTTCATTAAAATAATTTTAACTATACTGTAAGAAATATAGTATACTGGCTATAGAATGAAGAATCTTATCTTGTTTGATATTGATGATACTCTAATCAATACAAAATTACTTAAAAAACTCCAGATGGAAACACTTGCTAATACGCTGGGAGTCTCTTCACAGGAAATAGAAAATTTCCGTCTTATTTACCTAAATAATCTAAAAAGAACTAGTGATTTTTCTACCAACGATTACCTTCAACAACTAGCTAACTATTATAATTTTTCCTTCTTAGATCTAAAAAGAACTTTTTGGCATCCAATAAACTTTCAAAAATGTCTTTTTCCAGAATCTGTAGAGATACTCTCTAAATTAGAAAAAGAAAAATATCAATTAGGTATTTATTCTGAAGGTTTTACTGATTTTCAAAAACATAAACTAAAAGTTAATAACCTTTTAAAGTTTTTTGCCCCCCAACATACACATATTTTACGTAGAAAAATGGATCCTAAAGTTCTAGAATCTCTCCCAAAAGGAACCATCATCATTGATGATAAACCAAGTGTTATAAATTATCTAAAAAAACTCTCTAATATAATCCCTATACATATAATAAGAGATAATAAATATCAATCTAATAAAAATAATGAAAATGTAATATCAGGATTCACTGAACTTATTCCTCTTTTGGATCAACTTTCAAAACCTCTTTAATTTTTTCTATATCTAGAGTAATTTGATTTTTTAATGAAGAAAAATCTATAAAATCCATTACCTCTCTAATATATTGCTCCAAGTAAAAGCTTATTTCTTCACCATAAATATCAGCTGAAAAATCTAGAATATAAATTTCCAAAACATCTTCTAATTCTTTTTTTATTAACCTAGGGCCAAAATGAGCTGCTGCTGGATAAGTTTTATCACCAACCTTTACCCAACTGGCATAAACACCTCTTTTAAGGGAACTGGGTAATACTTTTGCATCAAGATTAACAGTAGGATAAGAAAGATTAGATCCATCTTTATCACCATGCTTTACTCTAGACTGATACCATTTTTTCACTTGACTTCCTCACTAGACATATCCCAAACAACTCCATTTTCTTCATGACTGGCTGCCCAACAAAACCACATTTGAGAGTAACCACCAACTCTTTTTCCATCTTGAGTCACAATAACTTCTGATCCAGATTTACCAGCCCTAATGAAAGTACCATCAAAAATTCTACTTCGGACTTCTTCTGTTGGTAATGAATCCAAAGGAAAAACTAAAGATTTTTCTCCCAGTGGAACAACAAACATTCTCTGTTTCTTAGAAAAACGCTTATTTTCATATTTTACAAAATCAGGTATTTCATCTGTTTCTGTGTAACCACTATATGGATTAAAACTGTAATTATTAAAGTATCCTGTATCCTGACTCAGAATCTGGGCATCAGAGTGATTTTTCTTTATCTCTGCAAAAGATAAAACTTGAGTTCCAGGAACAAGTGATAAAAAATTTCCATCAAATTGCCCAGCAATAGCCTGACCAGTTGCCTGTAACCAGAAACTTTCTGTTTTTGTATCGTAAAATACCAAGTTTGCATTATACAAAAAACCACTAGCCCTAAACTTTAAGCCTTGATTATTAGAACTACTTCTAAATACAGTCACAGAATCACAAAGAGGACTGTAGGTTACTGCGATAGGAACACCTTCCATAAAATCATTAATAACCTCATGCCAAACCAAAATATTCAAAGGATAAAAGCGTTTTTTACCAGAGATATCAACTAAAACACCTTTCATTGAGTCTTTTATAGAAGCCTCATCAACTGAAACAAATTTTGGGTTTGAAATATCTGGAATATCATCTTTGCCTACTTTTCCTAAAGTCAATTTATTTAAAGAGATACTTTTCTGAGAAAAATCTGTACGAAAAGATTTTAACTTTTGATACTGAAAATACTTTTTGAAACCAAGTGAGCCTAATAACCATCCCAAACTCAATAAAATTAAAAAATAATAAATTTTTCTTTGTTTCATGATCTTATTCTGATAAATTGTCACTATCTTTTATTGTCTTGGACAAAAGGGCTTGTTTTTCATCTAAGGTAAGTTGTCTCACTTCACCAGATTTTAAATTACCAATTGTCAAAGAGCCAACTGCTACTCTAGTTAGACGTTTCACATCTAGATTAATAGCCTTCATCATTCTTCTTATTTGTCTATTCATTCCTTGATGAAGAATAACCTCCAAGATAGCTCCACCATCATATTTCTCTATCACTCTAATTTCTGCTGGAGAAACTCGTTGACTTTTCATCTTGAGACCTCTACGAATTCTATCAAAACCATTTCTACTTAATTTGCCTTTTACCCAAACATTATATGTTTTGGGAACATGATTTTTGGGATGAGTCAAACGTTGAGTTAGCTCTCCATCATTAGTCAAAATCAACATTCCTTCTGAATCTATATCTAATCTTCCAACTGGATATAACCTTTGATCACTTTCTACCAAAGAAGTCACAACTTGTAACCCGGTAGGATCTGACGTAGAGCTCACAAACCCAGTCGGTTTATAAACCATCCAATACTCGAGTTTTTTCTTGGAAGTTGAAGGAGCATAAGATTTTCTACCAATCTTGATAGTATCTTTACTATCATCGACTTTATCTCCTAGCCTGGCAACACTGCCGTTGATTAAAACTTTTTTCTTTTCGATAAGTTCATCAACTTTTCTACGAGATGCAACACCCAATTGAGCAAGGTATTTATTTAAACGAATTTTCATATAACTTATGTCTTTCCACTATTACAGTGTTATATTATAACAACTATATAGGAGATTAGTTATAAATAAATATTAATAGCAATACCACAGACGGTATTTGACAAGGAAAAATGAAAATTACTCACATTCATGGCAGACAAGTTCTAGATTCCAGAGGTAATCCAACAATAGAAGTAGAAGTTACTGTTGAAGGTAATCATATGGGTAGAACAACTGTCCCTAGTGGAGCATCAACAGGCACTCATGAAGCTCTAGAACTTAGAGATGGTTCTCAAGCTTATCTAGGACAAGGAGTTTTGAAAGCTGTAGAAAACGTAAACACTACTCTATCTCAGGCACTTGTTGGCAATGATTATACTCAAGATTCATTAGATAACTTCATGATTGAATTAGATGGAACAGAAAAAAAAGAAAAAATCGGAGCAAATGCTATTTTGGGAGTTTCTCTAGCTTTTGCTTGGGCTAGCAGTGCAGCTCAAGGTAGACCTTTATATGAATATATTGGAGAACTCTATGGAACAAAAAAACTTATTCTTCCTAGACCAATGTTAAATATCCTTAACGGTGGAAAACATGCTAACTGGGCTACTGATATCCAAGAATATATGGTTATGCCGATGACAGCACCTACCTGGGATGAAAAACTAAGAACTGGTGCTGAAATCTTTCAACACCTCCAAAAAATTCTAAAGGAAAAAGGTTACTCAACCAATGTTGGAAATGAAGGTGGCTTTGCCCCAGCAGTAAAATCAAACACCGAAGCTCTAGATTTAATCGTTGAAGCTATAGACAAAGCAGGTTATTCACTAGGTGATGAAGTAATGATTGGCTTTGATGCTGCTGCAACAGAGTTCTACAATCCAGAAACAAAAAATTATGAACTAAAAAGAGATCAGAAAATTCTTTCTTCTGAAGAAATGGTGGAATGGGTTATTGATTTATCAAGAAAATATCCAGTTGCCTCTTTTGAAGACATGTTGGCAGAAGATGACTGGGCAGGTTGGACTTCTCTAACAGAAAAAATAGGATCTACAATTCAAAATGTAGGAGATGATCTATTGGTTACTAATACCAAGCGTATTGAAGAAGCTATTACAAAAAAAGCCTGTAACTCTCTCTTGGTAAAACTAAATCAAATCGGAACTTTGACTGAAACTTTACAAGCCATGAAACTCAGTGAAAATGCTGGTTGGACAAATGTTGTTTCTCACCGTAGTGGTGAGACAGAAGATGTCACTATTGCTCATCTAGTAGTAGGAACTGGTGCTGGTCAAATAAAAACTGGCGCTCCTAGCAGAGGTGAACGAACTGCCAAATACAATGAATTAACTAGAATTGCAGAGAAACTAGAAAAATAGACATCAAATAAACCTATGTTTATAGAAAAAAAGTTAATAGAAATACTATCTTTAATTCAAAGATATATAGTTAAATACCAAAAACAGATACGTTGGTTATTTTACTTATCTTTTATCTTTCTAGTTCTAGTTTTTGCCATAAGTACAAAATTTAGGGAGTTTAGACCACTCTGGAATGATCTGGGAGAAAAAGCAGCTTCAATAAGTTTAATCTCTTTTTGGCTTACGCTAATTCCAGGAATTCTAAAAAGACTTCAAATATCAAAGATATTTGTACCAATTAGAACAATATTAATGATTTTTAGAAAAGAGATCGGAATTTCAACTTATGTCTTGGCTCTTTTACATTATGGATGGTCAAGAATACTACCAATTCTAGCTATTAAAGGAGATCTACTATCTTTTAACCTTTTTGAGGTTTTTGGATTAATATCTTTTATATTAATGACTCCATTATTTTTAACATCTAATAATTGGTCTATGCATAATCTAGGAAAAACCTGGAAAAAACTACATAAGCTAAGTTACTTTATAGTTTGGGTTTTATTTTTACACGTAATAATTAGAGAAATAGATATAAAAGCAGTAATAACTTTATTTATTGCCTCATTAGAAATAGTCTCATTGATAAAAGAAAAACAAAAAACTAATCAGCAACAATCCCAATAAAATATTTACTTAACATAGAACTTGCTTTTGTTGAATGGGATTTACCTGTATTACCTTGGCTATTAAATAAATCTGTTCCATCTTCTTGCCCACAGCCCTTCAAAAGAGCTTCCCCTCCAGGATGAACTCCTGCCTTAATATATTGAGTAATGTCATAGACATTTCCCTCTACTACCAGCCAGCAATCACTAGCTAAATTATGTTGAGTAACTTCACTAACTGAAAAATCATTATTTTTAAAAAGAGCTTTATCAGTAGCAGTTTCTTTTTCTATTACTTTAGTAGGAGCAAGTTCTTTATTATCTGGCTCTTTCTGTAATGAACATGAAGATAAAAAAAAGGCAGAAACTACTAATAAAAATGAAAGATTAATAATTTTTTTCATAATTAATACTAACACTCAAAACTATTTTATAAAATAAGTTAATAAATATAAATCTATAAATTACTCTGGTTATTGTAAGCCAACTCACGAGTTTTTTCCTTAAAAAACCCTTATAATGATTAAGTGAATATTAATTTTGACGGTTCTAATATTGGATTTTTAACAGCTTATTTAGCAGGATTTTTAACTTTTTTTGCTTCCTGTTTATTGCCACTTGTTCCCACCTATCTAGGATATCTATCTGGAATTTCTTTTAAATCTCTAGGTAAAAAAGAGAACTCATTTCATATTTTCAAAACAGCTAGTGTCTTTGTATCAGGATTTGTTTCTATATTTGTTATCATTGGCCTGGCACTTTATAAAGTATCTTGGATTCTCACAACCTATAGACCAATTATAGAAAAAATAAGTGGTCTATTTTTCCTAGTTATTGGAATGTACCTTCTTGGAATATTTAACTCTAACTTCTTATCAAAAGAAAGAAAACTACCTTTACATACTTTTTTTGAAAAAAATCTATATTTACATGCTTTTATTACAGGAGTAGGCTTTGGATTTAGTTGGACACCATGCATCGGACCTGTTCTAGCTGTAATTCTTTATTGGGCAGCTCAGGCAGATACAGCTTTACTAGGAACTTTACTCTTAGTTAGTTTTGGCCTAGGTTTAGGAACACCTTTTTTACTTATTTCGTTGGCCTTTGAAAAAATAGTTCCTATACTCAAAAAATACAAAAAAGTAAGTAAAAATATTACATATATATCTGGAGCTATCGTTATTTTATTTGGAATATTATTACTAATTGGTAAAACAAAAGAATTCTCTTTTCAAATAATGCATTTTTTACCAAGCTCGATTTTTTCTTTGTAAATAAACCTCTTTTTCATATACAACTATAAAATTTTCTAGAGATGAAACTTTTGATGAATTTCTGTAGTATAAGATCAGGATAAATAAACTTTTTAATAAAAACATATGGAAACATTAAAAATATTTTTCAGTATTCTCCGTGAAAAAAAATGGCTTTGGGGAGTTATTGCTGGAATAATTACTACAACAGCCATAATTACATATCTTGTAGTTGGGAAAAACTCTAAAAACCAAGAACTAAATTCTTTTGTTCCTCAGTTTTCACCAAAAGAAATAACTAATCTAGATGAAAAAGATGAAAATAAACTCACTATTCTGCTTCTGGGATATGGTGGAGCTGGACATCAAGGTGGATATTTATCAGACGTAATTCAGGTTGTTCATTTTGATTTTGAAAAGAAAAATACAGTCCTTATCTCTATACCTAGAGATTTATGGGTCTCTTTACCCAATGGAACAGAAAGCAAAATAAATGGAGCATATAACCAAGATATGGGTAATAAAAATGGTGAAGCATTAATTAGTAAATCCATGGCAAGTACTGTAACTGGATTACCAATCGATTACTATATTGCAGTAGATTTTGTTGGTTTTAAAAGAATAATTGGTGAAGAACTTGGAGGAATTGATGTAGAAGTAAGCGAAGTCTTGGATGACTCATGGTACCCAATCAAAGGAGAAGAACTAAATACCTGTGGAAAATCTCCAGAAGAAGTTGCTCAATTATCTAGTGAATTATTTGGATTTGAACTTGAAAGAAAATTCGAGTGTAGATATAAACAAGTATATTTTCCTGTAGGAGTTACTCACATGGAAGGTGGTGATGCTTTAGAATTTGTTAGATCTAGACATGGTTCTGCAGGCGGTGATTTTTCTAGATCAAAAAGACAACATGAAGTTCTACAAGCTATTAAAGAAAAACTTTTTTCTTTGGAAGGAATAGACAATATTCCAGCTGTTTTCAAAGAGTTTTCCGCACATACTCAAACAGATCTGGATACAAAAATAGCAGAATACTTATGGCCTATTCTCAAAGAAACAAGAAAAAATAAAATAACTACAATCACTCTTTCTACAGAAAATGTTTTCATCAATGGTAAATCATCTCAAGGAGCTTATATTGTCAAACCAAAAGAATCTTGGAGTTCAGTTCATAGCTTCATTAATACTCAAATAAAAGAAAGTATTTCTCAGTAAAAAAAATAAATTACACATGCTAAAACATACTTCTTTTCTTACCAAACAATTAGGTTCAAAAAAACTTTTTCATTACATTCTTATTATTACAATGATTTTCTTCACAGATGCTGTCTTATCTTTTTGGCTACCAACATATCTTCAAAATACTTTTTCTAGTGCCCTTATTATGGGTTTGATAATCGGTTTTTCTTCTGTAGTTGGCTTAATAACTGATTTTCTATTCCCACAAATATTTCCTGATTTAAAAGAAAAAGCTGCTCTAAAGTTTACTCTTTTCTTTCAAACAGTTTTTATTGGATTTTTATTTCTCTCTCTTCAATTCCCCTACTGGTGGATTTTCATCTTAGCTGTTTCTGCTTGGGGACTATATTTTGAGTTTGTTTCTTTTGCTAATAAAATATATGTAGCAAACCATGTGCCAAAAAAACTTTATACAAATGTTTGGGCAGAGATAGATTTTGGTAAGAGTTTTGCATACTTAATCGGACCACTAATAGCTAGTATCCTTTTAAGTAGAGGAAATATCCACGTCCTCCTTGCTAGCTTCGGGGCTTTGTCTACAGCTCAGCTACTCCTCAGCTTTTTCTCTTCTTCACCTTCAAAATCATCAAAAAATAAAGAAAAACAATCAACTAAAGCAATCTTGGAACCAAAATTAGAATTTAATCGTTGGATCTCTCTTATAAAAAATGCTTGGCCAGTAGTATCACTTAGTTTCTTATTAACTTTTATTGATGCTACTTTTTGGACTAGTGGAGCTGTTTTTGTAGAAAAAATTATTTCTCAATACGAATATGCAATATTCATAATTCCTTTATATGTAGCCCCTATGCTTTTATCACAAATCATCATGATGAAAAAAGAAATTAATTTTGCCAAAGAGAAAAAAGCAACTTTGCTTCTCCTTGGAGGATCCATCATGCTTTTGTTTTTAGGTATAGTTCCTATTGGAATAGGTCTCTTAATTGCTAGTTTTGGCATAGGCCTACTAATTTCCTTTGCCTTCCCACTTATAGAATCAACTTATTCTGATTTAGAACATAGAATGGGTGTTCATAAAAAACATTTAATAGGCCTAGCTACATCTACAGCTAGTGTTGCTTATATAGTAGGACCAATATTTGCTGGACTTATTAGTCAACAGTTTGGTGAACAAACAACCTTCGCTTTAGTAGGAGGAATTGTATGCATCACTTCTATTCTGATTATGATTTTTAACTATAAAAAAATTACTATTCCCCAAAAAGAGATTAGTAATTGGAATTAATAAACTTCTACAATAAAAAAAATAAGCAATTAATTAAATATTAGTTTGGAAGTTTTTTTTCTTTTTCAAAATAGAGAAAATAGTAATAGATAAAATAAGGAAACTTATCAAACCACCAACTATATATAAAGCTTTTTTCTGTATACCAAAGATCATATCAATATCTTTACCATCTTCAATCGCTTGTTCTGCTGATTCTGTGATTTCATCTACTGTTGGATGAATAGAATATGACTCTTCTACTTTATTCAAGAAACTAAGTGACTTTGTAAAATGATTTTTCCAATACAACTCTAGGGCTGTTTCCCAGTTCTGATATGTTTCGCTAGCTACTTCACCAAGAGTAGAATTACTATCTTCTGCCAAACGTTCTAAATCATTAATATCTCTCAAAAAATTAAAACTACCAACATCATCACCAATACCATAAGTTGCAATACCTATAACCTCTCCAGCAGAGTTAAAAGCAGGACCACCACTATTTCCATGGCCAATCGTGGCATCTGTTTGAATTAAGTTATTTCCTTGAGAATCTTTTTTGATCGAACTAACTATACCTCTCGTAACAGTAACTTGAGTACTAGAGGCAGCATAATCTAAAAGAGCTGGACCAGAATCTGAACCACTAACTACTCCTGGAAATCCAAGAACTAAAACTGGTTCGCCTTCTTTAAGATCGTCAACACTACCTAGTTTCAAACTGGGATAGGTATAACTATCTATTCCAGAAATTTTTAATAAAGCGACATCCGAGCCAGTTGCTTTCTCTTTATCAAAAACAACTCCTTTAGAAAAAAGATTCGCATAATCTGCTCCCACTTTTTCTGCAGTTAAAATAGCTGTTTTTTCTTTAACAAAATTTTCTATATTAGAAGACGTCAATTTATTATCAGAGAACTCAAAAGCTTCTGTTCCTAAATTCACAAAATATTTTTCATTGACTGGGATAATCTCTATCACTTTTTGATCTAAAAGGTCATAAAGTGACTTGATCAGAACTTGAACTCCAGAAGGATTCTGAATCATGTTCATAGTCATAGCAAGACCCTGTTCTGGGGTAGTTGCTACTCCTTGACCAGCTACAGCTTCACGAACAAAATCAACTACGAAAGTAGCAATAGCTTGATCACCTTTATTCAGACCTCCTATTAAATCTTGTTCTGGATATGACATAACTACATGACCATTAGTAGCAATCATCCCAGAGCCATCGACCACGAAACCAGAGCCAAAGCTACCATTACAGAAAGAATAAGAAGGCTTTAAGTAAATTACTGGAATTTCTGGAGAAACTCTCAGTTCTTTACAATAAATATAAAGAACATTAGCAACAGAAGGTTTTACTAACTCAGCTATTTCAGATTCTGCAAAGACTACCTCATCTGTAGAAACTCCTTTAACAGTACCCACTTCTTCTACAAATTCTAAAGAATTTAAGAATAATTTTATTTTATTTTCTATGGAATGAGTTTCTGTAGAACGAACTTCTGCCTCCAGATAATGTCTTTTACCAGGAATAACATATTCATAATAAATAGCTTCACTATCAAGAATTTTTTCTATAAATTCATAACGTACAACTATTCTTTCACCAAGATTAATAATCTCTTTACCTCTATAACTTACATTTCTATTTAGATTAGAAGTTATTTTTCTTTCTAAAACATCTGAAAAATCAATAATATTTAAATTTGAGTATTCACTACCCAATAAAACTGAATTTAGAAAAATAGTAGCAAACCCAAATTCATCACGAGAAACAAAAAAACTAGCATCTGAATTATTTTGAAGATTGGTTTTTGGTATAACTGATTTTTTCCAACTAGAATTAATTAAATTTACTCTGTAAACATTTTGTAGAGATATAAAAGTATTAACTTCTTCTCCAGATTCAACACACTCTCCATTTATACAAAATTCATTACTATCACTTTTTCCAACCCATGCCTGTTGACGAGAATCTTGACTTTCATTCAGAAAAATTAAAGCAGAAAGACCTGCTACTAGAACTAGTAACACTATAACCATTCCAAGTAATGAAAATCTTTTTTTTCTATTGTAAATAGATACACCCATAAGGTGTCATTATGATGAATTTATTGAAAAAGCACAAGAGATGAGTTCAATATTTAATTAAAAAGAGAAAAATTATTCTAAATTGTTTTTTGCCTTAACAATAAGAATAGTTCCATCAGTAATCTCTACCTCATCAATTATTTCATTAGGTTCCAAAAATGGAGTATTTTGTTCAATAATTTCTTCTTTGTCAGCTTTTTCACCTAGAACAGTACCATTTATCCAAGGATGAGTTCTATCTAATTCTTCTTGCCATCTAGAGATAAGTAATTCTTCATATTTATCTGTACCAAACCTTGAGATATCTGTATCTTGAACTTCTGTACCACCACTAAAAGCAGTCATAATTCTATGCCTTATTATTCCTCCTCTTGCTGCAGATTCTCCTCTTCTAACAGGTTCATCACCTTGTGAATTTTCACCTGTCCTAACCATCTGAGCTAATTTTCCAATAGCAAATCCAAAATAATTTGTTCCCAAATCATCTGCCCCCCTATTTTCAAAATCAGGTTCTCGCTCAAATTTACCAATAATATCAATTAAAACAGCACTCATAAAAGGTTGCTCATCATCCATGAGATTTATGAGCAACTCAACTAAAGAAAGACTGGTTAATTCTTCCTCATTAATAAGTGATAATTCTCTTAGAACAGCACTTGAAACTACAATAGAAACACCTTGAACATCCAGCTCTTCAGCTCTTTCACGCATTGCTCGTAAAACAGCTCTAGCATCTTCCATAGGATTAACATTATTTGACATATGACAATATTATATATCAAAACATATCAAAATCAAAAAAAATAATGCTAAATTGTAGTGCTATGCACAGATTCTATGAATTAATAGTTATAAACTCTTCATTGTGAGAAACATTTTTTATATTTCTTAAAAACTCATTTAATAAAGAATCCTTATCATCAAAATCTTTTTTATTAATTACAAATAAAGTTTTATTAGCAGAATCTTTTAATTTGTTATGATCTCCACCAATAATATTTCTAGCAATCTGGATATTCCATTTTACAAGGACTGTTATTAAATTATTTTTTTGATCACTATCTAAACCTGCTGTTTCAATAAACTCAGCTATTTTTTCAATAGGAAAAGAGACATGAAAAGGTAATGAGTGGTTAGTCCGTAAAACATCTCTTTTTTCTTCCTCAACAATAGCTTTATTTCCAGCAAAATCAATAAAAATAACAAGTGATTCATGTTCTGGCATAGAACTATAAATAGCTTGTTTTCCTAAATATTCTTCTCCTAGCTCTTTTAATAAAAGATCTTCGACACTTATCTTTTTATCTATTAAATAATTGACAATAACAGCCTGAGAAGCAGCACAGGCTCCACAATGATCATGAACTTCTTCGGCAATATTTTTTAGACTACTTTCTAGTCTCTCATCTATACAATGAAATAAATAATCATAACTCTTGAGAAAACGATAAAAATTTCCCAAATATAAAAAGTCATTTTTAGAAAAAGAAACCCCAGCTACATCAATATTTTGATTATTATTTTTTAAAGCTTCTTCAAAAGCTTTCCATATTTGAGAATCTTTATTACCAAAAACTAATGGTAACCCACCTCCCGCGACAAAAACTAGTAAGCCAGGAAGTTCTGATAACCATTGATCTGGATTTTGAGTAATTTCTTGCCAAAGAGAATGTATTTTTTGTGTAATCATAGAACTTCATTGTAGACCATTTGAAACTTTCAATAAAGTGATATATATTGATATTATAGTAGTAGTTTTATATACAAATATAATAAAAAGAAAGAAAAAACATGTCTGAAAATCCAGCACTCACAGCAATGTTAGCTCGCAGAGCAGAAAAAAGAGAAGAAAACCCTGATCAAAGAAAATTATCTACTGCTGAAATCATCCTTCTTTCATCAGTAGAAAAGGCAATTCAAGAAGCAATGGAAATATTAGCAAAATATGGATCTATAGAAATTGCAGCTTGGACTGCAGTATTAACAGGTGGTCTTGAATTAAAAAATCAAACAGCAACTGCTGTCATAGATCATGTCAGAGCTCAAGCTTAAAAATTAATTAAAAAAAATTATAAATAGAAAATAAAAGAACACTCCTTTTTAAGGGAGTGTTCTTTAGTTGAATCAAGTAAATTAAATATTAATTTTATTTACCCATTCTACCCATTCCTTTACCAGATCCATCTCTAAGACCACGACCCAAGCCGAATTCTCCTAAAGACTCTAAATCTATTCCATTAGCTTCTGCCCAATCTTTGAGTTCTTGTCTGTGAGCCTCTCTTTGATCTTTTTGAGCATCAAATTGAGCTCTAAGTTCTTCACGTTTATCCAGAATAAGTTGTTTTTGTTCCTCTGTAATCTTTCCTTCTGCTACAGCTTCAGAAAGACGAGTTTCAAAATTAATCTTATTTTCTGCTTTATGTTCTTCTTTCAAAGAACTAAAAGCTGCTTGAACCTCTTCTTCACTTTTACCTAGCTTTCCAGCTAGTTCTTGAGCCATGTTCTGACCTCTACTTCCATCTCTGGAACTAGCACCAAAAGCCTGTGCTTGATTCATGGTATAAGCCATTCCTGCTGTTACAGCTAGAGCACCTAAAGATAGTGCTATTTTTTTACTTTTCATTGTTTCCCTCCTTTATTAATTGGGTAACTTGTTACTAAGTAAGTACTTTATAGAATTTAGTTGAGAAATCTTTGAGAATAAGCTTAAAAAACAAGAGTAAAAATAGAACCTCTATTGACTTTACTTTCAACCAGAATCTGTCCACTATGTTGATTCATGATTTTCTGAGCAACAGATAACCCAAGACCATATCCTGTTTTTGTTTGTTTTGTTCTAGAGCTTTCTGCTCTATAAAATCTATCAAAAATAAAAGGTAAATTATCTTTACTAATTCCAATACCCTGATCTTTAATCTTTAATAACAGGTTCTTTCCTTTTTTTTCTACTGAAACCTTAATAATAGTTTTCGGAGAACTATATTTGATTGCATTATCCAAGACTATCATCATCACTTCTACTAAAGCATTCTCATTGCCCTGCAATAATTGATTATTTAGACCACTAACTTTAATATCAATATTCTTCTTTTTTGCCAGTGGGGTAATATGATTAATTGCTTTTTCTATAATATTTTTTAACTCCAATTTTTGAAAACTAAGTTGGAAATTATTATCATCTACTCTAGCCAAAGACAAAAGGTTTTCTGTTAAAGATGTCAAACTATTTATATCTTTTAGGTTATCTTGTAAAACTTTTCTTGCAGATAAATTCAGTTTTTTATCTAATAAACTAACTTCTAAAGAAGTCTTTAAGGCAGTCAAAGGAGTTCTTAGTTCATGAGATGCATCGGCTATAAAGCGTTTTTGTTTTTCTAAAGATTCTTGAATGGGTATCAATGTTTTCCCAGCCAAAAAATAACTTGCTGTTGCTCCCAGTAAAAAAACAAGACCATTGATAAGAAATAGCTGCTTTTTTAAATAATTACTTATAATAAAAAAATCATCTTCTAATAACTGAAGTTTCCTCGGCACATGTTTTGGAAATGATTTTGGAGGAACTCCCTTTTCACTAAAACGCATCTCTATCTGTCTATATTGACCTTCTAACATGTTTACTGTTCTTAGATAATAAGTACCACTAAGAAAAATACTTACAATCATCAGAATCATTGTGTACCAAATAGTTAATTTAATTTTCGCATCGATAAACTGTTTCATTATTTTTTATCTCCTAATCTATAACCAAATCCTCTAACTGTATTAATTAGTTGTTTTTCTTTTGGAAAATTTTTGTCTATTTTTGTTCTGAGATAGCCCAAATATACTTGAGCAGTGTTTGGTAAAACATCACTTTCGTAACTCCACACTCTCTCTGTTAATTGTTCCTTCGTAAAAACCTGACCAGAATTTCTCATCAGAAATTCTAATAAAGAGAATTCTTTTTTTGAAAGATCAATGATTTCCCCAGAACGAACTACTTCATAGTTTTTGGTATCCAAAGATAAAGTATCTTCTATTAACTTTGTTCCTGTAACATTTTTGGGTCTTCTAGACAAAGCCTTGATTCTTGCCAATAACTCAACAAAAGCAAAGGGCTTTCCTAGATAGTCATCTGCGCCGGCATCAAGTCCATCTACTCTATCTGAAACTTCTGTTTTTGCTGTTAGCATTAATATAGGAGTGGTGTTTTTTTCTTCTCGCAATTTATGACACAGCTGAACTCCATCAAGACCTGGAAGCATTCTATCTAGAATAATTACATCGTATTTTTCACTGCTAGCAAGGTCAAAGCCACTCAGTCCATCATAGACAACATCTACTACATGAGATTTAAGCTCCAAGCCTTTTTTGAGGTAGTCTGCAATATGCTGATCATCTTCAATAACAAGAATTTTCATATGTATATAGGCTCTTGCCCAGATAAAAATCTAAGCTAGCCTTTCTTTTTTTGTTTACTTTGTAACTTAATATGTTTATTTAGCATCAATTTTAGTTTTTTTTCTAAGTTTTTCTTATCTCTATTATACCGCCATTCACACTCTT
>JABHWM010000008.1 GCA_018657765.1 Minisyncoccota bacterium | reverse complement strand
TAAAGAGTGTGAATGGCGGTATAATAGAGATAAGAAAAACTTAGAAAAAAAACTAAAATTGATGCTAAATAAACATATTAAGTTACAAAGTAAACAAAAAAAGAAAGGCTAGCTTAGATTTTTATCTGGGCAAGAGCCTTATTTATATAAAAGATGATAGAACAAAAAAAGTGAAAAAAGAGCGTTGGTATCTTAATACTCTTTTTGATAAAGATGGTCAACGTATTCAAAATCATGATGGTTACTATAGTGAGAAAAAGCCTAAACGGGTCAAGTTATTTGAACTACAAGATTTAAATTTTGTGAAATCTAATTAGTAATGAAAATATGTTTCGATAGAATCTAGTTAATTGATTTTTTGCATTTTCCAGAATTCATTCTATAATACTTTTACAATGAAACTTATGTGTTCTATTACCACTACCACAACTACAATCCCTTCTTAGGGTAGTGTTGTGTGTGGTAAAACAAACATAGCGCCCCTTAAAAGAGGGGCTTTTTCGTATTAGACTAACTAAGATAGAAGTCTAATAAAACCCAAGTACAATAGATCTTGGATATATTTACAAAAAACTATACATACAACACAATAAAAAAAGGAATTATGGCAAAACAATTAAATGAAAATGAACAACTAGATATTTTAGAAAACTCTAACGACGAAAATCAAAATCTTTGGAAGATAAGACACACTGCAGAGCATGTGCTTACCATGGCAATGGAAAAACTCTATGGCAAAGATAAAGTAATCATGGCGATGGGTCCTGCTACAAATGATGGCTTCTATTTTGATTTTGATTCTGCTGAAGATTTCAAACTCAGTGAAGATGATTTTAGAAAAATAGAGAAACAAATGAAAAAAATTATTCAGCTGAATTTTTTGATGAAGAGAGTAGAGATTTCTGTAGAAACAGCTAGAGGGTTATTTGCTAATAATCCATATAAGCAAGAATGGCTAGATGAAATAGAAGGAGAAAAAGCTCCAGTTTCTATTTATCTCACCGGCACAAAAGATCAGGTAGAAAGTGATGCCGAGGCTTTAGAGTCAGGAGATTTTTCAGAGATAAAATCTGGTTTTGTAGACTTATGTAGTGGTCCTCATGCAGAAAAAGTAGGAGAGATAAAAGCCTTCAAACTGCTTAGTGTTGCAGGAGCTTACTGGCGTGGTGACGAGAAAAATAAAATGCTCACTCGTGTTTATGGAACAGCTTTTACTTCTCAGGAAGAGTTAGATGCTCATTTGAAAAATTTAGAGGAAATCAAAAAAAGAGATCATAAAAAACTAGGAAAATCTTTGGACTTATTTACCTTTTCAGATTTAGTTGGTCCAGGACTTCCTTTATGGACACCAAAAGGCACTCAACTGAGGGTTTTATTGGATGATTTTGTTTGGTCTCTTAGAAAAGAAAAAGGTTATGACAGGGTAGAGATACCTCATATTACCAAAAAAGATTTATATCAAAAAAGTGGTCATTGGGACAAGTTTGGAGATGAGTTATTTCGTATGGCAACCAGAGAAGGTCATGATTTTGTCATGAAACCTATGAACTGTCCTCATCACACTCAGATCTTTGATCGTAAACAGATGAGTTATCGAGAAATGCCTCAACGTTATGCCAATACAACTATGGTTTATCGTGATGAACAAACAGGAGAATTGAATGGTTTATCTAGAGTAAGAGCAATTACTCAGGATGACTCTCATGTCTTTTGTCGTCAGAACCAAGTCAAAGATGAAGCTAATGCTGTCTGGGATATCGTAGAAGAGTTTTACAGTGCCTTTGGATTTGATTTACAGGTTCGTTTATCTTTACATGATCCAGCTGCTCCAGAAAAATATCTAGGTGGTGAGGAAAGATGGATTACAGCAGAACAAACTCTTCGTGAATTAGCTCGGGCTAGAAAAGCAGATGTTGTAGAAGCAAAAGGTGAAGCAGCTTTCTATGGTCCTAAGATTGATTTTATGGCTTTTGATTCTTTAGGAAGAGAATGGCAAGTAGCTACGATTCAGCTAGACTTTAATATGCCTGAGAGATTTGAGTTGTCATGTATCAATGAAGATGGTGAAAAAGAGCGAATAGTGATGCTCCATGTGGCCGTTATGGGGTCTATAGAACGATTTGCATCGATTCTTATTGAACACTATGCCGGAGCCTTTCCTTTGTGGCTCTCACCAGAACAAGTAAGGATTCTTCCTATCGCTGATAGGCATCTAGATTTTGTCGAAGAAGTAAAAGAGCAGTTACTAGCTAATGGAGTTAGGGTAGAGGTTGATGCAAAAGCAGAAAGATTGCCTGCAAAGATCAGATCAGCTCAGATGGAAAAAGTTCCTCATATGTTAGTTATTGGTGATAAAGAAGTAGAAGCAAAACAAGTTAATGTTCGTTTCCAAAATGGTGAACAAAAAAGTTTTGGAGTAGAGAAGTATGTTGCTGAAGTTCTAAAGGTGATTGCAGAAAAAAGTTAGGTTTATACTTTTTTTAAAAAATAGATAAAATTTTATAAACTTTTGTAAAGAACGCTCTGTAAAAGGAGCGTTCTTTTCTATTTAAATCTTCTGGATATTTCAGCTTCTGATATTTGGTCTTTTTTAAGAGCCAAACCTCCCAAAACCCATTTATCTAATGTAAATGGAGATAGTAGTGAGATTACTTCTAAAGTAAAAATAGATAATTCAAAAGCACTAGGAATCTGGTTGGTGATATAAAAAGCTCCAAGACCAACTAGAGCAGCAGCGAATAGAGATTCTTTGAACATTTCTTTTTGGGTTTTTTCGATAACCTTTTTTGAAATACCCATTTTTTCTGCCAGATTTCCTTTCCTAACAATCTTAGGAATGCTATGCCACATCATGGTAATAAAGGTAGCAATTGCTGTAACAGTGTTAAAAGTTCTATTAGGAATGGTTACATCTCCACTAAAGATACCGAGTCTCCAGTTGATAGGAAAATGCCTAATTAGTATCCAGGCAAGAATCATAAAAAGAAGTAAATACCCAGTGGCATATCGGCCTAGTGGATTAGATTTACTTAGCATTTTTTCAGGGACAATTTCTTTAGAAATATCTCCAAAGTCAAGTTTTTTATTATCTTTTTTGTCTTTTGCTTTCTGCTCTAATTCTTCCTGGGCTTTTTTTTCTAGAGCTGCAGTTGTTTCCAATTTATCTTGCTTGTTTTTGTTTGCATTTTTAAAGATTAGAATAATCAGTTGCAAGATGACTAAGCCAATCCAGACTGGTAACAATACTTTCCAGCCTAGATCAATAGTTTTGGTAACATCAGGATAAGGAATCTTGAACCAAGTATCTTGGATAGGGTAAGTAGGGTATTTAATCCAGCTATAAAGATGTTCAGGATTAATATTTGTATTATAAAAGTCAGTAAGAAATAATCTTCCCAAAGAGATATATGACACAATCTGCATGACAAAATCTACGGAGTAAAAGAGGAAAGTAGTATTTCCTTGGCGGAAGCGTTTTCTAAGAACAAATGTTTGTTGTTCTTCTTTTTTTAGTTTATCAATAGTTTGTTGAAACTCTTGTATATTATTTGATTTTACGATTCTAATAACCCGAAAAGGAATCATTAGTAATGTCTGGAAAATACCCAAAAGCATGACCGAGATCCACATTTTATTAGTGACTGAATAGAACAGGAATAAAAAACTGGCATAGAATTGATGCAGTATTCCAGTAAAGAAAGCAAAAACAAGAAAACCAATGATTAGAGCAGAGGCAATCGTCCCTAGTGAAGGAATTTTGGTAAAGTTACTTATTTTACTGTCTTGAGAAACAAATGATTGGCTTTTTTTTGGAGGGTTATTCATGAGTTATTTTTCTTTGAGAGTCTATTGTATCCTGTGGAGATACTCTTGTCACTTAATTAACTAGCAATATTATTCCAGAAATAACTACTCCTACCCCTAGTATTTTTCTTATATTCAGTTCATCTTTAAAGATTAATCCAGATAATATGGCAACTACAGCAATAGAAGAAGCATTCAGAGCATTCACAAAACCTAGATTAGGAGCTAGCTGGTAACTGAGTTGCATAAAATAGTTGAAACTTGCTCCAGTTAGTCCAATGGCTAGTAGAATAAGCCATTGTTTTTTTGGCAGTTTAAGTGATACTTTTTTTGTATAGATTTCCCAGCCAATTATCGAGGAAACTATGATCATTGAATAGACTAATCTACTCAAAATATTTACTCCAATATCTAGCAAATATTTTGATGTTAAAGCCAACATCCCCCAACAAAAGAAAGCTCCAATGGCAAACCAAATCCACAGAGATTTATTTGTAGAAGTATTAGGTAATTTTTTTATTTTGGAGTTTTTATCTGTAGTTTTTGTTTTTATAGTCTTGTTACTACCATTTTTTTTATTGGGTTCAATCATGATTAAGGCAGATCCTAGGACAATTAACCCAATAGAGAACAGAGATATCAAGGTTAATTCTGCCCCAAAGAGAACTACTGCTGCCAAGGTAGTGAACACGACATAGCTTTTGGAAATAACTAGGCTGAAACCAGGATTAGGGGCTAATTCAATGCTTCTTAGAGACAAAGTATTTCCCAGGTAAGAAAATAAAAAGGACATGATAGAAATGACTAGAAGCTGGTATGGAGTAATTACAAAAGAGGTGTGCTGAGCTATTCCTATAAAAATATAGGCTCTTGCCCAGATAAAAATCTAAGCTAGCCTTTCTTTTTTTGTTTACTTTGTAACTTAATATGTTTATTTAGCATCAATTTTAGTTTTTTTTCTAAGTTTTTCTTATCTCTATTATACCGCCATTCACACTCTT
>JABHWM010000007.1 GCA_018657765.1 Minisyncoccota bacterium | reverse complement strand
TAAAGAGTGTGAATGGCGGTATAATAGAGATAAGAAAAACTTAGAAAAAAAACTAAAATTGATGCTAAATAAACATATTAAGTTACAAAGTAAACAAAAAAAGAAAGGCTAGCTTAGATTTTTATCTGGGCAAGAGCCTAAATAAATATGAATAATCAAGAACTAAACAAACCACCTGAACATATTAAACTATCGGAATCTCTTTCTGTTGCATACTTCTGTATGGAGTTCGCTCTAGATGATGAATATGGTATTTATTCTGGAGGACTTGGGGTATTAGCTGGAGACATGCTAAATCAAGCCAATAATAGTCAAGCTAAACTACTGGGAATAGGTCTTGCATATAGCCTTACTTACAAACAAAAACTAGCAGAAGATGGTAAACAAATCGAAGAAGACATCCCGATTGATCCAAAAGTAAATGGCTTATCCAAAATAGTCGATAATAACGGAGAACCAATAGAAGTAACTATACCTATTCAAGAAAGAAAAATAAGAATTCAAGCTTGGATAAAAAAAATAGGTAGAATTAGTTTGATTTTACTTGATACTAATATTCCAAATAATGCAGATGCAGATAAACTAATTACAAATCAACTTTATATTGGTGATCGTGAGCATAGATTACTTCAAGAAATGGTGTTAGGAATTGGTGGAGTAAGAATAATTCATGCAATAGGGTTAGAGCCTGATATCTATCACATGAATGAGGGTCACAGTGCTTTTCTATCATTAGAAATGACTAACTACTGTAAACATCGTCATCAAAATATTGATTTTAATGAAGCTCTTCAAAAATCTAAACAAAAAATAGTTTTTACAAATCACACCTTAGTAGCTGCCGGAAGAGACGTATTCTCTTTTGATCTTGTTTCTACATATTTATCGAAATATGCTCAAGAAATAGGAATTCCAGTAGACCAAATAATTAAAATGGGAAAGTTAGATGATACTTCCCTATTTTCAATGAATATAATGGCTCTACGTAATTCATTTCGTACTAATGCTGTCAGCATATATCATGCAGAAAAAGCTAAAGAAATCTGGCCTAACTATCCACTAATTCCTATCACTAATGGAATACATATCCCACGCTGGATATCACCACACAAATCTATCCTTACTCAGAATGAAGTCCCTGAACAATCAGAAAAAAAACTATGGTTATCTCATCAAGATGACAAAGCTGATTTAATTGAATATGTTAAAAATCATACAGGAAAATTAATTCCTCAAGATTCTTTAATAATGTCTTGGGCACGTAGATTTGTTTCTTACAAACGGCCACTAGCTTTATTTTGGCAGCTAGATAGATTAGAACAAATTATTAAATCTAGCCCTGTTCCAATTCATTTTTTATTCGGTGGAAAACTTCACCCTCATAATGAAGAAGGAAAAGAATTAATGTCACAAATAGTAAACCTCTCAAAAAGCGACAGATTTAAAGATAATTTAACATTTGTACCCAACTATAACTTAGAAGTAGCTAGATATTTAGTAAGGGGTAGTGATGTTTGGCTTAACACCCCAATAGAAGGATATGAAGCTTGTGGCACAAGTGGTATGAAAGCAGCCCTCAATGGAGTTCTACAATGTAGTACTAATGATGGCTGGGTCAGAGAAGTTGATTGGGACCAGATCGGTTGGATACTAGATAGTGAACATATTTCAGAATCACTTTATGAGACTATCGAGAAACAAATAATCCCACTATTTGCAAAAAGAGAGACAGATTACCCAGAAGAATGGGTAAAAAGAATGATCAAATCTAGTAAAATAACAAAAAATGGTTATTCTGCAGAAAGAATGCTTAACGATTACTATACTCAGCTATATGTAGCAGAATAAAAATCAATAATTTTTATAAAAAATCTTTCCTTACAGAATATTTTTCAAAGAAGTATAATATAGATACTTTAAAAAATTATTTTTCTAAAATAAATATATAAACAAAGATAAAAAATGTCAAAAAAAAAGAAAAAAATAAAATCGCCAACACAAAGAAAATATGCTGACCTAGTTCAGGCTCACTCACTCAATTCTCTTCATCCTAATAATCAAAAAATGAGTCAAAAGAATTTGAGACCAGCAAAAATCCATATACCTAGAAGACCAAAATAGGTTGGTTATTTTTTATATTCAGAAAACCACTTTTGATACATATCATCAGCATCTTTATAATCATTGACCAAACTTACTTTACTAAACATGGAAACAAGGCTTTTAACAAGCATATTAAAACCAGTTGCTGCACCATAAACACTTAAACCAGCAATCTGCTTATTTTTTAAAATACTAATAAAAATTTTCATAGAATCAGTAGAAACAGAATCACTGTTATCCAGAGTTCCCAGATCTGCAAGTAAAAAAAACTGTTTATCATCATATTTATTTAGTACATTCAAAAGAAAATCCCTCAATGATTCATTTTCTTTTGTGTTTTCTTCTTCAGTAGGTGTAGATTTACCATAGTGAATATGAAGAAGATTCTCTTCTGGATATGCTATCCACCAATCATTAAATTTTTCATAAGTCACAAAATCTTTATCTGGTTGCTTGGCACATTTTGGGCAATTGAATAAACGTTTTATCATAAAATAAGTATACAGTATTTTATTTAGACAAATTAGTAATTATTCTATAAAAACTAAAAAGTTAAACCTACTCCAGCCAACTTTACTTTATCAGCCTCTAAAGAACTAATTGACTCAGCTCTAGCGGATAAAGCAGCTCCACAATTAAGGCACGTTGTCTCTTCAGAAGTTCTTGGTACATCACAAGATGTACAAATCAATCCTTTTTTTACTTCATCAAAGCGATCCCTATTCCTGCCACGAATAGAATCTGTTTTTTGTCTAGCTAGTTGCTCTGCCTTCTGAGCTATTTTTTCTACTTCAACGGCTAGTAAATTTGGTAAGTTTACAACATCAAGGACTTCTTTTCCGGACTTTAAACCCATAAACAACATACTTAAAGCATCATTAATATCACTATCCTTATCTATACCAGATAAACCATTAATAATCTCCATACCAGCTCCAGCAGCTCCTCCAGCCAGACTCAATAAATCAGATTTAGTTATTCTCACACTACACCTACCAACTATTCTTGAACCATATTCATCATAAGCTGTCTCATCACGGCTAGCTTCTTCGTCAGAATTATTAACTTGTACTTTTAGCAACTCTTTACCTTCTCCATTTAGTAAAATAAATTCAGCCATACTTCTTTGCACAGTAATATCAGAACCTTGCAAAGCCGCTTCAAAAGCTGACTCTAGATCTCCTAATGAAAGATTGGCATTATATGATTGGTCAGATCCACCAACTAACTCACTAATACGTATGCCAGCTTCAGCCGCAAGGGCTACAGTACCTAGACCTACTGCAGATCCCAAACCATCTAAAGATCCAGATTCACCATTTGCTTGAGCTGCTTTTTCAGCTCTAAATGCAATCCCACCTAAAGCACCTTTTAATAAAGCAAAATCTCCAAAGTTTAATTTTTTTTGCCAAGCTAAAGATTCTTCTTCAGTCATGGTACTAAGTTTTGCAATCAGATCAGTATCTGTATCTACTTCTAGTTTTTCTTTCAATACTCTTTTAGTTAGAGATCTATCTTTAATTGTAGCTAACACATCTGTTACTTTTTCATTCATAGTAAACCTTTCAATCTTAATTTCTCCATTTTAAATTATCTTACCAATAGGCATCATAACACTCCCTTAATAACTTTTGAAAGTTCTAAGTTTGAAGTCAATCAGTTAGGGACAATTATAGAAAAAAATAAATTAGTACTCTACTATCTTTACCCAAAAGTAAACGCATATACCTCTATATTAGAATCTAGAAACTCTAACTGTAGCTCATGACGTCCTGAAGCTGGTAAATTAATAATTTTATAAAGCTTGTCAGAATCAACTGTTACAAAACCATCAATGACATCTTCACCAAGTGATTTTAATTCTCCATCCAAATATACTTTAAATCTAGACTCACCTCCTTTTGGCCTTGCAACAAGAAATACTTCTTTTGATTCAAAATTAAGATGTAGTTTTGATCCCTCTTCTGGAGATGAATATTCTGATAAAAAAGTCCATTCTCCTTCATATGCAAATAAATTACTACCCAACTTACTAGGTAAAGTATAAATATTCTTTTTATTTCTACTCACTCTTTCTAGAGACGCAAAACCAGCTACTCTCTCATAACCCAAATATGTTTCTGGAGTACGAGATTTAATTTTATAATCTACATTAGAGATGTCTTTACTAGACACTTCAGAACCAGTCTCTTCTAAAAGTTCTTGAATCTTCTTTTCTGTTTCATCATAGTCACCTTCACCAAAATGGGTATAACGAATATTGCCATCTTTATCAATTAAATACTTAGCTGGCCAATAACGATTTTTGTAAGTCTTCCAGGTAGAAAAATTATTATCTTGCATGACTGGATAAGTAATACCAAAATCATTGAGTGCTTGTTGAACATTTTCACTATTTTTTTCAAACTCGAACTCTGGGCTATGAACACCTATTATTACTAAATTATCATCTTGATATTTCTCCCACCAATTCTTGAGATAAGGAAAAGTTCTTTGACAGTTAATACAAGAATAAGTCCAAAAATCTATCAATACTACTTTTCCTCTCAAATCTGAAATTGATAATGGTTCTGAATTAAACCACTGCCCACCAAGAATAATTTCTGGAGCAGGAACACCTTTTTTACGAATTAGTTCAGATGATGGTTTACCAAACATATCTTCATCTGTCTCGGATTTATTTAATTTATCTAATTGATTTTTAACTTTTTGATTATCTTCAAAACTAGTTAATCCAATACCATAGTTTGGAAATTTATCTAAAATAAATGTTTGAAAAGATCTATCAAAATTAAAAAATATACCAACAGCTGTCGCTATCATTAATATTCCAAAACCTTTTTGAATGTTTTTTGTATTCCGCAGTAACCATGGAACTTTCTGGAGTGCTGTAGATCCAGCAATCATAATTCCTAGCATTGGTAAAGCTGTACCAACTGCATAAGCTAATGTTATCAAAAATGATTGAGCTGTAACCGTTCCTGTAATAGCCAAACTAATCACTGAAGCTAAGATAGGACCAACGCATGGAGTCCATAATAGTCCTAGTGATAAACCAATAATAAATCCTCCAACAAAACCAGTCCTGTTTTTACTAGATGGCATAGAACTTGAAAATCTACTAAATAGAATCTCTATCTTTGATTGAATACCAGGAATTAATAAACTTGCACCAAATACTCCCAAAATAAAAATAGAAACAAAGCGAAGGGAATCTGCAGAAATGCCTATTGATCTAACTATCAGAGACAAAAATAATGTAAAAAAAGTAAAACTAGTAATAAAACCGGTAACTACCCCAAGTGGCTTTTGTTTACCAGACCCGTCTGATGAAGACAAAATAATTGGTAATAAAGGAAGAATACAAGGTGATAAAACAGTTACTACCCCTGCTAAAAAAGCAAATATTAGAAGTAAAAACATTTATTTAATCTCCTTACTTTAAGTTACTTAGTAACTCATTAATTTCACCACCATTCCATTTGGATATTTCACTTCCTTGATCATCTATCTGAACAAAAGTGTGTTGATAAGTTATTCCATATTTTTTGGCTAATTCTTTTTCTTCTTTTGTTACATCATCATCGTTATAACTAACAACTATGATAGTGACATCACTAGGAATTTTGGAGATATTTTCAGTAAAACTTTCTCTCGCTGATTTACAAGTAGGACACCAATTGGCATTAAAAAATAAAACACGGCGAGTATCTTTTGTTTCATTTAATATTTCAGTAGAAAAATCAACATATCTATCATCTTTTTTATCTATTGCCATTTTTTCTTCTGAATTAACTGATGTTTTTGGGACCATCACCTCTTTAACCATTCTATCTTTAGCTATCTCTGGAGAGCTATTATTTTTAAAGATATATACTCCAATTCCACCCAAGAAGATAATAAACAGAATAAATAATAAATTACTTTTCACAAGAGAGCTTTCTTTTTATATTTTATAAAAGGGTCTTATACAATAATTTAAGTATATAGTAGAAATAAGCTGATCTTTGTAAGTGTAATTACTAAAAAAGAAACTATCTTAATTAGACAATTTACTCATAGTTCCTTCAAGAATATGA
The DNA here is from genome assembly GCA_018657765.1 of Minisyncoccota bacterium. Classification (GTDB taxonomy): domain Bacteria; phylum Patescibacteriota; class Microgenomatia; order UBA1400; family PJMF01; genus CG2-30-36-39. Next base: position 29,679 of record JABHWM010000007.1, on the reverse strand, counting down.
TCTGCTGGAGCTGGATCACCATCATCTGGCTCAATAGTTAGAACATAGAACGTATGATCAGTTAGGTCTTCATCAAAACTATATTGATTAATATATTGGCCACCAACTATTTCTGCTTTACCCGTACTGATAACACTAAAATCATCACCTTTCCTGACTACCCAACCCTCATAAAAATCAGTTCCAGTGGGATCTGGTAAATCTTCAAAAGTAGCAACCATACTATACAAACCATTTTCAAAATTAGATTTTGCTACACCAGAACTATCTCCATCAGTAACATCACTTAGTTGTCCACTGAATTGATACTCCATTACTTCTGATTCTTTTTTCATTGCTGAAGCTGCTTCTTGCTCAGGCCCTTTTTCGATTGCAGTTTCATCTGATTCTTTATCATCCATTTTTGTAGGTAACATTGAAAGATTATTTTCATTTTTCTGTTTATCAGAATAAATTAAAAATCCACCAATAAAAACTATAACTACCAAAATTATTAAGATAGGCAAAACTTTGCCAGCTTGAGATTGTTTTTTCATATAAAAGTATCTTAGCATTTAATAAGATACTTATACAAATAATCAAAAAAAATTAACTTATATACTTACAAAAACGATAATTAAATCCTATTAGGAAGATATTTCCATAACAAAAGAAATTAAATCATTTTTATTTATTTGTTCTTTTTTGCGAATTTCAGCTTTTAATGGAAGAAGATAAGACTCTGTTTTTTTATCAGGAAAAATAGATGTTCTCCAGTGTGTCTCACCAACGGTTACTTTAACAGGTAAAGAACCCCAGCCTCTCTTATACATACTAAAAAAGAAATCAATATCTTTGGCGATAGAAGTCGGAACTGTTACAAAATACCAGCTAGCTCTTCCTGGATATAACCAAACTTTTTCTTTTAATTTGTATTCTTTTTTCATTTCAATTAAAAATAATAGCTAACAGAATTAATTATTTATCTTCTGGAATTACCAGCCAACAAACAAAGTAAGTAGCTAAACCAGGGATACCTCCTGGTAACAACATTAGAACAAATATTAACCTAAATAAAATAACATCAACATCAAAAAAATCAGCAAGACCTGCAGCAACACCGGCTATTTTTCTATCTTCAATATTTCTTCTTAATTTCTTTTTTATCATAAAAAGTATTATATCATTTTTAAAAATCTATATTTTTTTCTAACCTTGTTGTGATAATGTTTTCATATTTTTTTTCATTTCAGGATCAGGTATAACTTCTGCTAGTTCATTTGCTAATTCAACTGATTCTGGAATAGCACCCATTACTGCTTCACCAGTATCGAGTAATAATGCTGGTATAACACTACCTGTCTGAGCTATCTTGTCTAAGGTATCTAAATCAGAATCATTCTCAGATAAAAGATCTTTCTTCCTTTTATTTCGATAATATCTAATAAGTAACATGATTGATGCACCAGCTGTAGTTGCTGCAATCGCAATAATTGCTGGTAAGTTATCTTGGGCAAATTCTTTTGCTTCAGAGATTCGTTCTTTACTCATAAATATGAGTATACAACATAAAAATAGAATACTTAATTTTTAAAAATCTAGTTTTGAATTATCAGTTTTCTTTTTACCCCAACGCCATTTGAGAGATGGACCTTTTTTATGAGAAATAAAAACTAGGACTAATATAGATAAAAAAACTATGGCTAGAAAAACACCAACTTCATTTTGATATGTATTTTCTGGAACATCTTTTAATAAAACTTTTGATAATAAAAGCAAAAATAATACTTCAATAACAATAAGCAACCATCCTTGCCATGTCACAGGTACCCAGCCCAAACCATATCTTTTTCTTTTGAACCAAAAATTATTTTTATTTTTCATGTTCATTAACTTTCTGTAATTTGTGAATATTTTTCAATATAAATTTTTTGGGAATTAAAGAAATGATTTTCATCTGTAATTTTCTAATCCCTGTAACTCCTGCTATAACGTCCAAATCACCATTAATCATACCACTATAGCCTTCTCTAGCCACACTTTGGGCACTTACTGAGTCTCTAAACAATGAAGTTTTATCCATTCCTGATACTTTTGAAAACTCTGTTTTGGTAGCACCAGGTATTAATGCTGTCACAGTAATATTAGTATCACTCAGCTCCTGTGCGATTGCATTGCTCAATGATAAAACATAAGCTTTGGAAGCAAAATAAACAGCTTGCAGTGGCCCTGGCATAAAAGCCGCCACTGATGAAGTATTCATGATTTTACCTTCATTTCTTTTAACAAAGTCTTCTAGAAAAAATCTAGTAAGAGCTGTTAATGTAACCATATTAACATTCATCATGTCCAAATCATTTTCCCAGTCTCTTTCATGAAAGTTACCTTGTCCTCCAAATCCTGCATTATTCATAAGATAATCTACTTTAATATTATCTGATTTGACCTGGTCATAAATTTCTTTAGCAGAATTAATATCACTAAGATCCTTGGAAATAACAGTTACATTAATTTTATATTTTCTTTCTAACTCTGATTTTAATTTATCCAACTTATCTTTTCTTCTAGCAACAATAACCAAGTCACCTCCTTTTGAGGCATGTATCCTAGATAGCTCTTTTCCTATTCCACTACTGGCACCTGTTATTAAAGCTGTCTTTTTCATCATGATTTTATTCTTTCGTGTATTTAATCTAAAAATATGTTAATTAATTAAAAATACTATTTTTTTATAAAATAGTGATTTTGAACTACTCCAGATTTATATTTTTCTGAGCTTTTTAATGTTGCTTTTATTGGGCTGCCACTTGTTCCAAACAAAGATATCCCTGACCCCAAAAGAATTGGCATTGTAAAAATTATCATTTCATCTATTAAAGATTCTTTTAAAAAACTTTGAGTCAAACTAGCACCACCAATAAGCCAAATATCTTTTTTTGTGGTTTTTTTTATTTTTTCAACAATATTTTTTATATCACCACTATGGAACTCAATGTCTGAGTTCTTGGGTTTTTTTAATTTTTGATTTGTAATAATATGAGATTTTGATTTATAAGGCCATGGAATATCAAAATCTAGAACTTGTTTATAAGTATTTGATCCTTGAATATTAAAATTAATTCTCTTTATATCCATAATCTTCTTGCCCATTATTGAACTCATCCAGCCATCCAACACCACCATCTGGTCCAGCTATATAACCATCAATACTTTGAGCAATGTATAGAATTATTCTAGTCATAAATAAAAGTATAGCAGAAAGATAATTTAATGAGTAAATTACTCGAAAGGAAGCTATAATAGCTTCTTCATGTTACTTAATGCTGTAAACCTTACTAAATCAATTGGAGCAAAAATTCTTTTTCAGGATTTGAAGTTCACAATCATGCCTGGTGAAAAAATCGCCTTAATTGGTAGAAATGGTCATGGAAAAACAACTCTTCTGAAAATGCTGAGTGGTGAAGACCAAAATTTCAGTGGTGAAATATCTACCAGAAAAAATGCCAGGATTATCTTAACCAAACAAGAGCATCACGACACAGGTGAACTAACACCACTTCAGTATGTACTGGAAAATGCACCCAACTACTTTGAATACAAAAAAGTACTCGATGAATATGAAGCTGGAACTAGTACCAATCTGAATCGTTATTTAAAAGTCTTAGAAAAATTTACTGATTTGAATTACTTCAACCTGGAGAGTTCAATATTAAGTACCTTCGCTGCTTTTAATATTTCTGATAAATCAGCACAAGAGCCACTAGCTAATTTATCAGGTGGAGAAAAAAGATACATTGAAATGACCAAACTAATGTTTTCAAAATCTGATTTACTACTGGTTGATGAACCAACTAACCACATGGATTTCCAAGGAAAAGAACGATTTATTTCATGGCTCAGAAGTCTTAAACAAACAGTGTTCGTAATTACCCATGATCGTGATGTTCTTCATCATGTTACAAAAATAATTGAGCTTAAAGATAAAAAAATCAATACTTTTAAAGGAAATTTTAAAAACTATACTTCCCAAAATACAATACAAACACTCAGTTCAGTAAAACTTTATTCAGATCAATTAAATCAGCTTAAAGAAGCCAAAAAAAGAATGGAATGGGGCCGACAAATGAGAGCCAAAAGCAAACAATGGAAAACACGATATGACCATTGGCTCAAAGACTACGAAAAAATAAAAGCTGCAGCTGTAAAACCATCATTTTGGATAGATCAAAATGCTGTTGGAGATCTTGATAAAAAAGTTGTTGACTCATACCAAAAATTTAAAGAGAAAAACATTAACATTAAAGTTACAACAAAAAAAAGCTTTGGTATGGTATTAATGTCTGTAAAGAAATTAACACTTGGATATAAAGAACCTGTTTTTGAAAACCTCAACTTTTCAATCAAAGAAGGTCAACGTCTTTTCATTAAAGGTAAGAATGGAGCAGGAAAAAGTACTTTAGTGAAAACAATTCTTTCTCTCTCTAAAAATAAGCAACCCCAGGCAACTATACTAGACGGAAATATTAAATTAAATCAAGATCTTCGTATTGGTGAATATGAACAAGAAATCGATCATAAATACTTAGATATGACGTTAGAAAATGCCATTAGAAAAAGTTATGAAGATAAAAATGCACCGATTACTGATCAAGAAATATATAAACTTTTGGCTCAATATCTATTTAATCCCAGACTGGAAGGGAAACAAAAAATAAGAGAACTCTCTGGAGGACAAAAAGCTCGTTTTCAACTAATAAAAATGTTTGTTGGAAATCCTAACTTATTGATTTTGGATGAACCTACAAACCATTTAGATCTACCATCTATCGAAGAACTAGAAAATTCTTTAACAAAGTTTTCAGGTGGTATTTTATATATCTCCCACGATACCTATTTCATTAAGAGAATGGGTGGAGATACTATTGAGCTATCCTAAATAAAAAAAACTCTAACGTACTATAATTTATTAAGTTAACTTATTTTATTGCCACAAATTTTAAACTCTCCAATGGCATACCATCATATTGTTTCTTGGAGATATCTTTATCTTCATCAATCACTTTCACTTTAAATCCAACCTTTTCCATTTCTAAAATATAATCATCTCTTAAAATTGCTCCTCCAATACAGTCGGAAATTAAATTTTTATCTTCCCTCTGTTCCTTTGAAAGTTCTTCTAATAAAACAATATCTGATGCATACATTTTTCCACCAGTCTTCAATACTCTAAAAGCTTCTTTAAAAACTTTTTCTTTATTAGGAGCTAAATTAATTACACAATTACTAATAATTATATCAACTGAATCTGGACTAATCTCTTCTGGCAAACTCTCAATATCTCCAAACAAAAACTCTACATTTTTATAACCACCTTTTTTGGCATTTTGCTTTGCCTTCTCAATCATCTCGTGAGTAAAATCTACTCCAATCACTTTTCCAGAATCTCCAGTTTTTCTCGCTGCTAAAAAGGCATCAAATCCTGCCCCAGAACCAAGATCCAAAACTACATCACCCTTTTTAATTTCTCCTAATGCAACTGGATTTCCACATCCCAAGCCAAGGTTTGAACCACTAGGAACTGATCCCAACTGATCTTCACTATAGCCCAACATCTTTCCCACTTCGCCTGCTCTTGACTGGTTATTTTTACTACCACAGCAAGAACTTCCCCCACAACAACTAGAATTACTTTGAGTAGCTACCTTAGCATAGCTATCTCTTACAGCTTTCTTAATATTAATGTTCTTCATAAGTTAGTCCTTTTTTTTATACTATTAATATATTTAATTAATTCATCTAGCATATCTTCATTGACTTCACATAAAACATATTTACCTTCTTTCTTAGTAGAAATTAAATCAGCATCAATTAGAGTTTTTAGGTGATGAGAGATTGTAGATTTTGAAAGACCAGAATCCTCAGTGATATTCTTAACACATGATCCTGGAACACATGATTCTTCTCCAGCACTACATTTATTTCCAATGGCGCATGTTTCTTCTAGAATACTCAAACGATTGGCATCAGATAACGCTTTGAACACTTTGGTAATTTTATTTTTATTATTTTTCATAAAAAAACAGTTTGATAATTATCGAACTATAACTGAATATAAAAATATTGTCAACTTGCAACCCTGATAACTAGAAATTTTTTTAAAATAAGTTCTGTGGTTCAACAAGAGTATCAAAATACCTTAAATGAAAAAGGACTCTATCCTTGCGGAATAGAGTCCTAGTTTTTTTTGTAAGTCAGTTAGAAGTTTAGTACTCTTTTGTTGCGCCGTTTTCTATTGCCTTTAGTGCATTGCCTTTAGACATCATTGCACAAACAGTTGTTCCACACTCCTCGTGCTTCCCTTTGGCCATAAAGCCACCTTTTTTAGTTTTGTGAATCCCTGGTGCTGACAATTCAACGCCTTTTTTCTTACATTTCACGCAGTATCCTGTAACCATGGCTACCTTCCCTTAATTATTATATGCATTCATTGTAACGCCTTTTTATGATTTTCCATACTCTAAAGGTAAAAAACATATATTTAGTTGAATATAAATTTATGTATGGGTTAAAAATGAAAAACTACCTGTAATTGAGGATGTTAGGAACTGCTTTTTAAGCTAAATTTATTCCTATAAATTTCTGCAATATGAGGCAATGATGCTGCAGAGAGTACTAACAAAGCACCCAGTCCACTACGCATATTTAACCCTTCAGAGAAAATAATAATTCCAAAAACGATACTAAAAACTACTTCTAATAAACCGATCAACCCTCCAATACTTGCCTCTACATATTTTAATCCTTCAATAATAGACCAGAATCCAACAATTCCAGCAATAACATATCCCAATTGATACAACCAAACTATTGAAAATGACGGTAAGTGCTGAACTTCACCCAATAGTAATGATACTGGTAAATTAGTAATCAAAATAATAACCCAACTTAACCAAGTAATATAAAGAGCTGAATAAGTGCCTGAAAGTTTTTTTGAGGAAGAGACTTCTCCTCCACTAGCTACACCATTAAGAATTGCCATAAACGCTGCTAGCAAAGAAAAAGCTGTAAGTGAAAAAGAAAAACTAACAAACAAACCAGCACAGGCAATAATAAATGCCATGATTTTTACTTTTGATAATTTTTCACCTAAAAAGATAAAACCAAAACTATACATTGTAAGAAGCATCGTTGCGAAAAAAAGGACTGTTGCAGTCCCAATATCCATGTGGTTATATGCATAATATAAAGGAGCTTGTGTAAATGACGTAAAACAAAGGTAAGTTATAAACCAACGCATATCATTTTTCTTTATTAAAACTAATTGCTTCTTCAAATATAAAAAAGGAAATAATAAAACGGTAATAATAAGAGCTCTAGTCCAACCTTGATAAAAAACATCAAAGTAGCCACCCATAAGACGTGACCAAATTCCATAACTACCAAACATTAGTGCTGAGAGAAGAATTAGAGAAATTCCTTTTTTACTATTCATAAGATCTTTCTAACTATGAAAACCTTCAAATGGCTCTTCACCTTTTTTCATAACAATTACTTTTCCAGTTGTTTGATTATTTTCAGCACATAACTCAAATATCTTCTCTGCAATTTTTTCCGGTTCAATTGCTTCATCCACATACTGTGGAAAATGCTTAGCATAACTTTCTGTTGCTGTATCAGAAGGAGATACACAATTAACTTGAATACCTCTTCCGCTAAGTTCCTGAGATAAGCCAATGGTTAAGTCCTCGATAGCACGCTTAGAAGCATAGTAAGGTAACCAACCTTTAGCTCCACCTTTAAAAGTACCTGAAAGATTAATAATTTTAGAATTACGTTGCATCAATGGTAACAATCCATGAACAATCAATGTCGGAGCTGTAAATCCTACAGTGTATGTATCCAAAATAACTTTTTGACTGAAATCACTAAAATCTAAATCTGCATAAACATTATCTTTACTGTGCCAAATACCTGCGATATTGATAATTGCATTGATACTATCTACTTTATCAGTCACATTTTTAATAAGACTGTTAATTGAGTTCATATCACTTAAGTCAGTAACAATTACCTCTGCCACACCACCTTCTAAAATAATTTGATCAGCTACAGCTTGGAGCTTATCTTTGGAGCGAGCTACCAAAAAAACTTTATATCCATTGTTAGCAAAAGTAATTGCAGTTACTTTACCAATACCTGTACTGGCTCCTGTTATGATTACATTTTTCATAGAAACTTTTCTAATACTTTTTTAGCATCTAAAGAACTATATATTTTTATTTCAGTAACTTTATTCAAATCAACCCATTCTGCTTCACTGGCGTATTTTTTTTCATGTTCATCAAAAAATTCTGTAGAAATTTTACCCCCAATAATATGACATTCATAATACATATGAATAGAATGCACAAAATCACCTTTGAAAGGCAATTTGAAAAAAGAATTATTACAATGTAAAACTTGGCCAATCTTTACATCTAAGCCTGTTTCTTCTTTGACCTCTCTTATTAGAGCAACTTCTGTTCCTTCACCCAAATCTATACCTCCACCAGGAAAGTCATAACCATCCCATTGCTTAGAAAGTAAGATTTTATTATCTTTAATAATAACTCCATAGACAGCTGGTCTAAAGGTTAGCTGATCTGTAGAAACTTCATATTTTTTTCCTTCGATATCTTCACATGTTATTTGTTTAGTTTTATTATTCATTTAATTTTTTCCTGATTTTACTAACTTAAAGTTCATCTTCATCAACAGCAATTTCTGGTGAAAAAGGATTGTATGCTACTTCCCAAAGATAACCATCTATATCTTTAAAATAGCCAGAGTATCCTCCCCAATGTCTTTCCTGTGGTTCATCAATAATTTCAACATCCTTCAATCGTGCTTCTTCAATCACACTATCAACTTGCTCTTTTGAAATTACATTATGTGCCAAAGTGATCCCAGAAAAATCTCCTGTATTTGTTGAGACTCCAGATTCTTTTACCATATCATCTAAACCATACAAGGCCATTCTCATATTTTTTGATACTTTAATAAAAGTAATATCTTGACTTCTTTCAACTGGAAAACCTAAGTTTTCGTAAAAATCAGTAGATTTTTTTAAATCTGCTACTCCTAAAGTTATAACTGAGATATGTGATTTCATATTGAAAGTATATCAGAAGTTCTAATATCCTATTTGGGATATAAAAATCACTATTGTAAAAATTTACTTATGAACAATAAGTAATTCACTATAATTAGCATCATAGTCCTTGTGATTAAGGCTATATTCGCTATAAAGATTTTCGAATTGACGAAATATCTCGACACGTAAGTCTATATTTTTATCACGGAACATACTCAATAAATCCATAACATTATTACGATTTCCCTTAGAAACCTTCTCAGCTTTATCTTTACCCTCTTTTATATAATTAAAAATATAAATCGGTACAAATAGCATTCTCCCACCTTTTTTTGTCACTCGATATAACTCTTCAATCTCCTGCGCCATAAAGTCTAGTGGTAAATCTGGAGTAATATCATTAGGTATTGCCCAACTAGCAATTACCAAATCAAATTTTCCATCTTCCAAGAAGGGCATAGACTCAATTCTAGCTACATGATCTATTCCTTCTCCTGGATTCATATCTAAAGTAACTACAGTTGCTTCAGAACCCAATTTCTTCAAACCATTTTTAAAATGTCCATCATTTGCCCCTGCCTCTAATATCATTGACTCACCCAAAAGATCATCCATCGACAATCCTAAGTTGTAAATATAACTAGCTACTCTTGCAGCTTCAAACGATGACAAACCTTTCTCTCTCAATAAATTTCCAAGCTTAAATCCTTCTTCTCTATCGGTTCTCCGCTCTGTAACTTCTATAAATTCAGGAGTAATAAGAGGTTCATTCTCTAAAGCTCTCTCCTCTACAACAGAGTTTTGTTTTCTTTTTTGTAAATTATCCATAATTATTACTTAATGACTTACTTTAAACTAATTAAATCATAACATGATAATTAACTACTTAAAGTAAGTCATAAAATAAAACTCTCTTTGAAAAGAGAACTGGAATAAAAAAAAGCTAATGTATAGGTTAAAAATAAAATACTCACCAAATGAGATGATTCATACCTTAAAGTTAAAAGAGTAATGCTCCCCCGACAGGTCGTTACTCGAACCAGGAGGTGGGTGGAAAACTATTTATTATCATCTCAAGTAATTAATAATTCTCTTTGACCCAAATATCATACTCAGTGCCTGTATTTTGTTTGAAGAAAGCCCAAGTCCCGTTAAACTGAATTCCATTAATATTACTATTGCTCATTCTTTTTCCATACATCTGAATTGCGCTGGCACCTCTTGCTTTTATCTGCTTGAAATCACTGTATTGAGATAATTCACTTTGTATTTCTGCTGGTATCTCTGGCTCATCAGATTGAGCTTTTTCAGGGCTACTCTTCACTACTGGGGCACTATCAAGAGTAGCTCTCACCCTAGCCATTGCTTCTTCAATAGCAGAAGCAGCTGTATGTCCACCTTCACTGGAATGAGTAATAGTATTATTTGTACCTAAATCAATAGTAGAGCCAGTAACATTACCATCAACTTCAAGACCTTTGCCTGAGTTATCTTTAATAACTTCATTCTCTATTTGTTTTCTTCTTAGTGGATTATCCATAAATATTATTTCCTTACTTTATTTAAACTTATCAAATAATAACATATAATTCAAATTAAGAATCTATTTAAAAATAAGTTGTGTTGTAAAAAAGACTGATATATACGTTAAAAATGTAAAAGCTCCCCCTATCGGACTCGTTATGGAACGGGTATAAATCAAGGTTGTTGTGTATTTCTAGAAAGGTCGCATACATTTCGGAAAATAAACTATTGCTTAATTACCTTGCCACACCTTAGTATCAAGTAAGTCTACTAGTTATTTTTAACTCTCTTATTTTTGAGTTGTCTTGTGTTTGATATGTAAATTAGCTTGATATATAGCTCTAATTTGGATATGGCTCCCCCGGTAGGACTCGAACCTACAACCTTGAAGTTACATGAAATCCCTATGTTTCCATAAGGCATGGACTATCTCATCACCATAAGCAATAAGCTATTAGGTGGTGGGCGCTCTAGGGTGTAATCACCTAGTCTCTGAACCTTCCTTTTATAAAAAATAAAAGGCTTGGCTGCGGATTACCTTATTCTGTCAAAAACAAAATTTAGGCTTCCCGACAGTTCACCCACTTTACATCTTAGTGTTTCCACTAAGAGCTGCATCATTTTTACAGCTTCCTGCTCCGCCATTGAGCTACAGGGGAATATTGAATTGTTAAGAAGCTAATTCTATCAACTAAACAGATAAAACACCAGACATAAATCCCAACATTTTTGATTGTAATTCCCTACTATTCACAATCAAAGAAAAAACACCATATTGGTGAATATTTTTTCTTTTCTTTTTAGAATTTTTTTTATTTTTAACTAAATAACTTTTAATAAAATTATCTTTACTGATTCCTAAATATCTACTCCAGTAATCTTTAGCTAAATTCTCATCCAGATCATCATGCAACCAAATCCTACCATTAATTTTTTCTCTATCAATTTCTCCAAACTCAATCAACCAATGAAACATAAATTTAATAATCTTGGGATCTGCATTAGAAAAACCAAATCTATACTCTGTTTTATAGCCATCACCTAGATATAGAGCTATACCAGCAATAAACCTATTCTTCTTATTTAACTTACCAATTCTTTTGAAAGCTAACTCATGAGTTTTTTTATCTCTAGCAATTTTTTCTTCACGTTTCTTTTTTGCAGCTATTAAGGATCCTTTTTGGGCTGACTTATTTCTAAAATCAATCAATTTCTTATTCTGAGCTTCGGTTAGCTTAATATCTCTACACCATACACTAAGAGTACTCTTTGAAACTTTAACTTCCTTCAGGATTTTAGAATATGAATAACCAAGTTTTCTTAAAGCAATTGCTTTATCTTTTTCAACTAACTTGCCAAAGTAACCCATTACTTAATAATAGCGAACAAAGGAACTAAAAGCAAAGAAAAAATTATTCTAAGAAGTCTTGCAACTTCTTTCTACGACTTGGATGTTTTAGCTTACGAAGAGCTTTGGCCTCGATCTGACGAATACGTTCACGAGTCACACCAAATTTCTTACCAACCTCTTCTAAGGTCATGGTCTTATTACCTTTTAGACCAAAACGCATCTTAAGAACTTTTGCCTCACGATCAGATAAAGCACTGAGTACTTCTTCGATATTCTCACGAAGCATCTGTTTACTAGTAGATTCATAAGGAGAAATTTGCTTATCATCAGCAATGAAATCACCCAAGATACTATCATCTTCACCATCTCCGACAGGAGTTTCCAAAGAAGTAGTATTTTGAGAAATCTTTAGAATCTCACGGACCTTTTCAGGATCCATGTTATCCATTTTTTCACCGATTTCTTCTGGGGTTGGTTCTCTTCCAAGATCTTGCATCAAGCGTCGAGATGTTCTCATCAACTTATTGATAGTCTCGACCATGTGAACAGGAATACGAATTGTTCTAGCTTGATCAGCAATAGAACGAGTAATAGCCTGACGAATCCACCAGGTAGCATAAGTAGAAAACTTGAAACCTTTAGTCCAGTCAAATTTTTCTACAGCACGAATAAGACCTTTATTTCCTTCTTGGATAAGATCCAGGAAAGTCATACCACGGCCAATATATTTCTTGGCAATGGAAACCACTAACCTCAAATTAGCATCTATTAATTTCTGCTTTGCTTCTGGGCTACCAGCTTCTACTTTTTGAGCTAGACGAATTTCTTGCTCACGAGTTAGAAGAGGAATTCTGCCGATCTCTTTGAGATACATTCTCACTGGATCTGCAACACCTGTATTCTTGAAGTTACTAAGAAGATCAATTTCTTGTTGAAGCTCATCTTCACTTTCAGCCTCTTTTGAATCTGAAACTGCTTCAAAAACATCAATGTCAGCTACAACAATTCTGTCATAAAAATCATCAATCTGTTCCAAATAAAGTTCTGGCTCAACGAAAACATCTAGAATTTCCTCTTGGGTAACAAAACCTTGTTTTTTTGCTTTTTTGAAAAGAGCATCTACTTGTTCTTGAGTTTTTGCGGGTAAAGATTTTTCTTCTTGTTGGGTACGAATCACAAAAGGAACACTAGCTACATCAGCTGCTTCTTCTTTAATACTTTCTTCTATAGCTGCAGCATTTTTCTTTGCTTCTTTGACAAGCTTTTTGCTGATCTTTGTTTTCTTTACAGTATCTTTTACAGAAGATTTTTTTGCAGTCTTCTTGGCTGTAGTTTTTGAAGTTTTCTTAGCAGTTTTTTTTGATGTTTTAGCGGTCATAAGATATATAATTATACACTCTAAAGTCAATTGATCTAGAGTAAAAAATGCGGTACTTGTCTCAGGGATATCTTTTAATGTTTAATGAAGAGGTGTTCAAAAAAATACTTAATTTTATTTACAAATATGAATTTATTTTCGGCTTTATCGGCTTTTTTCTAACTCTTCTTTTTTATAAGATATTTACTGGGCCAATATCTTTACTCTCAGCCATCCCTGGATTTATTAACTGGTTCTGTATTTTTCTCATGGGAGATTGGGTAAGTAGAAAACTACAAGAAGGATCTATCCTTCCCAGAAAAAAAACTCAATTAGTGAACTTTAGAGAGTTAGTCATTGCCAGCCTTATTATGAATTTTATTTCAGACTCAACTGGTTCCTGGTTACTCAAGCTTTGGTATTTTCCACTTTTTCAAAATCCATTAATTTATCTTATGATCATTGCCCCAATGGGCTACATTTTATTTGGCTTTATTCTTTATGTTTTTTATAGACTTTTCAAACATCACTGGGACTATAAAGTCAAAAAAGGCCGGATGAAAAAGAAACATAAAAAAATCTTTCATTTCCTGATTCATTTACAGTTAGTGGCAGGAATTTTCGGAATATTTCATAGTGTTAGATACTATCTAAGTTTCATTTCAACAAACAATATTATTTGGTATGCCTTTGATCAAAACATAACTGCCACTGTAAGAATAGAGTTCTTTATCTTGTTGTGGCTCAGTCTTTTCTGGATCTTTGAGTATTTATCTTTTCTTTTGAAAAAAGAAACTTTAACTAGAGATCTGATTCGTGGAAATTTCATTCCTTTAATCTCTATTATTGTCTCTAGTATTGTCTGTATTATTCTTGTGGAATTTGCGAATGCTCCTTTTCAGATCTGGATATTCACTAACTGGCCATTCCAAGAGATTAGTCTATTCAAAATTCCTGTTGTCGCTTACCTACTTTGGCCAACACAGTATTTATTGTTACTCTCGATCATTAGGCTAATAGATAAAAATAATAGTGAAAATGTTTGGTGAAGTTTAACGAACCAAAGGCCAATCCATTGTTGGTGTAAGAATATTGGCAGACTTCTTTCCTACAACCACCATATACTCGAACATCACAACTCTAGAACCATCTTTGGTTTTTACTGACCAACCATCTTTATCAGTGTATAAGTTATTATCTCCAGCTATAACTTGTGCTTCTACACAAATTACCATACCTTCCTTCAATTTCTGACCTCTACCAGGGATTCCCCATGCTGGAATATGTGGCTCATCATGCAAGGTTCTACCTATACCATGACCAACATACTCTTTGGCCACCGTAAATCCTTGTGCTTCTACAGTACTTTCCATAGCATAACCCAAATCTCCAGTTGTCTTTCCAACCTTGGCCATATGAGCAGCCTTAAGAACAGCTTCTTTACCAGTTTTCAACAAATTTTCATCTTGTTTTGAAATAAAATCGCCAACAACAACAGTAAAACAATGATCTGTATTGTAGTCATCTTTTTCTATCCCAAAATCCACTTTTACAAGATCTCCTTTTTTGAGAGGAACATCCTGTGGAATTCCATGCACAACTGTGTCATTTACAGAGATACAAGTTGAGTACTTATATGGATTATCCGGACTACCAACACCCTTGAAGTTGGGCCTAACTCCATGTTGTAAACACAGACTTTCTGCCAGGGCATCCACTTCCAAAGGAGTAACACCTGCTTCTACTTTCTGATGAAGCTGCCAAAGAATACTTGTAGATAGCTTAGCTACTTCTTGGTATTTTTGGAGTTGATGTGAAGATTTGAGAATCATGATTATATTCTATACCGATTCTAGACTGTAAACATCCCATCTTTATAAATAACTTTTGAAGAACCGTCTGCCATAAATGCAGTTACTGTTCTATCTGTAGTGGAAACAATATCAGTATGCTCTGCAGACTTATTGTAACCAAGTTTTTGCCATTCTATATCAGAAAGTTTACTAGAGTCTTCTAAGTAACAATCTCTATAAGCATTACCAATAGCTACATGAGTATTTCCGAATGGTCCGCCAATATTCTCATCAAATAAAGTCTCGGCCATAGGGTGAGTAATTCTAGAAGTTCTTTTATCTGTCAAAGAAAACTCTCCCAGCTTATCTGCATTATTGCTCTTCAACATTTCTTGTAAGAATTTATTACCTTTTTTGGCTTTAGCCTCCACAACATGTCCTCGCTCAAACTTCATCGAAATACCACTAATAACCTGACCATAACGATAAAGAGGTTGATTAAAGTTTATCCAACCCTCAGTTCCTCTCCAATCTGGAGAAGTAAAGATTTCAAAACTAGGAATATTGCAACCACCACCACCTTTCCAAGTACGTTCCTTACCAATTCTTACCCTTAGATCAACATCATCTCCCTTAACGGTTACATACTCTATCTTCATATTATCAAGAGCTTTTATTGTTTTCTTCTGAAACTTGGCAATATTTTTCCATTCCTTGATAGGATCTTTTTTATCCAAAAAACAAGCTTTAATAATTTGATTCCAATATTCTTCTAGTGATAAACCTACTTCTTTGGCTTTGGCCTCTACACCCCACATACCAATAGTCCAACTATACTTTCCTTTTTGTTCTTTGACATCAAACCACTCACGAAGTAACTTTCTTGAGTCTCTAGCAAAAATTATTTTCTTTGGATCAACATTAGCAAGTTCTGAAGGATCAGGATCAGCAATAATATTGATAGTATGATCTATAAGATCTACCTGACTCTTACTAAATTTTTTAGGAAAAAAGCTCAGCTGTTTTTTATTTGCTAAAGTATAGTAATCATGATTAAAACCAGTTGGTAAGAACCGAAGAATTGGATGAGCTCCAGCTTTCAAAACTGCATTTTGTAGCTCTAGTGCCAAAGACTTTGCTACATCTGGAACAACAATTCTAACCACTTCACCAGTCTTCACTCCTTCTCCAGCATTCAAAGCAAAATTAACTAGTACGTCAGCATATTTTACAAGAATCTCTTGAGATAAAAAATGTGGTTTTTCGAACATATTTCTCTTTCTAAATTGTGTTAAACTTATGTCTGGGATTTTACCATGTATCATCCTCAATGAAAGTACTCTAACTAACTAAAAATTGGAGTATGTTTATTAAGTAAAGATTAATCAAATAAAATAAAAAGGAATAAAATGCTAACAACACCAGAAATATTTTCCCCATCAGCAGAAAATGAAGTAGCCCCAGGTATTCACTCTACAAAGATTCAAGGCCTTTTATATATTCAATACAAAAAATTCATAGACAATAGAGGATTTTTTTCTGACATTACCGGATTCAAAAATTTGGAAAAAGTAATTGGTAAAAGAATGGATATAAAACAAATTAACTTTGCTTCATCTCACACAAATGTTATTCGTGGTTTACATTCTGAGGGTTGGAACAAACTTGTGACAGTATTTTCTGGAAAAGCTTTTTCTGCATTAGTAGACATTAGACCAGAATCACCTACTTTTAAGGCAATAGAGTACTTCATGTTCGACACTGATGAGAATAGTGATCTAGGAACAAGTCTCTATATCCCGATGGGAATATCAAACTCTGTCTGTGCCATCGAAGGTCCTGTTTCATATCACTATGCTGTAGATGCATTTTATGATGAAAGAGATGTCTCTGGTGACAAAGCTCTATCAGTCTTTGATCCAGAACTAAATCTTCAGTGGCCTATCCCAAGAGAACAAATGATTATTTCTGATAGAGACAAAGAGAGTATTACCCTACAAGAGATGCTGTCACAGTAAAGTTTAAAATTTAAATTATTAAATTCCTAAAAAAATTTCTTGTAAATCTACAATAGCATTCTTGTCCGAGTAAAAATCATAAAACTCCAATAGTAATTCCAGATTATTAATATGGCGTTGAATTCTATTCACTAGTTTTTCGATTTCAATAATTTCTATAATATCTTTCTCCTGTTTTTCCAAACTAAGATTTTTAATAAAACTCACTCTTTCAACCATTTTATTTTTTGCTTTTTCAGATATTTTTCCTTCTATAAAATAAATATTTAGTTTTTCCAAAAAATAATCCCAATAAAAAAAATAATTAAAAGAACTTTGACCATTTTTTTCAAAATCAATAATAATTTTTTGTTTTATTAAATCATTATTTTCCAGAGTAAAAACAGAAACTTCTGCATCTGCAGAGTAAGCGTAAATCTCAGGAATTATGATTTCTAGGTTATCAATATTATTGATATTTTCAGTATCTTGATTAATAAACTCAACAATATATTCTCCAGAAGTTGGTTTTTCTATAACCGTAAAATTAACTTTTTTTGACTGTTCAAAATCTTCCTCCAAAAACTCACTCCATTTCTTAGTTTCTTGCTCATTATCTTCCTCATCATAAATCTTTACCTGAAAACTAGAATCATGAACAACCACCAAAGCACTTAGATCAGTAAAACTAGGTTGAAAAACACGTAGAGACTGAATCTCCTCATACTCACTTGCTTTTGTTTTAGGAAATAATGGATCTGTAACAACAAAATCATCACTATCTTTATAAAAACCATTCATCACTACAAAATGCCCAGGAGTCTGAACAATCACTGGATTATCAGCTCTAATAAAAACTTCAGCAGTCTGTAAAATATTTTCTTTAACCACAGAGAACTCTAACATCGGTAACTGCTCTGAACTTGGTAGATCATCTAGAACATCTTTGGATTGATTACTAAGAGTTTTTACCAACCTAGTAACAGCCCACCAATTCACCAAACCATCTGCAATATACCCATCTACTTGCTGCTGAAGCCAATTATTAACCGTCGCTGGATTAAGAGTCTCTCCATCCGGCATAAAATGGAAACCATGATATTTCAGAATCATCACTGTAGAACTCAGAGCACAGCCCCATCTAGCAATAGTAGGATTATTACTCCATAAATCTGCATGATCATAAATCTCATCACTCCACAAAGGATCATTCTGCATTATTTTTTCTATCGGCAAAATAAATAAATCTTCTTCAAAAAATCTAATATCACGAAAAATAGACTCTACTGGAAAAATAGTTCCTGGAGACATCTTGAATCCCCAATTGCCAACGCTATCAATTTCATCATAAGTCCAATCATAAAAACTAAAAACTTCTTGATCATTTACAAAAATATTCAGCATGCCATTTTTACGAATAATCTTTACCATGTAAGTTTCACCAACATTCCAAGAAAAATTTATTCCTCTTGCTAACATCTCCTGACCATTAATAAATCTATTTACCCATAAAGCTCCACCATAAAAATGAAGTTGATAATAGTTATCTTCATCAATAAAACCCCATACAATATTGTGACCTACACCTTGCTGTGGAATAAAAGAAAACTGCCAAATAAAATCTGCAGTAACAGGAAAAAACTCTGGAGAAGAAATAAGAAAGCTATCTGGAGTGAGTTGACTAGCTACACCAATTATTTCATTGTCACTCACAGTCCAGAAAACACTGGGACTGGGGCTAACAACTTGCCATTGTTCACTAGTAAAAGCATTAGCTTTTGATAGAAAAATATTTGACAAAAAAATAAAAATGAAAAACCTGCGCATATACTATGGATAGTAAACACGACATAACTGACAAATAAATTAAAAAATACTAGTGGAAAATTCTACTCTGCAAACTCTTCGAAGGATTCTTTGGAGGGGTATCTCTTATTTTTTAAAAATTGTTTCTTAGTCTTTTTTTTAGAAGAAATTAAAAATAAAAGAGTTACCAAAATGAATAAACCCAATCCAAAAAATATTGCTACCTGAGGCAGGTAAACAATATAAATAATCTGATTACCTTGTGGAACAATCCAAGCATTTGCCCAGCCATTATAAATAGTATGAGAGAAAACTTGTAGTTTTTTATCAAGTGAAAAAGCTATCCACCCATCATCAAAACCTTGAGATAAACTAAACAAGCTATCATCAGAAGTAACATTTACTCTGACCTTATAAAAACTTGTCCCTATTTTTTGAACCGTTTCCTGTTCAACATTTACACCATCATTAACAGTAATGGAATAATCTTCAGGTTCCAAATGAACTTGAGATAAAATCTCCAGTGGAAAACTAAAATTCAACAACTCGATACTATTAATAGTAGTCTCTGCAACATCTTCTCCAAATGATTTTAATTCTAGATTAATAAAATAATTTCCTGACTCATTTGGTTGTGATAATAAAGCATAGTTTTCAGAAAAAGATCCTTTATTAGTCAGATTTTGTAAATAAACAAAATTATCAACAGAGCTATTAACCAAAAACTTTGGAGCTCTTCCCTGAACTGAATTGCCAGTTATTGATAAAATATAAGATCTATTTGAATCTATGTCAGTAAGATCTAAGTTGGCACAAACTATTCCAGAATCTTTTGCTTGATAGAGAATGCCTTCCACTCCAGATAGTAAAGCTGTATCTACTTCTCCTCTTTCAAAGACATCACAATTTACTAATGGGGCATCTTTCAGGAATGGCAACAAATTCAAAGAGATATAAGGAATATCTAGATTCAAATCATGATCTCCATCTTCCAGAGAAACCTCAAAGACCTGTTCTCCCAACCAAATATCCCAAATAGAACTATCTATTTCTAGATCTAGATTTCCATTACTTTTCAGAAAAAACCCTCTTTCCATATCACCATTAATAATTTCATTGATGCTTATCTGCAAAGGTTCTCCTACTATTGCTTCAAAAAATGGGAAATCGATAGTCTCATCATTGTTAATGACAATCATCTGTTCATTAAACTCAAACACCATTTGTTCAATATTATTCCCTGGATCATACTCCAGTTCATATTGGCCCAAACCTGCCAACACAAAAGATTCACCATCAATAGTAAATCTACCAGGTGGTGCAAAATTCACAGAAACAATACCATTTCTTAGGGTAATCTTTCCTAAAACAGTAACCTTCTCTCCTTCTTTCCATTCGGGAATAACCAGCTTCTGATTAGTTTTTTCTGCTAAATAAAATTTCCTATTAAAAGAAATAAGCTCCTTATTTCTATTCATCTCAGAAATTTTCTGTTTTGTAAGATCAGAAAAAATAAATTTCTGAGAAGATCTATGATTAGTAACTGGTTCTATAAAAGACTTAAAAAAATAAAAAAACTTTACTTCCGCTTCACCTCATAACTATACAAATGTCGCAAAAAGATAGCCGGTGGATCTTCTAGTAAAAACTGTTGAAATTCTTGGTACAAAGCCTTACGCTCATCTTGATCTATAGTAGTTCTGGCTTTTTCCAGTAAACTGTCTATTCTAGTATTCTTATATCTAGTAAAATTCGTTGGCTGGTCTGAATGCCATAAAAAATATTGATCTGGATCTACCAATGATTCTTGACCTATTAATAACAATTGAAAATCATTTGTATCTGGAAAACTACTCACCTTGAGATTAACTTTTATCTGAAGAAAACTACAAAGATCTTTTTCTTTAACTTCACTAGAGTCTTGACATTTCTCGACCGCTCTTTCACCCAGTTCCGTCCACTGAGCAATAATATCTTCTGCTTCCTTACCAAAAGTCTGAGTAGTAGTAAGATTCAGCTCTAGAGGCTGTCTAGGCATATCATCTAGGAGTCTTTCGATAGCTCTATCCAGATCTTTATCATAAGTCTTTCCTCCCTCAAGGTATGCCCAAGAAGTGGGATCTATAGGACCTCTAGCTTGAGTACCATCTTTGGGACTTTCCAAGCCATAAGATAAAGCTTGTCTGACATTCTTGGTCATCATAGAATCTGCATTATTAAAAAACACAGCTAGATATCTTTCTGTATGCAATACTGGGGTAATCTCTACATTCTTCCAGTCTTCTAGATCACCAGCGTCAGATAAATCTGGAATAACATCTATTTCACCTCTTTTGAAAGCATAAAGTAAATCTGTCTCTGTAAGATAAAATCTATAAACTAGTTTTTTCTCTGGTGTTTCTACAGTAATTTGTTTTAATCTATTACCTTTTTTTACATAATCAGTAATTCTATTTGACCCAATACCTATCAGAGTAGGTCTAGAGAAAAACCATAAATACTTCTCTGTTCCTTGACGGAAAATAGGTTCTGAAAGCACACTTGGAAATGGAGAGAAAGCATCTGGTAACTTAAAAACAATATCATTAGGTGTTGCTACTGTCTCGACATCAACAAATTGATATTGAATATCTTCTGGAGTAACCTCTTTACCATCTTGCCAATTCACATTCTGCTTCAACACAAAACGATATTGCTTACCATCATCTTCAACAACCCAACGTTGAGAGAGATGTGGCTGAACTTCTTTTGATTCTGTAATCTGAGTTAGACCAACACTGAGCTGCTTTTTTATACTTGTAGGAAGATTCTCTAAAGAATAACTACCTATTATCCCAATGTATTCTTTTTGTTTTAAAGTAACCTTATCTACAAGAAAAGGAATAAAAAGAGAAAAAATTACGATAGCACCGACTAAAGAGCCTAGGAAAACCCAGCCATGCTTCTTAGTGTAGGCAGTTATATACCAATATAAACGTCTCATTTATCCTATTCTAAGGCAGAACTGCCTGCTTTACCAATAGACTTCTACAGTAGACTTACTGAAAAATAAGAAATATATTTCTCAGTAAGTCTAAATAAAACAAAATTAAACAATTGCAGCAATAGAAACTGCAGCAAACAAGATAATAGCAACTATGGTCAAGATAAAGATAACCTTTTCAACACCTCGTTTGGTATGATAAGTCTCTCCACCACCACCCCAAGTAGAGCCTAAGCCGCTTCCTTGAGCTTGTAACAAGATAAAAGCCACAATTATTACTGACAACACAATTTGTGCTACTAGAAATGTATTTTGCATTTATCTCCTTTATTTTGTTTTTGCTTCAGATCTATTTTCTCTAATCACTGTAACACGAACACTACCTGGAACCATGACTTTTTCTTGAACTTCGTCTCTGATCTTGGTAGCCAAAACTACAACATCACTATCTTTGCTTTTTTCAGCTTCAAGTAAAACCCTGAGTTCTCTTCCAGCTTGAATAGCATAAGCTTGTCTAACTTCTGGATAAGAAACAGCAATCTCCTCAAGATCTGTGAGTCTTTTGATGTATTCTTCATGATTCTCATAACGAGCACCTGGTCTAGCACCTGATATAGCATCAGCTACATAAACAGCCATTTGTTCTGGACCAGAAAATGGTTCATCTTCATGGTGTTGACCAATACAGTCTATAACTGCCTGAGGTAAATTATATTGTTTTGCTATACGAACACCAAGAGCAATATGATTATCATCTTGATCTTTAGCGACTTTTCCAATGTCGTGCAATAAACAACCAAGCTTCACTATATTTACATCCAAGCCAAGTTCATGAGCAATCTTTGTTCCGATTTTGGTTTCTTCTATAGTATGAGTAATCATGCTCTGTCCATAAGAGAAACGATATTTAAATCTTCCCAAAAGAGCTACTAAGCCTGTAGGAATATTATAAACACCAACTGCATGACAAAGTTGTTTACCAGCTTCAAAGACAACTTTTTCTATCTCACTTTCTACTTTTTTTACAACCTCTTCTATACGAGCAGGTTGAATACGACCATCTTTCACTAATCTTTCCAAGGAAATTCTAGCGATTTCTCTGCGAACTGGATCAAAACAAGAAAGCTTTACTTCTGTAGGAGAAGCATCAAGATCAACGTCTACACCTGTACGACGCTCAAAAGCATGAATATTTCTTCCATTTTTACCAATAATCTTTCCTTTGATATCTTCTGAAGGGATAGCTACAACAGAAACAGTATATTCTGCAACATTATCTGTAGCTCCATATTTCATAGCATCAATAAGAATCTGAGCACCTTTTTCATCAGCTTCTGCTTTGGCTACATCTTCACGATCTTTAATATACTTGGCCATTTCATCGACCATTTTCTTTTTTAGACCATCCATCAATAGCTTTTCAGCTTCATCTTTGGAAAGTTTGGAGATTTTTTCTAGTTTTGTAAGAAGTTTTTCTCTGGTTTTCTTGTTTTCTTCACGGTCTTTGACCAAAGTTTTCTCTGCTCTTTCGAGATCTTTTTCTTTTCTTTCCACATCAGTCATTTTGTCATCAAGACGATCAGATTTTACTTCTAAAGAATACTGTTGTTTCTCTAGTTCTTTTTCTAGTTTGCGAGATTTCTTTTCAGCTTCTGTACGAATAGCCAAAGCCTCGTCTTTTGCTTCTACAATGATTTCTCTAGATTTTGCCTGAGCTTCGCGGACCATTACCTGAGTATCAAAATCCTGTTGATTGTTTTTTACAACAGAATTCTTTTGACCTCTACTTGGTTGATTCTGTCTCTGAGGTCTTGCAGACTTATTACCTCTTTGTGGCTGTTTGGAACCTTGATTCTTCTGAGGTTGTTGAGTCTTTTGAAAAGGTCTTCTTGAGCTCTTACTTGGTTTATTTTTTGATTTATCTACAGCTGCTGGTTGCTCACCAAACAACCTGGATAGGTTATTGAAAAATGACATATTATTACTTTCTTTATTATTTACATACAATACTTCAAGATATTAACTTGAAGAAAGTAACTACAATTAGCTAAAAAGCTATATTTTTGGAAAGCAAAAAAAGGAATTACCCTTTATACAGAAAACGCTTAGCGCGCTCGAGTGTCTAAAAATTTGTGTGTTTCACAAATACTTGTCATATATATTTATATTGTCTTATTTATAATTCGATATTATTCTGTTTTGCGTTTTCCAAAGTATTTCTTTAAAAGAAACACATCGCAAGTTACTGTGCCAAGATTATATGCCTAAACATTGTTTTAGTCAATGTAAAATTAAAGGCACTGATAAGAGAAAAAGAACTATTTATCAATCCTTTTTCTCTCACCCTTGGCTTAAAAATCTATTTTTTAATAAATTTAGTCACTATTTTTTATAGTTTCCCAAATCTTTTTCTCTATTTCTTTTCTCAAAGCTGGCTCTGCCTTGAACTTTCTTTTTACGGCTTCTCTACCTTGTGCTAGAACTTCTCCCTTGTACTTAAAGAAACTACCAGCCTTATCAATTACACCTTTTTCAACACCCATATCAACAACATCTCCTTCTCTGGAAATACCATTAATATCCATATCAAACTCTGCTACTTTGAAAGGAGGAGCTACTTTGTTCTTTTTTACTTTGACACGATGCCTACTACCAACAATATTTTCACCTTCTTGGATATTACCTATTCTACGAATATCCAAACGTTGAGAAGAATAAAACTTCAAAGCATTACCACCAGTAGTTGTCTCTGGACTTCCAAACATCACACCAATCTTCATACGAATTTGATTTGTAAAAATCATGACAGTGTTTGTCTTGCTAATGGCAGCAGTAAGTTTTCTCATTGCCTGAGACATCAAGCGAGCTTGTGTACCCATCTGGTGATCACCCATATCTCCCTCTATTTCAGATTTTGGAACCAAAGCTGCTACAGAATCAACAATAACAAGATCAACTCCTCCAGATCTAACTAAGGTCTCTGCAATCTCAAGAGCTTGCTCACCATAATCTGGTTGAGAAATAAGAAGATCCTCTAGATTTATTCCTATTTTCTCTGCACGAGAAGGATCTAAAGCATGTTCTACATCTACAAAAGCTGCTACTCCACCTTTTTTCTGAGTTTCTGCAATTGCATGCAGACAAAGAGTTGTTTTTCCAGAAGCTTCTGGACCATAAATCTCAATGATTCTGCCCTTTGGAAAACCACCTACTCCTAGTGCCATATTAAGAGATAATGAACCAGAAGAAATTACTGGCATTTTCTGCATATTCTTGAGAGATTCACCCATCTTCATGATAGAGCCCTTACCAAACTGTTGTTCTATCTGCTTCATTGCAATACCAACAGCTTGTTGTTTGCCATCTTTTGAATCTAAAGAGACATTAGATTCTGAGTCAATTGATTTCTTTTTACGTGCCATATTTATAGCCCTTTCTTTTTTGTTTATACCCACACATTACCCCAAACTCAGTACAGTATCAAGCCATGAATTTTCACTTTTTTTACTTTCCCTGTATTATCTATATAAGAGATATATTACAAATTAAACCTGACCTTAAAAAACCAAAAAGAGTTTTGATATATCTGATAGAACTTGATTATAGTAAAATCTAAGTAAGCTAACTAATAATAGTAAGAGCAAAAAAAGTTTTCTATGAAAAAAAACATCATTATCATTGATTTAATACTAATTGTTATATTTGGAATATTACTTTTATCAAATATTTTTGGACTCACAAGCCTAAAAATGATTCAGCCACTATTTATGCTTTTCCTGGCAATTCATATTGCACAACACTGGAAAGTATTAATAGCTATGACAAAAAATTTGTTTAAAAAATAACTAATTAATGATTTTCTGATACAGTCTGATATAATATAGGACACATGGAAAATAAAATATATCAGCCAATACCACCAGAATTTCAAAAAAGTAAATTGTTTCGTTCACTAGAGCAAACAGCACTTAGTTCTGGTGTCTCTACCTCAAGAAAAATAGAAATGATAAACATGTTTTCTGAGGAATTAGAAAACCCAAGTATATCCCCAGAAGAAAAAGAAGAATTAATGGAACTTCTAAAAGAAGGACAATTTAATTTTATAGAAAATCTTATGACCAGAGAAGGGTTTGGCTTTATAGATGATCTAGATCTTGAATCAGAAGAGAATCTAGGTGAAGTTTTATTTCCTGATAATACCTATGACATGCCCAAAACCTATACTGGAATGATTGAATTAAGCCTAGAGCTTGATTTATTAACAGAACAAAGAGCCATTAACCTAATAGAGTTATTGGAAAGAATCAGAAAAGAATGTTTTGCAAATATATACGAATTCATAGAAAAAAGACAATTATCAGAGTTAACTGCAGATCTAAAGAAACAAGACCTTCATCCTTATCACTTTTTATCAAAAGTATTCACTAACTATCAAAATCCAAGTAGTTATAAAAAAATAATTAATGCTTTCTTTGAAAGAGATCTTTTGACAACAGATCAAAGAGATGAGCTTTTGGAAAAAATATAACTAATTAGTGACATTTGTGACATAGTTTGATATAATATAGGACATATGAATATAGAAAGCTCCTCAAAAATCTGGGCTGTGATTTTCTCAGCTCTTATCATCGGTATCATTGGATACTTCGGTTATAATTTTTATTTTCCAAAACAGAAAACTGTTGTGATTGATGAAGTAATTGCTCCATCACCTACTCCAGCTCCTTTTCGTTGGGATCTTTACCTAGATGCAGAAGATGCTACAGATGAAGCAAAAACCGCTACTCCTAGTGCAACTGTCAACACATCTACAACCAAAGGTGGTCTCAATAAAACAAAAGTAGAAGAAAAAACTTCACCAACCTCAGTAACTAAGAAGCCTGTAAAAATAGTTGAAGTACAAAAAACTACTGTTACTACTACAACTACTACTAATGAAAATGGTAATGAAACTTCAGAGACAAATACTTACACTATAGATGGTGGAAGCTATTCTATAGAAGTTAAAGCCGAAGCTCATGCCGAAGCTAGTGTTTCTAATTAGATTTTTTTAAAACTAATTTTCTCAAAAATTTGAAAACATGAAAACCGTAAGGACACTTACGGTTTTTTATTGTCTTTCTGCTAAACTAAGTTCATGCTAAAAATAGATAAAAAAGCCCCCCTAGATATTAATGTTTTGAATGAAAAAGGAGAAAAAACTTCTCTTCAACAAATGCTAGGAAAATACATAGTTCTTTACTTTTACCCCAGAGACAATACTCCTGGATGTACTACAGAAGCCTGTAGCTTTCGTGATGCCAATACACAGCTACAAGAGCTAGGAGTTCAAGTCATAGGTGTCAGCAAAGACTCTATTGCCTCTCATGATAAATTTACCCAGAAACATAGTCTCAACTTCCCTCTTTGGTCAGATCCAGATCATGCTTTACTAGAAGCATTTGGTGCTTGGAAAGAAAAGAAAAACTTTGGCAAAATATACATGGGCATTGTTCGTTCTACTTTTATTATCGATCCACAGGGTAAAATCATCAAAACCTGGGAAAAAGTAAAAACCAAGACTCATACCGATGAAGTGTTGGAATTTCTAGAAGAATATCTTTCAAAAAATAAGTAACTCAATAAAAAATAAACTTAACTTAATCAAAAAAGCTGAATAACTATCATTAGAGTTTATATAAAATTATTCTAAAGGAAATTTTTCTTGCATCCACTTGGCTATCTTCTCGAAGGTGCTAAGGGGAGGTTTCTGCTGTAATAATACTTCAGACAAAATATCAGATACCTCTTTTTTCTTTTCTTTTGGCAAAACTAAGGTTAATCTTCCAGGAAAACGAGCTGTCTCCACATGCAGTGTAAGTGAGCCATATTTTTTATCAAACCAAAATCTACCAAGTTCCTGCCAATAATATAAATTACCTTCAACATTCATCCCAAAAGTAGTAACGCTGTGTTTAATCTCAGTAGGAGGAACTACTGCCAAGACATAATTCAAAAATACTACCGAGAAAACCATAGCGATAGGTAGATATTGACCAGAGAAAAATAAAATCAGGGAAAGAAGTAAAGCGATAACCAAGACTGTTGTAAAAAATTGTTTATTTCTTTTACGAAAAGGCCTACTAATAGCCATCCATTCCAAAAGAAGTGTCTCTGGAACTGGTTTATACATCCCTGGAGCTACTCTGGACATTTCTAGTTGAGCTTCATAGGAAGAACTATCTACATTATCTGGCATAACTGGTTGTCTATTTTCTTGAGTATTTTGAGGAGCTAACTTCTCTTTTCCACGCAAGAAATTTTGAATAGTACTTTTTGATTTATTCATCATATTTACTATACACCAAATGCTTGCCACACGGAAAGTATTGCCTTATAAATTAGTATGTTTTTCACTTAGGGTGTGACGAAATTAAACACCAAGTGGTACAATTACACCTTGATACAAGGAAGGGTCGCATAGTGGTTCATTGCACAGGTCTTGAAAACCTGCGGCTTCACGCCATCGCGGGTTCGAATCCCGCCCCTTCCGCCATGTACAGAAAAATAGGCTTTATGCCTATTTTTTTGTGCATAGTGATAAAAAGGGATGTCCAGTACCCGATCAAGTGAACACAAACAAAAAATAATAAACTTGAACATGACGAGGGTAAATCCCGCCCCTTCCGCCATAGAAAAAGATCCTAAAGGGATCTTTTTTTGTGGCGGATAGTGATCGTTGATAAAAACATACCGAGTAAAATGAGGTAGGTTCGCGACGGAGAGTACGAAACAAAGTGGAGTACCCTCCTAGTGCATGTGGAGCGAGAGAAACGAGCGCAATCGTGAATCCCGCCCCTTCCGCATCCTGGTGTGTAAGTTATAGCAATAACAAATTAAAAAATTATTTTAATGTATAATGAATGCATGAATGTAAGCGAAACATTTAGTAGATTTAGTAAGCCGATAGTTGAATGCCCAGGAGCCACTCCTAATCAAATTCAAGATTTTCTTGAAAGAAATAATATTTCAAAAGGTGTAAAAGTTGTAGTACCTAACGTAAAAGTTTTAGAATCACTAAAAGATCTAGAACTTTCTGGTTTTGGTAGTACTATCAGAATAAATCCTGAAGGAGTTATAATTAAAAACAGTATTTCTATTGGCAGTAAAATTGACATTAATTAGACAATATTTCATCTTTTTTTATATGGGACACACTGGTTCCAGACCCACATGCTCCGCCATGAAGAAAGATCCTAAAGGGATCTTTTTTTGTGGCGGATAGTGATAAAATATAAAAATGCCCCTTGAATTCAATTTGTTCCGCAATAGAGAAAAAGATTATTATAGACAGCTAGATATTTTAAAAGAAAAAGGCTGGATAATTGTCACAGAACCAATTCAAAAAATTAAAACTAGCGTAATTACAAATGTTAAAATAAATCCAGAAGATGGAACTCTATTAAAAAAACCAGAAAATTTCAAGCTAATGCAAAGAGTAATGCGTCGCTCTCTAGCTTCACCTATAATATCTATATATTCTTCTCCATATATTTTCTTACCTAAAAAACCTTTCTGGGATATTTTAAATAGACATGAAGCTGGAAGTCTAGTTGCTATTTGGGATTATGAATAAAAAATAGGCTCTTGCCCAGATAAAAATCTAAGCTAGCCTTTCTTTTTTTGTTTACTTTGTAACTTAATATGTTTATTTAGCATCAATTTTAGTTTTTTTTCTAAGTTTTTCTTATCTCTATTATACCGCCATTCACACTCT
>JABHWM010000006.1 GCA_018657765.1 Minisyncoccota bacterium | reverse complement strand
TGATCTTGCTGGGGAAGAGACTAAAACAATATATATCCGATGTACAGATACTGCTGGTAATCCAATGAGTTCATCTCAATCAGTCAGCTACACTATTGATGCTGCTGCCCCAACAACTCTATCAGCTACAGGATCATCTGCTAGCTGGACAAACTCTAAGCCTACAGTTACTATCTCTACTCCAGCCGATTCTCTCTCTGGTATGAACGAAATCAGATATGTTTGGGACTCTAATGATTTAGGAATCGATTGTTCTGCTGGAACAACAACTACTGCCACAGCCAATCTCACTAGCACCTTAACTGAAGGAAGTCATATCCTTTATCTATGTGCTAGTGATAATGCGGGTAATGTAGTTACCTGGAATGGTGCTTACAAATGGGACAACAGTAACCCGCTTATTAATATTACTACTCATACCCTAACTACCTATCATGCATCTAATATTCCAGCTAAAATCGAGGGTACAGCTAGTGATGTAGTCTCCTCAGTTAGTAATGTGGCAGTCTCTATCTACAACGGAGTTAACTACTGGTCTGGAAGCCTTTTTGATTCACTCTCTCAAGTTTGGTTAGCAGCAACCGGAACTAGCTCTTGGGAGTATCTTTTCTCTCCCACCACTGATGGAGACTATACCCTCCAGTCTCGCTCTACTGATGCAGCTAACAATACTACCACCTCTGCAACTACCAACTTTACCTATGATGCTTCAATGCCAGTTATTACTATTGCAGAATCTAGCACTCCAAACTTAACTGGAGCAACTATTACCTGGACTACAGACGAGGTTTCATCTACTCAATTAGAATATGGATTGACTACTAGCTATGGCCATACCACGACAGAGATCGATACCTCTCCTAGAGTCACCAGCCACTCAAATAGTATTAGTCAACTTGAGTCATGTACTAGTTACCATTATCGAGTTCTCTCCAAAGATGTAGTTGATAATACTTTAACTGGAACTGACAAAACCTTTACCACAACAGGCTGTGTTGGCACATCCACTGTACAAACAGAAATAGATAGTACTATCACCAAAGCTAGCGGGGGAGAAGTAGATCTTCAAGAAAGCGGAGACTCAGTAGTCAAGCTAACTATCCCTGCTAACTTCTCCACAGCAGACGCTGATTTTCAGGTTAAAAAACTAGATAAAACTTCTGTAATCTTAGTTACTTCTACACCTACTACTGCAAAACAAGCTATTGGAGATCATGTTTATCAACTAGATGCCTTATCTGATCTGAACACAAAAGTAACTAGCTTTGATGAAGCTATTAGTATCACCATGACCTACACAGATACTCAAATCTCTGGTTATGATGAATCTAGCTTATCTATCTATCGTTGGAATGGCAGTGATTGGTATGCTTTGGATAGTTGCGTCATTGATACTACGCTCAAAACTGTTACCTGTACTACTACAGCTTTTTCTACCTTTGTACTATTTGGTGAAGAATCTGCAGTGGTTTCGGATAATGGATCAGCAGATTCTAGTAATGAAGATGGTTCTGGAAATTCTAATAGCTCTTGTGACAACTTTTCCCCAGGATCTCACCCAGATCTGTTTCAGATTAGCATCACAGATAGCTCAGCCAAATTGTTTTTCACTCCTCTTCCTGATTCTAGCTCTTTTCACATCTCATACTCAAGAGATCCAAATATTGAGGAGTATGCAGTTAGAACTACCTTGGGGAGAAGTGGAGTACAAAACTATACTATTAACTATCTTCAACCAAACACTACCTACTACTTCAGACTTAGAGGGATGAATGATTGTAGCTCTGGCGACTGGAGCAATTCCATAAAAGTTAAAACTAATTCTGAAGGATCTATCAAAGATACTATCTTCTACAAAAACAAAACCGTCAAAAATTCTTTAATCACAGTAGATACTACAGACACACCAGAAGACATAGAGGTCTCTAGCGAAAACCAGGATCCAAAGAAGGGTGATGTTAATCTACTAAATACTCCAGAAAATATTTCTATTGATAATGACAAGCCAAATTTCTTCAAAAAGATTATCAACTTCTTGCAAGATACTTTTAAAACTATCTTTAATCGCTAATAACTGCTCGTAAAAAAAATAGAACAGCAAAATAAAAAGTGTTATCCAAATAACAAAAATATTATTTATTAAATGCTATACTTTTTTTATAAAATAAATAAAAAGAAAAGTATTCCTCATGAAAAAACTACTCATTCCAATAATAATCGTCGTAGGAATCTCAACTATTGTAGTTTTATCTTATGGAAAACAAGATTCATCTACAAGCAATAAACCAAGCACTGCAT
The DNA here is from genome assembly GCA_018657765.1 of Minisyncoccota bacterium. Taxonomy (GTDB): domain Bacteria; phylum Patescibacteriota; class Microgenomatia; order UBA1400; family PJMF01; genus CG2-30-36-39. The sequence goes on along the minus strand of JABHWM010000006.1, from coordinate 22,911 downwards.
TGGATACAACCATTGCAAAACCTAATACACAAGAGAATGGGCCAGCTGGTTTATACACCGAATACTCTGCAGAAAAACTTGCGCAAACCCCAGCAGATGGAAAAAATGTAATTTTCTTTCACGCCAGTTGGTGTCCATCTTGTAGATCAGCTGATAAAGATATCAAAAACAATCTTTCATCAATCCCGGAAAATCTCACTATTCTAAAAACAGACTATGATACTCAAAAAAACCTAAGAAAAAAATATGGAGTAACTGGACAACATACTTTTGTTCAGGTTGATTCTGAAGGCGAAATGATAACTAAATGGAGTGGAGGAGATCTAAGCACTATTATCTCTAGAATAAAATAATTATGTTCTACCTATTTCCCATCGTTTTCATATCAGGAATACTAACTGTTCTTTCTCCATGTGTTCTACCGATCTTGCCGATTATATTATCTAGTGGATTAGATGGTAAAAAATCACGAATTTATGGAACCATCACCGGCCTAGTAGTTAGCTTTACTTTTTTTGCTCTACTTTTATCATCTTTCATAAGTGCCCTGGGCATCTCTTCAGACACATTAAGAATTATTGCTTCTGTTATTCTAGGATTTTTTGGACTTAGTTTAGTTATTCCCAAAATCTGGATTACTATACAAGGGAAACTAGAAACAGTTTTTCATGCACCCACCAACTCTGTAAAAAAAGATTCTGGTTTTGGTGGAGGATTTTTAACTGGAGTAACTCTAGGTCTAGTTTGGACTCCTTGTGTTGGACCTATTATTGCCACCGTAACTACTTTGGCTTCACTGCAATCATTCTCTATTGAGCTTCTCGTTCTTATGTTTACCTATTCTATAGGAATTGCGATACCGCTCTTTGCTATAGCCCAAGGTGGCTCTTATATTTCCCAAAAAATGGGCTGGTATAAAAAAAATCAAACTAAAGTTAGAAAATGGTTTGGGATTATTATTATCGCCACTTCATTACTTATAAGTAGTGGTCTAGAAAGAAAATTCCAATCATGGGTGTTAGATAATTTACCAGAATCTATCTCCAACCCCGTTGGAAATTTTGAAGAAAAATTTTCAGAATCAACCGAGATAGAACAACTAGAAAAGGAATTAAATTCTGGACAAAATAATAAAGAAGGGGAAGAAGTAGTGAACAAAGTAAAATTAAGAATAGAATCAGAGGGTGCTAAGATAAATCTTTCAGAAATTCTAGATGGTTGCCCATCTCAAGACTGTATAAAATCTATAGATAATCCTCAATATGAAACACTAGATAAAGCCGATGATTGGCTACAAGATAATGACTTAGTTTTTATTCTCACTCATAAAGAACAGACTAAGATATTTCCTCAGAGAATCATGAACTGGCATGAGATTGTTAATGATTGGTTTGGTGATGATGCTATCGCAGTTACTTTCTGTCCACTTTGTGGAACAGCAACTGCCTTTGAAAGAAAAGTAGATGGAGTGATTACTGAGTTTGGCGTATCCGGAAAACTTCACAACTCAGATCTCATCATGTATGACCGTTATGAAGGTAGTCTTTGGCAACAGGTGACTGGTGAAGCTATTACCGGACCAGCTGCCCGTAGAGACGAAGAATTGGAGCCACTTTTCCTAATCAGCCTACCGTGGAAAGAAGCCAAAGAAGAGTTTATTAATGCTGAAGTTCTTTCTAGAAAAACCGGTCATGTTCGTAACTATGATGCTTATCCTTATGGAAGTTATGAATCCAACTCTGAAGTTGGTTTTGGAGCCCCAAATGATGATGAAAGACTTCACCCCAAAGATTGGATTTATGGAATAGAAGTAGATGGAGTAAAAAAAGCATATCCAGAAGATAAGCTAAAAGAAATTTCTATTATTGAAGATTTGGTGGGTGAAAATAAAATTACTATAGAAAACAATAAAGGAATTATTAGTTTTAGAAATACTAGTAAAGATGAAAAAATTATTCCTTTAAGAAGTTTTTGGTTTGCTTGGGCTGCTTTTAATCCTGATACAGAAGTTTATACTGGGAGAAATTAAATCTGATAGATCTAAACTCTATATCTTATTAGCTTCAGAAATAAAGTAATTCACTAATAATTTATGAATCTCGACCCCAGTGGTTGGAACAGAGTTGTGAAACTCAAAAGTAGGATTAACTTCACCAACTAGTAATTCTCCAGTTGCAGCATTTTCAAAAACATCTACAGCAACAGCTCCGCCTCCAACAGCATTAGCTGCATCCTGACTAATTTTCACAAGCTCATCAGTTAACTCACAGTTTTCAGCACTTCCACCACGAGCTGTATTAGTTATCCATCCTGGTGAATATCTATAAATAGCTGCGACAACCTTGCCATCAATCACATATGTTCTAATATCTCGCCCTGGTTTATCAATATATTCCTGCATCAAAAAAGTTTGATGCTGAGGACCACCCAAAACTTGTTTATGTTCCATAACTGCTTCTGCTGCATCAAAATCATTAATTTTATTAATTAAGCGTGCCCAAGAACCAATCCCTGGCTTCATGACCACTGGAAAACCCATTTCTTTCATCTTAGCCAAAGCTTCTTCAACACTAAAAGCGATTACTGTTCTAGGTTGGGGAACATCATTGAGAGCCAATAATGCCGTAGTAATAACTTTGTCTCCAGAGTTTCTAGTAACTTCAGCACTGTTAACAGTTGCGACACCAATACCATTCAAAAAACTAGCTGCTCTAAGACCCTTATCATGACCAACACATCTCAATAAAATTGCTCTAAATTGAAGCCAATAATCAAGATTTTTTGTATCAAAACTGACATCATCAAGCCTGATAACTTCAACATCTTCCTTTGCCTCTTCACAGGCTCCGGCAATCATCTTTTCGTTTTTGGCTTTACGCTGATAAAGATATCCTAATTTTGTTTTTTCTTCTGGCATATATATTTTATTATATCAATATATATCAAAAAAACCACTTTATTATAAATAAAACCAGATCAGCAAGAGTTTCATGAAAAACATTTCTGTTATTCACCTAAAATTGCTATACTTAATTTTCATGTTTCAATTTTTTCTAGCAATTATTTTTTTTGTTCTGACTATCTTGGTAGGGTACTCTGTACTTAAACCTTCCCAATTAAAAACAGATAACCTTATTGCCTCACTAATCATCGGTATTCCAGCATTATCCTTCATAGTTTTTTTACTATCTTTTTTATTACCACTAAAACCAATTTATATTTTTTGGATCGTAGTTATTATTAGTTTATGTAGTCTCAAAAAAAATATCACAAAAATAAAAATAAATATTTCATCTACAAAAATAAATTGGATTTCAGTACTTAGTATTATTCTGAGCTTAATGTTAATTACTTTTTATACCTACAAACAAAGCTACAACTCTACTAATGGCTTGACCTTTTACTCTGTGCCCAATACTCATGATTCTCTCTGGCATGCCGCTTTACAGAATAGCCTTCAGATATCTATCCCACCAGAAAATCCTGTATTTTCTCAAACAATCCTAAGGGGATATCACTACTTCACTGATATTTATTTTTCCTTGTTCAGCACCATAACTCAGATAAATACTATTGATCTAGCCATCCGTTTTATACCTCTTATTATTGGATTGATTTTTGTTCTATCAAATTATCTACTGGCCAAAGCAATATTTAAAAAACCTATTTCTATATCACTAGCAACGATTCTATTAAGCATCTATTCTTCACAGCCATATTTATTTTATAAACTATTTCCCAAAGCAACTATTCACCCCAGTATGTTTTGGCTAGATCAACCAGCTACATACCTCATTAATCCTCAATTAGTTATTTCTATTTCTATTCTCAACCTACTTCTATATTTTTACCTTAAAAAGAAATCTAATTCTCTCAGACATATCTTTTTACTAGCTTCATTGGTCGGTATCAAAATCTACGCACTGATTGCATTTCTACCTACATTTTTTATTAATTTATTTCAAAATAAAAAACCACTAAAAAGATATCTTTACCCAGTCATAACTCTTATCTTTATTCTTGGAACTGTTCTACTCATTGGCAGTAATAGTAAACAATTACCTTTCTTTCTCAGTCCTGGCTGGTTTATCAAACAAATGTTTACTAATTCAGATCATCTAAATCAAGATACCTGGGAACTAAAAAGACTTCATTACATTACCACTGGTGGAGTAGGAGCAACCCTTCACCTAATAAAACATTGGACCTATGGTTTGGTTATCTTCCTAGCTGGTAACTTTGGCCTTATCTTATTACCATTTATTTTTTCTATATTCAAAAATAAGAAACGAATTAATCTGCTTTTATTACCAATGATTATTGCTAGTATTTTATTCCCTTTGCTCTTCCTTCAGTCAGGTGTTGTCTGGAATACTATTCAAGTTTTGGCCTATGCCAGAATTCCAATAATTATCTCTCTCTTGTATTGGTTAAAACAAAAATCATTTAATTTTTCTTTTGCTACCATGACAATTCTTATCATCTTGAGCCTGCCAACAATCTATCTCACTTACCAGTCATTTCTTACTCCAGATTCATACCAAAACTTCTCACCGAAAATGATTAATAGTATTAAAAATATTTCTTTTGAAAAAAGTAACTCCTATGTTGTCACTGATTCTAAGATTAATGACATGGCCCTGATCCCAGCTATTTCTTCGATACCTCTTTATGCAGCAGACTCTACTGTTTTGACTATTCTAAGTTTAGAAACAACTCAAAGACTAGAAGCTATAAATAATGATATTAAAAATTCTTGTCCAGGCAACTTTGTTTATCTTGATTATAAAGATGATCAAATTATTGTCTCAGAGTGTACTGAAACAATCTCTTTAGAGTAAAAAAAATTATGCTATATTAACTTTCAATGACTCATTCCAAAGAAATACAAATCCACACTGCAGAAAATCTTAGAAAAAATAAAGATGGCTCACTTGTCCTAGAAGTTATCCTTAATTCACATAAATTTGATTTCCCCGTAGTTAATGTTGGATCAGAATCAGAACCTGCTTATATAGCTATCTTGGACCCAAGAATTCCGGAAATACAAGAACACGGAGCAGAAGTAATCTCTGGCTTCTTACAAGAATTAGGAGTAAGTCTAGTCATCACAGCTCCTTCTTCAAAATCAGAAAAAATGATCAAAGAAGCAACTCTCAAAGCTGGTATAGAGAAACCACCAATTATTGCTGTAGGTGGCTCTACTCAAAAAGATGGAGAAAAATATCTTTTTACTGAGGATGAAGTTAGAGATCTAGCTAGTGCTAAAAAAGAAAAAGCTGAAGAATTAGATAGTGCTAAGAATAAAAAAATCTGGGTAGAGGAGTGTAGGCCAATTACTTTGGCTCCAGGAGAACCTTCCAAATTCTTTGCCTTAACAGAAAAAATGATAGATCAAATTATCCAGGCTGTAAAAAATGAAGAAACTATAGCTGTCGTGGATGATGTTTATAGCTCTGGAGCTACTATTGAATCAATCCAAAATCTTTTGAAAAAAGCCTTCGAAGAAAGAAAAGAAAATTTACCAACTGTTCCTATTATAGTTGTCGCTCGTGAGGCAGTAGAAGTTGATCCTATGTTTGGAAGTGAAGAAGCTGCTTTGGCTAGTAATGAAGATCTCAATCTTTTTGCAGCAATCTTAATTCCTGTTTTATTGAGTCTTCCAGAAGATATTAAAGAATAAATATTAATTTTTTATTTCTACCACTTTTTTTTCAAAATCTACAATTTTTCCATTTTCTACAACTATTCCTTCTGATTCCAAGAGTTTTATTTTTTTTCTAATAGCTTCTCCAGTTTTCTGTCCCATAAAACCACCTATCGTTCCATCACTTGCAACAACCCTGTGACAGGGTACAGCTGGAGCATAAGGGTTCTGTGATAAAGCATGACCTACCGCTCTATATGCTTTTGAATTTATAGACTCTGCTAATTTTTTATATGTAGTAACTTTTCCTTTAGGAACTTTCCTAAGAGCTGAATAAACTTTACCGGCAAAATGTGTAGGCATATTATTTATCATATTACCACACCCCAAAAGACATATTAAAACCCCACCTCGAAATTTATCAAGTCTACCAGTATAATTCCTCAGTACAGAAAACTTTAAAAAAACAGAATGGCACGATACCAGAGTGGTTAATGGCAAGGTTTGCAAAACCTTTGTTCGCGGGTTCGAATCCCGCTCGTGCCTCACTTCACTTTATTTATAAAATATAAAAAAATATCATGAAAACATACTTTATTCATACCTTCGGTTGCCAATCAAACAAAAGCGATTCAGAACGCATTGCTGGTGACTATGAAGCTAGAGGTTATTCCTTGGCAGAATCTTGGGAAGATACAAATGAAGTAGTCATCAATACTTGTGCCATCAGAAAAAGTGCAGAAGACAGAGCTAGGGCTTTTGTGATCAAAGTTGTAAAACACTACAAAAAAAAGAATCTTCCAAAGCCAAAGATAATCTTTACTGGCTGTATGCTTCACCATGGAAAAAATAAGATACTGGATATGATTCCTAATCTAGATGAAATATTACCTGTAAATGAGGTTGGTTTTAACCAAAGTGCTATTCGCAGAGATAAAAAACATGCCTGGGTACCAATCTCTGCTGGCTGTAACTCTTTTTGTACCTACTGTATTGTTCCTTACTCCAGAGGTAGAGAACAATCTAGAAGTCTTGAAGAAATATTAAAAGAAATTCAAAATCTTGTAGATAAAGGTTACTCAGAAATAACTTTACTGGGACAGAATGTCAATTCATGGGGACTGGAAAAAGTGGGAATAGGACTCCGAAAAATGCTCATGAGTGATGATGATTTTACTAGAGAAAATATTCCTTCCAACCAATCTCAGTATCTCACCCCAAAAGGCACTCCACCTTTTGTAAAACTCCTCAGAGAAATCTCAAAATATAAAGAAATAAAAATGATTAGATTCCTCAGTAGTAACCCATGGGATTTCCATGATGAACTAATAAATGAAATCATTAAAAATAAAAAAATAGATCGTTATGTTCATCTTCCTATCCAATCTGGTAGCAATACTGTTTTGGAAAGAATGAATAGGGGATACACTGCAGAAGATTATGCCAAAGTAGCTAATAAACTAAGAGCAGGCGATCCAGAAATTGTTTTAGGAACAGATATTATTGTTGGCTTTCCTGGAGAAACCGATGAAGAATTCCAAGAGACATTAGAGTTTGCCAAAAAAATGAACTGGAAAGTTGGTTTTGTAGCTATGTACTCACCAAGACCAGGAACATCAGCTTACAGAATTTATAAAGAAGAAATTCCTTATAAAATACGAAAAAAACGCTGGGAAACACTAGATAAATTAATAAATAAAAACAACCTTCAGCAAAGGCCAAAGGTTGTCTAAATTTAGTTAAAAGATTCTTGTCTTATTTAGAGCAAGAACCATCACATCCCTCTTCTTTACAAGATGGACAAGCTTTAACTTCTTCTTTGTTATGGGTATCACATGTTCCACACATAATTTGCCTTTCATTAAATTTATACTCTTGTTCCATATTACCATAATTGCTTTTTACAGTAGGTTAGTCAGATTACAACTCAACCAAATAAATATTTTATTCATCAGATATAATACCTGTTGTGAATAACTCAAAATATCAATTTATTTCTATTATTGGCCAAACAGCTACTGGCAAAACAGATAAAGCATTTGAACTTGCAGAACTGTGGTGTAAAAAAAACCCTGAAGCCAAAGTTACTGTTATCTCTGCAGACTCAAAACAAGTTTATAAAGAGCTTGCTATTCTTACTGGGGCAGATGTGCCAGAAAGTTTTATTTTAAATAAAACTAAAAAAGAAAAAAACAATTCAAGTTTTGAAAAAAATAATAAAACCAGCAATAATACACAAAATTTGGAATATCCTTTTTTTTCTCACCCAACCCTATCAATTTCACTGCATGGGACCAGTATTCTGACTGGTAACCAAGATTGGTCTGTTGGCAATTTTCATAAATTAACAACAAAACTTGTTAAAAACTCTCCTACTGATCTTTTTATCATGGTTGGAGGAACTGGACTTTATCATCAACAGATCTATTCTCCAGCAGAAACAATGGGTGTCCCCCCAAACTTAGAATTAAGAAAAAAACTTGAAGAAAAAAACTTAGAAGAATTACAAGAAATTCTAAAGATTAAAAATTCAGAAAAACTAACTCCTATGAACAATTCTGATAAAAATAATCCTCGTCGATTGATTAGAGCAATAGAAATAGCCAACTCTACTCAGGAATTTAAAGAAATAGAAAAAAATAGTGACAATAAAAATAACTCTACTGCCTTTGCTAGATCTAATCCCAAGACAAAACCATTACTGCAACTAGGACTAACCACAACAGATATTGAAGAAAAAATTCACCAAAGAGTCTTAAAAAGATTAGAGCAGGGTGTTGTAGAAGAAGTCTTAGAATTTGAAAAAAAATATCCAAATCTAGATAAAGATAACTCAGACAATAAGCCCAATATTATTGCCAAATCAGCTCTAGGATACAAAGAAATAATACTTTTCATAAAAAAAGAAATCTCCGAAGAACAATTAATCAAACTCTGGACCACTGCAGAACTTCAGTATGCAAAAAGACAAACAACCTGGTGGAAAAAAAGAAGTGGGGTGGAATGGGTCGATACAGCTAGTATTTCTATACCAGAAATAATAGCCAATATTGAGGTATAATACTCCTTGCGTACAACCGGGCGTGGCCTCTTTGGCTTCGGCTAGAGGGGAGGAAAGTCCGGACAGCAGAGTAGACGGTGCCTCATGAAAATGAGGGCTTTGACAGTTAGAGCAACAGTGACGAATCGGGTGGCGCCGAATGAAACGATCAAGCTTCTGGATATTTTTTATTTGTGGTTTACCATAGATAAAAAATGGCAATCCTCCCGGCTGCAACGAACGAATTTGACCTCATTGAAACTACTCTCTATCTCTTTGCTTGCAAAGAAAGGTCATAAAGATTTCGGCATTAGATAAATCACTCCTAAAACAGAATCCGGCTTATGGGTTGTACGCTCTTATAAATTTCATAAAAAATAAAAAAATATATTTCTCTATCGATATACAAATAGTATGTATATAATAGAATAACTATGACAGAACCACTTCAATCCTCTTTACAATTTTTGGCCTTGCAGACTACACAAAGTCTCTCTTTGCTTTTGCCCAAAATACTGGGATCTCTGACAGCCTTAGTTGTTGGTGTAATCTTGGCCAAAATGGTCAGAAACATAGTCACAAAAGTCTTAAAAACTATAAACTTTGCTGGATTTATAAATAAAACTCCACTACAACTTGCTTTTGAATCAGAAAATATCGGCGACAGGATTGTTTTTACTATTTCCAATCTTTTCTACTGGCTCACTATGCTCGTAGTTATTCATACAATTATTTCTATCTTGGGACTTGATTCAATGACCCTAGTTCTAGAAAAAGTACTCGGCTATATCCCTAATGTAATCTCTGCTATGTTTATTCTTCTTTTTGGAATCTTAGTAGCTGGCTGGGTAGAAAGCCTGGTCAAAGGTAGTATCAAAACAATTGATCAAAAAACAGGTAGATTCCTCGGAAAGATATCTGGATACTTTGTAATTACCCTAACTGCTATGACTGCATTTTCAGAACTTGGTATCGCAGAAGGATTCCTTACCATTGTCTTCATCGGTTTTATAGCGATGTTGTCACTTGGATTTGGATTGGCAATTGGCCTTGGTGGTAAAGGGTTAGTAGAAAAAATACTAACTGATCTTTATGAGAAACAAACCAAGAACACTATTTCTGAAACAAAAAAATCTAAAAAAAGTAAATAAACCTAAGTATTAAGCATGATGAATTTTTGGCAAGCTTTTTTTCTAGGAGCACTACAAGGAGTTACAGAGTTTCTTCCAGTATCTAGCTCTGGACATCTAGCGCTAGCTCAAAACTGGCTGGGTCTCCAAGAGCCATTACTTTCTTTTGATATTTTTCTCCATGGAATAAGTCTTATCGCTATTATTATTTTCTTTTTTAAAGAAATTAAAAAACTTAATTTTCAAAAACTAGTATTCATGGGAGTGGGAACAATCCCTGCTGTTTTTGTTGGATTATTCCTCAAAGATACTTTGGAAAGTATTTTTTACTTACCTATCTTTATAGGAATAGCCTTGATAATAACTGGAATTAATAATTTAATTTCCAATAATTTTTTACAAAATAAAGATAGAAAAACAACTCCTTTGACTATAAAAAAATCATTTATCATTGGAATTTTTCAATCCTTTGCCCTTATTCCAGGTCTTTCTAGGTCTGGAACTACACTACTTGGTAGTTTGGGACAGAAACTTGATAAACAACAAGCTTTTACTTTTACTTTTCTACTAGCTATACCAGCTATTCTGGGAGCATTACTTCTTCAGAGTATTGATCTTATCCAAGGAGGATTATCGATGCCTCACTGGACTCTTTTTGTTGCTGGAGGAACAAGTACGCTCATAACAAGTCTAGCTAGCTTGAATCTATTCAAAAAATTAATAGAAAAATCACAATTTAGATTTTTTGGCATTTATGCTTTGATAATCGGAGTAGGGGTAGTCATCAGCCAACTCTTATTTACTTAAACTCAATGAATTCTATAAACCAAAGCTTCTGTTAAATGTTTTTTTGTTACTTCATGACTTTTTTCTAGATCTGCAATCGTTCTAGCTACTCGTAAGACTTTTAGATAACCTCTGTTTGAAAGAGAAAATTTTTCTGCTACAGAAGTAAGTAACTCCCAAGCCTGTTGCTGGATATTCCCCAATTTTCTTAAATCAGAATACTGTAAAAATGCATTAGAATTTCCCTGCCTTTCCAATTGTATTTGTTGAGCCAAATATATTTTTTCTCTTATCTTTTCTAAAGAATCTTTTTCTGGTCTTTTGTTGTTTTCCGAAATTATTTTTCTAGATTTAATAAAACGTTCTGGATCTATGGAGATTAGTTTTACTTGTAAATCAATTCTATCCAAAATGGGTCCAGAGAGTTTTTTTTGATACTTAATTTTTTCTAGATCAGAGCAAGTACATTTTCCAGGAGCTTGATACCACAAACCACAGGGACAAGGATTTGTAGCTGCTATCAGCATAAATCTAGCAGGGTAGTGAACTGTCCCTGTCACTCTTGTAAGAGTTATCTTTCCTACTTCCAATGGCTGCCTCAAAGACTCTATAACTTGTCTGGGATATTCTAGAAATTCATCCAAAAACAACACCCCGTGATGAGCTAAAGAAATCTCTCCTGGATGAAGATTCCTCCCACCACCCAACATCCCAACCAAAGAACTAGAGTGATGAGGTTCTCTAAAAGGTCGTTGAGTAATCAAGCCTTTATGAGAGATTCCTTTAATTGAATAAACTCTAGTTACTTCAATAGATTCCTTCCTGGAAAGAGGTGGTAACAAAGACCTCATTGCTTTGGCTAAGACACTTTTACCAGCTCCTGGAGAACCAATAAAAATCATGTTATGTTTTCCTGCTGCAGCTATAGCCAAAGCTCTTTTTGCCTGCTCTTGACCAACAATAGAAAGAAATTCATCTTTACCTTGATCACTAAATTTTTCTTCCTTTGAAGAAACAAATGATAATGGCTGTTTTTTATTGTTGTAGACTAATATCTCCTTAATATTTTTGACAGGGAACAGCTCAATCCCTTGAATCATTCTTACTTCTTCAATGTTTTCCATTGGAAAAAATACTCTCTTAATTCCCAGAGCTTTTCCAGCCATAATCATTGAAAATAAACCTCTAACTTTTTTTACATTTCCATCCAAAGAAAGCTCACCAAAAAAAAGAGTCTTACTAGTATTCCAAGAAATATTTCCATAAAGCTGAAGTAAACCTACAGCAATAGCCAGTTCCAAAGCACTACTAGTTTTCCTCACTTCTGCAGGTGCAAGGTTAACAACCGTCTTCATGCTCCTAATCTTCACCCCACAATGAACAAGGGAAGCCGTGACTCTTTCTTTTGATTCATCTACTGCTTTATTGGGTAAACCAATAATAATCAAAGCTGGTTGCCCTCTAGTACCATTCACCTCGATCTCTACCAGAGTACATTTTAAACCTGTAAAAACCATTGAATAACATCTAGAAAGCATAAAAAAATAATGACATATAAATCTGACACTTTGATCCTTTCCTCAAGAATCACTAAAATCCTGGTATAATGAAAGAATCAATGAAACAAGTTATATATCGTCTCAAATATTGGTATCACTTCCTCAAAACAGGAATCCTTAAAGGAGCTGTCGCATCCTTTAAATATAAACATCCAGCCAAGAAACTAAAAATAATTGCTATTACCGGAACAGATGGGAAAACATCATCTGCTTCACTTCTTTATCACATCTTACAGACATCAGGAAAAAAAGTAGCTCTTCTATCTACAGTTGCCGCTTATATTGGAGACAAAAAAATAGAAACTGGCTTCCATGTTACATCACCCAATGCCGATGCTTTACAAAAATTCATGGCTAGAATGGTCAAAGAAGAAATGGAATATTTAGTTCTAGAGTTCACTTCACATGGAGCTTACCAACATAGATTATGGGGAATAAAACCACTCATTACTGGTGTAACTAACGTTACTCATGAACACCTGGATTACCACCTCAACTTCAAAAACTATCTAGAAGCCAAAGCAATGATTATTAAAAAATCTGCCACAGTTATCTTGAATGAAGATGATAGTTCTTTATTAAAAATAAAAAGACACTTAGGGCCCAAAAATAAAGTTATTACTTATGGAAAAAATCAGCCACTAACCAAAAAAAATAGAGAAGCTACTGTAAAACGCTTTCTAGAACCATATAATCAAATGAATACTCGCTTAATTACAAAAATTTCTTTAGAATTAGGATTACAACCAGAAGAAATCGCTCAGGGAATAAAAACCTTTCCTGGCGTAGAAGGAAGAATGCAGTTCATAAAAAATAAAAGAGACATCACTGTAGCTATAGATTTTGCCCATACGCCCAATGCTTTGGATAAAGCTCTGATAGCTCTCAAAAAACACATGAAAGCCAAAAAGATTACTGGTAAATTGATTGCTGTTTATGGATCTGCTGGCCTACGTGATGCAGAAAAAAGACCAATGATGGGTAAGATAGGTCTTCAGCATGCAGACTTAGTTGTTTTTACTGCAGAAGATCCAAGAACAGAAGATGTTTGGTCTATTATTAGACAAATGAAAGAACAGTTGGAAACTGGACATAACAGAATTGTTTCTATTGCTGACAGAGAAAAAGCTATTGATTTTGCCATTAATAACCTAGCCAAAAAAGGTGATGTTGTTGGTATCTTTGGTAAAGGCCCAGAAAAAAGCATGTGTTATGGAACTGTAGAGTATCCATGGAGTGAAGAAGCTGTTGCTACAGAAGCACTTACGAAAAATAAAAAAAAGTAACTTTATGAATATCTTGGATTTTTCCAATTTTTATTTTGTTGGTATCAAAGGAGTCGCGATGACTTCGTTGGCTCAGATATTGATTGATGCTGGAAAAAATATTCAGGGTAGTGATGTTCCTCAAAAATTTGTTACAGAAAATAAACTCCAAGAATTAAAAATAAAAGTAGATCACTTTGATCTTCCACTTCCAGAAAAAATAGACTGTGTTGTTTATACAGCTGCTCACAATGGTGTTAATAATCCACAAGTTCAGTGGGCACAACAACATAATATTCCTACTTTTTCTCAAGCAGAAGCACTAAGCTTTTTCTTTAACCAAAAAAAAGGAATTGCTGTATGTGGAGTGGGTGGTAAATCTACTGTCTCTGCAATGATTACTTGGATCTTGGAAAACATAGGAAAAAATCCATCATTCTCTGTAGGAGTTGGAAATATTCCTGGACTAGAAAAAACAGGCGCTTGGACTGATTCAAAATGTTTTGTAGCAGAAGCCGATGAATATGTAATTGATCCTTCAGCACCAGAAAAAGGAATAGAAATTACTCCTCGTTTTTCCTTTTTGAAGCCATATATAAATATCTGTACTAACCTTAGATATGATCATCCTGACGTTTATAGAGACTTTGACCATACAAAAGAAACTTTCTTGAAATTTTTTGAACAAACAAAAACTGAAGGTCATTTAGTTATCAACGCTGATGACTCTGAGATGATGAACCTAGTTAAACAAACCTCCAAGAAGTTCATTACTTTTGGAGAAAATAAAAATGCTGATTTCCAACTTACTGACTACTCATCACAAGAGGGAACTACTAAAGGAACTTTCAAATATAAAGAACAATCATATCCTTTGAAAATGCAGATTCCTGGAAAATTCAACATATTGAATGCTCTAGCTGCTATTGCTGCTGTCGCCCCACTTCATCCAGAAGTTTTGACTAATCATGGTCTAGAAAAATTCAAATCAACTGCTAGAAGATTCGAAAACATGGGAAAAATAAATGGAGTTCAAGCTTTTGATGACTATGCTCATCATCCAAAAGAAGTCTCTGTAGCCATTCAGGCCCTGAATGAATGGTATCCAAATGCTAGAAAAGTAATTGCTTTTCAATCTCACACTTATTCTAGAACTAAAGAATTATTTACTGACTTTGTAGATGCTTTTGCTAATGCTGATGAAATCGTGATGATTGATATCTTTTCTTCTGCTAGAGAAAAAAGTGATGCAACTATTTCTAGCACTATCTTATGTGAAGCTATCGAAGAAAAATTTACTAAAGTGAAAGCAAAAAATCTAGAGACTCTAGAGAACTTAACAGAATTCTTCAAAAAATCCCTGCAACCAGGAGATGTGTTTCTCACTTTGGGTGCAGGAGATATTTATGAAGTTTATGAGATGGTCAATAAGTAATGCTAGAAAAAGCTACTGGTCATATCCCGGAAGAAGAGAAGACAAAGAGAATCAGAAATCCACTGAAGCCTTTTGTTGATAAAATTTATAATAAAGTTGTATATGGTGAGACAGATCGTAACACTTTAAGAGAAAAATCATTAGACAAGCTTACAAAATATATTGAAACTAAAATAGTTTTGAGTGCTGAGGAGATAACTGTTTTTAATGGTCGCTATGAAGGACCTGCCAAAGAATTTGAATTTAAAATTACTTCTGTTAAGCCCAATTATGGCAAAAAAGTTAATAAAGAATCAGGGCAATTTCAGGCAGGAGTATTATTTGTGGTTGAACTTTTATCAACTGATCCACCAGATGAAATTGTTGAAAATAATCAAAAAATTAATGTAATTTTTGAACCAACTGAAAATGCTCCAGTTCATGTAAAAGATACTAGAGCTTCAACAGTTGAAGATACTAAAGTATATTTTAGTGAATTAGATTTGGAAAAACAAATCTCAGAAAAAATTATTCTTGAACCATCCAAAGGATATATTGTTTGGGGTCAAATGCATGAAATAGAATAAATAACTATTTACCTAGTTGCTCATTAGCTATTTTTATAACCTCAGTAACAGCTCTTAATCCAGCATTTTCTACAGCCTCGTCCATTCTTTCAGGAACAGTTTTTTCTGGTTCTGAAGTTGAAGAAGAAGTATCCTTCGAAGAACTACTCCCAGATCCAGCACCTTTATCAGCTGTAAAATATAATCCTTTATATCTTTCCATTATTTTTAGTCTTTCTTTTTCAAAAACTACTACTTTTTATTATTTCCACACCATAGAAAAACAAAAAAACTGTGATTATTTTTCACAATTTTTATGCATTTTCCTCTGATTAGGAAGTGTTTAATTTAACAAAATTAATGAATCATTACAACCCCAATTAATTAGAAAATTAAAACTAAATTTCTGATAAACGAAAATCATCATTTCAAGCTATGATGAAGTCTATGGATATCGAATTATCAGCTGACCAAAAACATGCCCTTGAGGAAATAATAAAGTGGCTCAAGACCCCGCAACGATCACCTAATTACTTTACTCTAGGGGGTTATGCTGGAACTGGAAAAACAACTCTCACCGCTATCTTGAGACAAATGCTGCACAAGAAAAATGAAAAAATAAAAGTATCTTTGGTAAGCTATACCGGTAAAGCTGCCAGGGTTTTAAAATCCACATTAACCCAACAAAAAGCTGTCTTCAAACAAGATTTTGTAGGCACTATTCACTCCCTGATCTATGCCCCCATCATTAATAAAAAAGAAGATATTACTGGCTGGAAAAGAAAAGAAAGTATCGATACAAAATTGATTATTGTTGATGAAGCCTCAATGGTTAACTATCAAATATGGCAAGATCTTTTATCTTTTAACATTCCAGTTATTGCTATTGGAGACCATGGACAGCTCCCTCCCATTGAAGGTCAATTCAGTCTCATGGAAAAAACAGATATCAAACTAGAAAAAATTCATCGTCAGGCAGCAGATAACCCCATTATCAAGCTTTCTACAGAGGCTCGTAAAACAGGGAAAGTCTCTATTGGTAAATTCGGTCCACATATTGAAAAACTAAATAAAAGAGATATGGATACTCAGGAAAAAGTTCAAGAATTATTGAGAAATTATAATGAACAAACAATGATTCTGACTGGATATAACTTTACTAGAGTAAAGATCAATAATTTTATCCGCCAACATAAATTCATGGATCCAACTCCAGAACCGATGATCGGGGATAGGGTAATCTGTCTACGTAATAACCATATAAAACATATTTATAATGGAATGTTGGGAAAAATAATTTATATAGAATCTCATGATGATAACTCTTACTATGCAGAGATTGAGCTAGATGGAAACCAGTCTTATACAGGCAAGATATACAAACATCAGTTCGGTGCTACAAAACCTCAAAACTACACCAAAGGAAAGCGAAATCTTACCAAAGGACTAGACTTGTTTGACTTCGGATATGCGCTCACTGTACATAAAGCACAGGGTAGCCAAGCTTCTAGAGTAATTTTATTTGAAGAACGATTCAAGCAAATGGATGATGAACAATGGAGACGTTGGTTATATACCGGGATTACCAGAGCAGAAAAAGAGCTTTATATTGTGGGGGATTAGATTGAAAAATAAATACTAAATAATAAAAAGTTAGTGGGAATCTACGACTCACTCATTTCATTCGTTCGCATGCATTAGCCCTGTTGCTTTGCAACTTGGTTAAGAACTAGCTGATCTTTTTTCTACAACCATGTCATAAAAATAAATACCCCACACTATTTGTGTAGGGTATTTATTTTTGTGCCGCGGGTGGGAATCGAACCCACACTCCATTGCTAGAACGAGATTTTAAGTCTCGCGCGTCTACCAATTCCGCCACCGCGGCATTTATGTAGTGTATTTTAATCTAGAGAAGGTGATTAGTCTAGAGACTCATAAACACCAAACCAACAACACTAACAACTGAAGCAATAATTTTGAGTTGCCAATTTTCTCTTTCTTTCAAGACAATAAGTCCTAATAAGACAGTCATTACTGTTGATAATTGTCCAACAGAAACAACTAAAGAAATAGAGTTTGATATGACAATTGCCTTATAATAAGAGATTGCAGCAATACCCCAGATAGTGCTCATGATTAAAAGTTGTTTTATAACGTTTTTGTTTTTAATTATTAAATGAAGTTTCTTTAACTCAGATGGCTTAGCTAAAATTCCTAATATTCCAGGAAGTATAAATAAAACTACAAGCGTTGGTGAAAGAGGTGTGACTGCATAAATTCCTTTGTCATTTACAAGTGCCACTCCAGCCAAAATAGCTGATAAAAGAGCGATAAATTCTCCTTTTGAGAAATGAGAGAAATTATCATTTTTGTCATAAATAACCATAAAAACACTGATCAAGATCAGGATCATACCCACAAATTGTGTTTGATTAAAGCTTTCTCCAAGAAATGAAAGTGCCAAGACTATAGATACTAAAGGCGCTAGAGTTTCAATTATAGAATATTTGGATGCTGTGATTTTATTAAGTGCTTTAAATGAAGTAACTGTAGATAGAAACCAAAGAATTGAACCAATGAATATTTTTATAGCTATAGATGAATTTAGAGTTGGAAAAAATTGTGAATACTCATTTCCAAAACCTAGTAATATCGAAAACAAAAACACAGAGACTCCTCCTAATAATTGAAATACTACAGAAAAAATGTAGTTGAGATCATCATCAACTGCAGATACTTTCTTTCTGATTATTGATGCAACAGAATATAAAACAACAGTGAATAGGACTAAGTAGATGTGTAGCATTTTAAGAGTTTCTTGAATTAGAGGTTGTTACAATTTGTATATTATATATAAGAAAATAAAAAAATCAGCATAAAGCTTATTTTCTTATTCATTGTCGGGGCGACAGGACTTGAACCTGCGACCTCGCGGCCCCCAGCCGCGCACGCTAGCCATCTGCGCCACGCCCCGTTTAATTTTAAGCATTATTCCACAAATAAAAATCATCTTCTTCTCGAACTTTTTGATCAAGTTTAAAAGTAATTACATCTCCTTGCTGAGCTTTTTTAACTTTTTTATCGTCAATTAAAATGTCTGTAAATTTATCTTTAACAATTCCTGTTTTATCACCTATTATTAAAAATTCATTTCCTTTTTGGAATTCCACTTTACCCATAACTTTAATTTGGACAACTTTTATTTTGGGATAATAATATTCTACTTTTCCAGCAAAAACTTTTTTCTTTGTTGCTTTTCCACCATTTCCGCCGGCCCATTCATCCATTTTACGACCCATGTAAAAACCGGCAGATTGTCCACGATTAAACACCGTCCCAAGATCTTTATTCCATTGTTCAATTTTTTTTGTCGTGTATTTTCCTTCTTCAATGGATTGAAGTGCTTGCTTGTATGTTCTAGTAACAAGGTCAACATATTCTGGAGGTCTACCTCGTCCTTCAAATTTTAGAACTGATACACCAGCTTCAACAATTTTATCTAGCATACCAATAGTACAAAGATCAGCTGCACTCATAACATAGTTATTATCTACAACTAATTCCTGTCCTGTATTTACATCTGTAATTTTATATTTACGTCTGCATGCTTGTCCGCATTGCCCTCTATTTGCCGATTTATCATAGCAATACATGCTCATTGAACATCTACCACTGACAGCTACACAAATTGCACCATGAGCAAAGACCTCTATTTCAATAAGTTCTCCTTTGGGTCCACGAATATCTTGATCAATAACATCTTTGCATATTTGAGCAACTTGTTCTAATCTTAGTTCACGGGCCAAAACGATGCGATCTGCATACTTAGCATAAAATTTGAGACTTTCTGTATTTGAAATTGATAGTTGTGTTGAGATATGAATTTCAACACCCTTCTCACTTGCATACTGCATTGTAGACATGTCGGCTACAATCGCTGCATCAACACCACTTTTGGCAATGGCATCGATTATTTTTTTCATTTCTGGAATATCGCTGTTATAGAGCAAAGTATTAACGGTAACACATACTTTAACTCCATTTTTGTGACAGTAATCTACGGTTTCTTTGAGGTTGTCTATACTAAAGTTTACTGCTCCAGAAGCACGCATGTTCATCATGCCAATGCCAAAAAATACTTCATCACATCCTGCATTTATTGCAGCTATGAGTGATTTTTTTGAGCCAGCGGGGGCGAGGATTAGAGGTTTTTTCATATTTTGTTTAACTTGTATTATAAGGGCTTATTTTTAGAATGGAGGGGGGAGGAATTAAAGGTTGTTGATTGTTTTGTAATTAGTTTTGGAGAGACAGGACTCTACCCTCCGGGTATTAGCCACGCGCTTCGTAACTTCTAAATAAGAAAATATTCCAAGCTCGCTTGGCGGCAGAACCTTATAAAAGATCCTACACCTTTGCTTCACCAAAATTAAATAAAAAAATACGCTAATGCGTATTCTTTTATTTAATGTCGGAGAGACAGGACTCGAACCTGCGACCCCACGCTCCCAAAGCGCGTACTCTAGCCATCTGAGCTACTCTCCGATTTGTTTGTTAATTTTCATCAACTCAAGGATTATATCACTTTGTTTTTGATTCTTGTGAAGAAATTAAGCCTACTTTTTCTGGAAAAGCTAGTTGATAAGTTAAAACTAACTCCACTAACATTACTGCCTGACAAGCCAGACAAACTGGGCACAAAACATTTTCTACAAAAATCTCGAGTATCGTAAGCCTCAGACAAAACACCATTCCAAATACTGCCATATAAAATGACCAACGGAATTTTTTCATCCATGCTGTAAGAAAAATAGTTGCATATCCTACCAAGCCAATCAAAGCTACTGGAATACCAAATAACTCAGATAAAGGCCCTTTAGTAATAGGTTCACAGTTAAAGACTGCATTAATATTACAGATCCCAAAAGTATCTTGTACCAGATATTCATAGTATAAATAAACAGCTAGCCCAACACCAAAAATGGCAAGACCCATGACCCATTTTCTATATTTACTAAAGAGTAAAGTTAAATCTTTCATAGTCTGTATTATTCATTAAGATACCTCTTCTTGCAAGAAAGGTTTTATATACTAAAAATAGTCTGCAAAAAACAATAAAAAAACCTTTAAAAGTACTAAAAAATACTTTTGGCTTTGATGAGTTTAGAATACCTCAAGGAAAAATTGTTGATTCTATTTTAGATAAAAAAACTACTTTGGCTTTATTACCCACAGGTTATGGAAAATCTTTATGCTTTCAAATTCCAGCGATATGTTTACCTGGATATACCTTGGTCATTTCACCTCTGATAGCTCTTATGGAAGATCAAGTATTTCATCTCAGAGAGAAGAACATCTCTGCTATTGGTCTTCACAGTGCTAATAAACTGAATAAGAAAACTTTTCTAAACCTATTTGCAAAACAACACTATAAATTTATCTATATCTCACCAGAAAAACTTCTGTCTCCTTTCTTTAGAAAATTATTCCAAAAAAACCCACCCAGATTCATAGCAGTAGATGAAGCTCATTGTTTTTCACTGTGGGGTCATAACTTCAGACCAGAATATAGAAAACTGCCTTCATATTTTTCTTCGATATATCCAACGCCTCACCTAGCTCTTTTTACAGCTACAGCTTCGTCGGAGGTAGTCAAAGACATTGCTAGTAATTTTGATATTAATAAAAATAATATTTATGCCGGAAGTTTTTTTAGAAAAAATTTATTTCTCTCTCTAAAAAAGTTCCATCTTAAATCACAACGTTTTCTATATATCTGCTACTTAGTTTTTCATAAGTATAAAAATCAAAATGGAATTATTTACTGCATTACCAGAAAAGAAGTGGAAGTACTTGCTCAAGCTATAGAAAAACATGATTTTCACAAACAATTAAAACTAGCTTTTTTTCATGCTGGAAGATCTCAAAAAGAAAAAGAGGTTATCCAAAAAAAATTTATAGATAATAAAATTCAACTCCTTATCACTACTAATGCCTTTGGTATGGGAATAGATAAATCCAACATCCGTTTTGTAATTCATGCTCAAATGCCTTCTTGCATGGAACACTATGTTCAAGAAATAGGTAGGGCAGGAAGAGATAGAAAGCAATCATTCTGTGAGCTATTAATTCATCCGACAGATATTACTGTTCATGAAAATCTAAGTAATAATCCTAGTGCACTGAAAAAAATAACAGCTTTTTCAAAATCAAAAAAATGTCATCATAAAAAGATATTATGGTTTTTTGGTGAAAAAGTTTCTGATGATTCACGATGCAATGCTTGTGAATATTGCTCACCTTCCAAAGATATTTTTATTTCCAAAATGAATTCTAAAAACAAAATAAATTCTAGCCAAACTTTTATAAAACAACAAAAAATAATTTTTCGTTATCAGCAATATCCTGAGTTTTTTAACCAATATACAGCTATAGGTACTGGATATTCTCAAGATGTGCTAAAATAGTGTTCTCATGAAAAACGATCCAATGACCATCAACCAGCTAGTAGCAGAATATAAAGAAGTAGGAACTTTCCTCAATACTCGCTGGCCACTAAAAGATAGAAATCAACAAATCTTTGCGAGAACCATGAAAGTAGTAGAAGAACTTGGCGAACTTGCTGATGAAATTCTTACTAGTATGAATCTAGCTCGTGATACAAAAATTGCTAACTTCAGCAGAGAAAACATGGAAGATGAGTTTGCTGATGTCTTGGGATCGTTAATTCTTCTTGCTAATGAGCTTGATATAGATGTTGAAAAAGTAATCAAGAAAAAAATAAAGTTTACCCGTGATAGATTCGATATGAATAAAGACTCAGAATAAAGTATCTTTAATTAGTTCATTCAATTCTTCAAGATCATTAGTTTCACATTCTCCCCATAAGCCTTTATTTAAAACCCTAGCTTCTGCTTGCAACACTGTCAGTAAATCTTGCTGTGAAATATCTGGAGGATAAGAACTAGCATAAGCGAATCCTTCTTTGACTAAATATTGATTAATGTTTACTCCATCTAGAAAAACATACCTCAGTAGTCTGCCATAACGATCTGTATCACTCACATCTTTTTCCAAAATTACTGTTTTTTCTTCTAGCAATTGTTTCAACACCTTTGAGGAAATTTCTCCATAGCACTCAACAGGTTTTTTTGGATGGACAGATTCTGGAGCATCGACTCCAATTAGTCTTACTTTCTGACCACCTTCTATCTCGAACGTATCTCCATCTATTACTCTGATCACTTTTACCTGATTACTTTGTTTTTCCGTAACATCACCCAACACAAAATCATTCTGAAAAATCTGGAACAAAGAATAGAAAGCTATAAAAACAAGAGAAAGAAGAGATATAAAAGATTTATTTTGGCTCTTGCCCAGATAAAAATCTAAGCTAGCCTTTCTTTTTTTGTTTACTTTGTAACTTAATATGTTTATTTAGCATCAATTTTAGTTTTTTTTCTAAGTTTTTCTTATCTCTATTATACCGCCATTCACACTC
>JABHWM010000005.1 GCA_018657765.1 Minisyncoccota bacterium | reverse complement strand
GAGTGTGAATGGCGGTATAATAGAGATAAGAAAAACTTAGAAAAAAAACTAAAATTGATGCTAAATAAACATATTAAGTTACAAAGTAAACAAAAAAAGAAAGGCTAGCTTAGATTTTTATCTGGGCAAGAGCCAAAATAATTACAGAAGTCTCAGAAAGATATGACTCTCCAATAATGGAGCCACATATTACTATTGCAGGAAATATAGAAGAAGATCTTAATTTTATAGAAGATATTTCTAAAAAATTAATTTCTTCAAAAAAAGAATTTAAAGTTTCACTTGGGGAGGTTTCTTTTAGTACTACTTATTTTCAGTCAGTTTTTGTAAGAGTTAGATCACAAGCAAGCTTAATGCAGCTCAATATGGATCTAAAAGAAGCTTTTGGACTGGATAACGATGTGTTTATGCCACATATGAGTTTATTTTATGGTGATCATGATATGGATACTAGAGAAAAAATTGCAAAAGAAATTAGCTCTTTATATGGCTCTTTTATGGTAAAAGAAGTTATTATCGTTCCTTCTACTAAGAATCCTAGAGAGTGGGAACATTTAAAGACTATTTCTCTTGAGAATTAATTATTTTTTTATTAAATATTTTTTATAATGTCAAAGATAAAGATTGATTGATCTGTTTTTTATAATATCAAGTTGTAGAATTTAACTAGATACAAATCAGTATTTTTATGCCAGAATAGCTCAGTTGGTAGAGCAACGGTATCGTAAACCGTAGGTCAAGGGTTCGACTCCCTTTTCTGGCTCAAGGTTTTATTAAATTAAAAAAATAAAACAAAAACAAGTAAAATATTAAAAATTAGTTTAGCTTTAAATATATGTTTTATAGGATTTTTATGAAAAGACAAAAAGCAAGAAGACCAGTTTCATCTAGATTAGCTCGTAGTCAAGGAAAAAAAATAGCTCGTCAATCAGCTGGAATGATATTTTTCTCTATTACTGGTTTATTAGTTTTTCTTTTTATCTTGATGCCCAGAATAATCGATATCTTTTTTAGGTTCTTGGGAACTGGAGATATCTCTTTTAAAGAAGTAGATACAGTGGCACCTCAGATTCCTATCGTTTTACCTATTCCAGAATCAACTCAAGAATCATCTATCTCTATAGAAGGTTATGGTGAAGCTGCTAGCTTAGTAGTTATTATTAATAATGGTGAGTCTATTGAAGAGGTTGTTGTAGATGATGAGGGATCTTTTCAATATGATCTAGTCTTGGAAGAAGGAGAGAATAAGCTTGGTTTTTATGGTAAAGATGAAACAGAAAATGAATCTGATGTAAAAGAGATTTATGTAAATCTAGATACTGAAGCGCCCTCTTTAGAACTAGAAAACATCACTGATGGCCAGGAAATTTTATCCAAAGAAAATCAAAATTATAGTATTCAAGGTTCTACAGAAGCTTATTCAAAGCTACATATTAATGACAGGTCTGTTTATGTAAACAGTGAAGGAAGTTTCAAATCTTCTTACTATCTAAAAGAAGGAGACAATACCTTGAAGTTTATAGTGGAAGACAAAGCTGGCAATATTACAGAGCAAGAGTTTACTGTGCGGTTTAGGTATTAAAGACTCCCCCACAACATCAAAAACACAAACGGTTGTAGAAAAGTATTATTGAATAAACTATGAACTAATACTCCTATGAGGAGTGTTGTCCATAAACTATCTTTTTTCCATGATTTTTTTATCCATTTTTTGAGTAGTAATAAAAACCAAAAGCTACCAACAACCCCAGTGGAGTTAATCAGCAATATAGGTAAACTATCTGGAAGTTGAGCGTGGTTATTGGTGTAGCTTTCTTTTTCTGCATCATTATTAAATAGTCCTCTACCCCAGATCCATTGTGAACCACGGAGAGTAACTAGATTTTCTTGTGCATTATCAGAACGAGCTTTTATTGTACTAGTTCTAGCTAGGTTTACTCCTTCACCTCCTGGTTTTGGTAGTAGAAAAATAGTTGAAATAAAGATGCCACTCAAAAACAAAATTTGCCATTTTAGTTTTTTCTTTTGAAGTAACCATTGAGTAAAAAACAAGATTACCAAGCCCAAATAACTAGCTCTAGAAAAAGTAGCAGCAATCGCAATAGTGAGTAAAGTTTGGATTATAAAAATAAATTGGGAGTAATTTATTTTTTTTGAACTATTTTTAATTTTATTTTTTTCTATCAAAAATCTTTGCCATAATCCCAAAGTCATAACCAAAATAATTCCAGTAAAAGCTGGGTCAAAAATGGTACTGATCAATCTGTAGTAGTGGTTATCCCAACCAAAAATATTTAGAAAACGGACGTCAGGTATTATAAAGTATTGAAGCAGACCCCAAAAGCCAATAGCTGTTCCAGCCCACATAAGTCCTTGGTAAATAGAATATTTTATTTTGCTATTATGTAAGGCAAAAATAAATAGGCTGTATTCTATAATTCTCACTAGATAAAGAATGCTTTTAGTAGTTATTCTTCCACCTATAAAACCAATAATAATTCCCAGTAAAATCCAGCCGGCAAAAAGTATTTCTAATCTAAATTTTTTCCAGATATTTGAGAAGTTATTTATATAGTTTTTTTTGAGTTTAATTTGTTGGATTAAGAATCCACTCACAAATAAAAATATGATTAAGTCATGAAGATAAAAAGCAATGTTACCGGCTAGCTGAATACGCTGTAATTGACCAAGAGAAAAAACAACTAGAAAAATGGTAAAAACACTACTAAAAAAATCAGCAAAAAGTTGTTTAAGAATTTTCATAGGAAAAAACTCTCACCATTAATGAGTGAAGACTCATAGCAATGGCATAAACTAAACCTCTCCAACCATCTAAAAACCCTAGTTTTATAAAATAATTATGTAAAAATTTTGCTTTTGGATAAACTATAGTTTTTACTCCCAACTGTAATTCTGAAAGATCGCTATCTTTTTGATACTCAGCTTCTAAGGAAGAATAATGAGTAATATCTTTTATAAATTCTGTAATGTCTTGATGAGCATAGTGATTGAGTTGAATAGTAGAGTGTTCAGTAATTCCAGGAACTTCTGCTGATTCATGAATGGGTCTTAGATATTGTGCTTTTTCTTTTCTAATCATTCTCAAGAATTGAGCCCCTCCTGTCTCACCAAATTTCAAGACTTTGTTGTAAAAAACATCATTCCTTTGAACAAAGAATCCATCTATTTCTTCAGTCTGTTTATCTTGTAGTAAGCTCTCTATTTCTTGCCAGCTATCAGCTATTATTTCTTCATCACTATCCAAGAAAAATACCCAGTCATATTTTGCTTTTTTGAGAGCAAAATTTCTCTCTTTGGCAAAGTTCTCTATAGGTCCAGAGCGTTTTACTAGATTAAAATGATGAGCTTTTTTGAGTTTCTTCCAGTCATTATCACTGTGATAATCCACAACCAAGACTTCACTGGCTGGTTGTGCAGAAGCTAGTGCTTTTTGAAATCTAGAGTCGTTGCGATGTGTAAGGATAATTACACTAATGGGAATAGATGATTTTTTCATTATTTCTTTTTTAGTATACCAAGAAGAATAAGTGGAAGAGTTAGTAATCTGGCTACTAGAATTCCATATACAGCCCCAAGTAATAAATTAGTATTTCCCCACCAAATAATCAGTACTAACATGATGCTCAGTGAGCTAAATAAATGTAAGTTCATGATTTTATATTGTTTTCTGGCCAGGAATAACGAATAACTCATGTTGCTAATACTTTGAACCATGCCAGCAAAAACAAGGGGTCTTACCAGTGGGATAGCTGATAACCATTGGTCTCCCAAAATAAACGAGACAAAGAATCCTGGAAATAATATTAATGGTAAGGAGGCAAAACTGATAAAAGCTACCAAAGCTAGCAATGAACGATAAAAAGCTCTTTGTAATCTTTCTGGAGAATTTTCCAGTTGAGTGAAAGCAGGCAAAGTGCTGTGATGAGCTGATTTGGAAAAATCATAATTAACTTTATGACTAAGGGCATATGAATTATGGTAAATTCCCAAAGAGTGAGTTCCAAACATTTTTCCCAAAACAAAATCATCGACATTTTCATTAAGGTAATTAAGAACAGTAGAGACACTCAGCCATTTTGCATTATTAAGAATAGCTTTTCCTTTGGATGGAACATAAGCAAATTTTGGTTTTAGCTTGAAAAAGCTAAAAGAGATAATCACTTCATAAATAGCTCCAATAATTAATCCTCCTACCAAAGCCCAGACAGAGTGAGTTATTAAACCCAAGACAATTACAGCCAGACTTTCTACCAGGACCAAAGAAAAACGATAAAGACTATCTTGAAAAAATCTCATTTCTTTATGCAAGGTGACTATGTATGGATTGATGAAACCTTTAATTATAGGAATAAGAGCTGCGACACCGATCAAGCCTAGAAGCTGTGGCTCTTGGTAGTAGCTTTGCATAAAAAGACCAAGTAACAGCATGATGCTACCTATGATAAAACCACGAATAATAGCTATTACCCAAGCAGTATCCAGAAAATATTTCACTGATTTTTTTGATTGAAGGATAGTGACATTAATACCTGTCTGAGTCAGACTTTCAGTAATACCCAGGGTAATTGCAGTAAGAGAAAACAAACCAAAAGCTTCTGGGTTCAAAAGTCTAGCCAAGATATACATTTTGATCATAGCCACACCAACCAACAAACCCTTATAGAGAGTTTGCCAGCTAAAGCCAGCCAAAGTTTTTTGTGTATAGCTCATAGAGTGAGTTTATTATAGAGAAATTGCCTTGGACGTCATAGTACCGCAAGTGTCATAATAAATTTGTTATTTAAATAATTCAAATAATCTTAAAATAAAATTTAAACAAAACGGAGTTCATATATGGATAGTTTCTCACAAAAAGCTGGAGCATTTTTTACAGATCTAATGGAGACAATAGTTATCTCTGCTTCGATTTTTTTGATTGTTTACTTGTTTTTTATGCAACCTCATCAAGTAAATGGTCAATCAATGGTACCTAATTTCCAGAGTGGTGAGTATGTTTTGACAGATAAAATAAGTTACAAAATGGGTAATCCACAACGAGGTGATGTGATTGTTTTTCATGCTCCAGAAGCTGCACATTGTGCTGCTGGTACTGGCTGTGATTTTATCAAGCGTGTCTTGGCAGTTCCTGGAGATACCTTGGAAGTAAAAAATAATGCTATCTATATAAATGGACAACTTCTTCCAGAGCCATATATTCCTTCAGATTTTAAAGTTTTACCTGGTGCTTATACCAAAAATGGGCCTGTTGTTATGGGTGAGAATGAGTATTTTGCTTCTGGTGATAATCGTCCATACTCTAGTGACTCAAGAACTTGGGGACCAATTACTAAACAAGATATTGTTGGTAAAGCATTTTTCAGGTATTGGCCTGCTCCAGTTGTAGGACCTATTAAAAGTGCTAGCTACCCATTTTAGAATTTTCTTTTGAAATTTTTTTATTAATTAACATTAACTAAATAGAAAATATTTAATGCTCAAGTTATTACTACTAGGAATTATTATCAAAATTACTAAGAGCTTTGTTCTGTGGGTAAAAACTTTTTCCCAAAAGAGAAAGTCTTAGGGTCAAAAATCTGAAAAGCATTATCTATGCAGTAGTCTGCTATTTTGGTTCTTCTGAGCTCTGTGACTGTAGCTCCAACTTTGAGTAGTTTTCCGATGTCATGAACAAGAGATCTAATATATGTTCCAGAACTTACCGTTGTTTCTAAAGAAAAGAAAACTGTTTTTGTATTTATATCTTTTTTTAGTTGTAGCAATACAAGCTGTTTAATATTAACTCCTCTAGAGGGTAAAGTATCCTTATCTAAAGTTTCTTTTCTAGCCTTATCATAAAGTTTTTCTCCATTTTGTTTTACTGCAGAGAATGGAGGAACTGTCTGTTGGATCTCTCCACGAAGTTTCTGGAGAACTTCTTCCATAGCACTAGAATTTATGTATTTTAGTTTTTCCCAAGGAGTTTCCTTAATAATTTTTCCAGTAATATCATAAGTATCTGTCTCTATTCCAAGCTTTGCTGTGCAGGTATAGGTTTTATCTTGTTTCAAAAAAGAATCTTGTAGTTTTGTGTAAGTTCTTCCTACTAGAATGATCAATAAACCTGATGCCAAAGGGTCTAGAGTTCCGGTATGTCCTACCCTACGGATGTTTGTAATGCCACGCATCTTATTTACTATGCCATGACTACTGATTCCAGCTGGCTTATCAATCAGAAAGATTCCTTCAGTATCTTTTGCGGGTGGTTTCGATTGTGGAATCTCCAGAGTCATGAGAGAATTATATACAGATTATATGACTAAGTTACAACAGCAATTAAAAAGCAGCTTTCCTGATTACTTTTTTGAGTTCGATGTTTCTATGTCTAAAAAGACATATTTTAGAATAGGTGGTCCTGCAGAAGTTTTTATAGAACTTGATAAGAAACAACAAGTTCAGAGTTTAGTAAAATGGTGCAAAGATAATAATGAGAAGTTTATTTTCTTTGGTGGTGGTAGTAATGTGATTGTTTCTGATAGAGGTATTAGTGGTGTTGTTATAAAACTTACTAATAGTGAGATTGAGTTTGAAAAAAAAGAATTAGACAGTTTAGAAAAAGCAAACATAACTATTGGAGCTGGAACAAAAATGCCTTTGGCAGTCAAGAAAACAATAGATGAAGGCTATACAGGTCTTGAATATTTTCTAGGAGTTCCAGGCACAATAGGTGGAGCTATCTATAATAATGCTCATTATCTAGAGGATCTTATTGGAAAACATGTTTCTAGAGTAGAAATATTGAATAAAGATGGAGAGTTCCAGTGGCTATCTCATGATGAGTGTCAATTTGCTTATGATTATTCTAGATTTCAAAAAACTAAAGAGATAATCTTTAGAGTAGAGTTTTCTTTGGTAAAAGGAGACAAGGAGAAATCAATGGCTTTGGTAAGAAAAGCTACAGAGTATAGAGCTAAGACTCAACCTCTTGCTTTACCAAGTTCTGGTTGTATTTTCCAAAATGTGCCCAATAATCCAAAGCTTCGTGAACAATTTCCTTTGTTTGCTGAAAGACAGCATGTACCAGGAGGATTTCTTATAGATCAAGCAGGACTCAAAGGTGAGCATGAAGGTGGAATAGAAGTGAGTGATAAGCACGCCGCTTTTTTTGTAAACACTGGACAAGGTACTGCAGCAGAAGTAAAGAAACTTATTTTTAGAGTAAAATCGGCTGTAAAAAATAAATTTCAAGTAGAACTCAATGAAGAAGTATTCTGGCTTGAGTAAAAATATTTAAATTAATAAACAGTAGTAGATAGAAAGAAAAACGTCTATGACAACTGGCAAGACATCATTTGTAATTACTGGAGGAACTCCCCTTCGTGGTAGCGTTAGAGTTAGTGGAGCAAAGAATGCTTCTTATAAATTAATGGTAGCAGCTTTACTTGGTGAAGAAGAATCTAGAATTCTTAATCTGCCAGCTATTTCAGATGTATCTATGGTGGCAGAGATTATTCAATCTTTGGGAGGAGAAGCCAAAGAAGCTGGTGAAGGGACTTACCTAATAAAGACAAATGGAATTAATAGCTTTTCTTTAGCTCAGAAGTATGGTGATATTTCTCGTGCTTCTACTATTTTTATTGCTCCTCTACTAGCTCGTTTTGGTGAAGCTAGAGTTCCACTACCAGGTGGAGATAAAATAGGTAAAAGACCATTGGGTAGACATTTTGATGGTCTCAAAAAAATGGGAGCAAGTTTTGTTCAAGAGAATGGAATGCTCATCGTTAAAGCAGACAAACTAGTAGGAACTCGTTATCGTTTTGATAAAAATACTCATACAGGCACCGAGACTCTCATCATGGCTGCAGTTAGAGCCGAAGGTACAACCTATCTAGAGAATGCTGCTCTAGAACCAGAAATAGATGACTTGATTTTATTTCTGAATAACATGGGAGCAAAGATTCGTAGAACTGCTCATAAAACTATAGAGATTCAAGGTGTTAGTGAGCTCAAAGGAGCAATTCATCGAGTTATGCCTGACCGTAATGAGGCTGTTAGTTATGCTTGTGCAGCGATTGCTTCCAAAGGAGACATTATTGTTGAGAATGCTAGAGAACAAGATCTGATAGCATTCTTGGAAAAACTAGATGCTGTTGGGGCTGGATATGAAGTCGGTGATTATGGAATTCGTTTCTTTTATAAAGGTCCATTGAAAGCAACTGATCTTTTGACAGAAGTTCATCCTGGATTTATGACAGATTGGCAACCACTTTGGGCTATATTAGTTTGTCATGCGAGTGGTACAAGCACTATTCATGAAACAGTGATGCAAAATCGTTTTCAGTATGTTGATGTTCTCAGAAAAATGGGAGCCAAGATAGAAGAATATACTCCAGAATCGGCAGAAGATCAGAAAGATTTTTATAATTTTAATTGGGAAGATCGTCAAGATACTGATGTTAGAGCTATAAAAATTTCTGGTCCTACAGATTTCAAAGGTGGTGAATTTACAGTTCAT
Source organism: Minisyncoccota bacterium (assembly GCA_018657765.1). Classification (GTDB taxonomy): domain Bacteria; phylum Patescibacteriota; class Microgenomatia; order UBA1400; family PJMF01; genus CG2-30-36-39. The sequence continues at coordinate 174,909 of JABHWM010000005.1, read as the reverse complement.
GACCTTAGGGCTGGAGCAACTATTTTACTGGCTGCTATGAGTGGATCTGGAGAGACTATTCTCCATAATGTGGGACAGATAGAACGAGGTTATTCACAAATAGATAAGAAGTTAGTTTCTATGGGTGCCAAGATCAAACGGATAGAAGAGTAAGGTGTTTCCCCTGAGGGTGTAAGTCTTTTAAAAAATAAGATACAATCCTAGACAATATGGGTTCACTCGCGCTTTTCCTAGGTTTACTTATTTTCTCATTTATTATCACAAGTATTGTGATTGTGCCTTTTATTGATTTGCTTTATCACCTTAAGTTTCAACGTGCAAAACAAGTTACCAGAGATGTTTTTGGTAAGCTCACCCCTATTTTTGATAAATTTCATGGTAAAAAAGCCGGTGTTCCGGTTGGTGGAGGTTTGTTAGTTATCTTGGTTGTTTCATTATTATTTGCTATGTTCTTACCACTGATGGGAATCTTTGGAATAGATGTCACTAGCATTTATGCAGCACCTTCTTCTGAGGTGAATATTATTTTCTTTACTTTTCTTTCTTTTGGAATCTTGGGACTTTATGATGATATTAAGAAATTCTTTGGTTTTGATAAAACAAAGTTTTTTGGTCTGAAAGCTCCTTTTAAGTTATTTCTTCAAGTTTCTTTAGCTCTAATTATTTCTTTAATGCTCTATTTTCAATTAGGTATCTCTATCCTACATATTCCATTTATTGGCACCTTTGATATGGGTATTTTTTATATTCCTTTTGCTGTTTCGGTTATTGTAGCTTTTGCTAATGCTGTAAATATTACTGATGGTCTTGATGGCTTAGCTTCTGGAGTGTTGATGATCTCTTTGTTTGGCCTGTGGTTTTTATCTGCCTCTATTCTTGATATTCCATTATCTCTATTTTTATCCTTATGGATTGGAGCTTTAATCTCGTTTTTATATTTTAATGTTTATCCAGCCAGAATGTTTATGGGTGATGTCGGAGCCTTGGCTTTTGGAGCGACGCTGGGTGTAGTTGGTCTTTTACTTGGAAAAGTAGTAGCCTTAGGAGTTATTGGTTTTGTGTTTGTATTTGAGGTCGCTAGTTCTTTATTGCAAATAATTACTCGTAAATTTTGGAATAAAAAGCTTTTTCCAGCAGCTCCTTTTCATCTCACTTTACAGTCTTATGGTTGGGAAGAACCAAAGATAGTTCAAAGAGTTTGGTTGATGCAGATCATGCTTACTTTATTTGGAGTTTGGTTAGCTGTTATTTAGATTTTTCCTTTCATTAGATATATGGGTATACTAGGTTTATGAAATCCCGTCGTAGATCAAAGACCAGGTCAGCTTCTGAAAAGAAGTCAGCTTTTTCTTTAGAAAAAATATTTTTATTCACAACTGTTTTTTTATCTATCTTGGGATTATTTTTTATTTTTGAAGCTTCTACTACAGAGAGCTATAGATTAGTTGGACATCAATATCATTTTTTAAAACAGCAAAGTATTGCTTTGTTTCTTGGGTTAATTGCTCTTTTTGTTACTCAAAAGTGGCCATTTTCGTTTTGGCAAAAAACAGCTGGCTTATGGTTTATAGCCGGACTAACTCTTTTATTTTTAGTTCTTATTCCTGGGTTTGGTATAGAGCTTAATGGGGCCAAACGATGGTTTGTTTTGGGAGGGAGAGTTTTCCAACCAGTTGAGTTTTTTAAGTTCACTCTAATTCTTTTTTCTGCGAATTGGATGTCAAAGAATCCTAAACCTCAGACATTTTTATTTTTTACTGGCTTATTTTCTCTACTTTTATTATTACAACCAGACATGGGATCTTTATTAATTTTATTATGGATTGTATTTGGGATGTTTTTTCTGGCAGGAGGTCATTTAGGATTTCTAGCTGGAGTTAGTTCATTGGGTATTGGTTTATTAGTGATCGCTATTTTGTCTTCTTCATATAGATTTCAAAGAGTAACTACTTATCTTGATCCAGCCAAAGATCCACTTGGTGCGGGTTTCCATATTAGACAGATTACTTTGGCACTGGGTCATGGTGGTTGGTTTGGTGTTGGGATCGGTAATTCACAGCAAAAGCATGCTTATATTCCTGAAGCTAGTAGTGACTCTATTTTTGCTATCGTTGCCGAGGAAATGGGTTTTGTAGGGGCCACAGTTATTTTATCTATAATGATTTTTTATGTTTTCTTGATTTATAAAATAGCTTCTTCTCTACCAGAAAGAAGTTTTGAGCAGTTACTTGTTTTTGGAATTTTTCTTTGGTTTGGTGGACAGATTTTACTTAATATTTCTGCCGTAGTTGCCCTAGTCCCTTTGACTGGTTTACCTCTGCCCTTCTTTTCTTATGGAGGAACATCTTTACTAATGACTTTGGTTGCAACAGGAGTTTTACTTGGGGCTGTTAGAAATCAAAAAGCTAGATTACCCAGTAGAATAAGAAAAAAGGTATAATGAATTATTCGGGAATAATATAGATATGAAAATTCTTATAACAGGCGGTCATCTTACTCCAGCTCTTTCATATATTGATTGGGTCAAGAAAAATCAACCCAAAGATAAGTTAGTTTTTGCAGGCAGAGATTTTAGTCAAGATAAGCTTCAACAAAAGGCTGTAGAAAAGTATGAAGTAGAAAAAAGGAATGTATCTTTTATTTCCTTCTCGGCAGTTCGTTTTGGTAAATCATTTTTTTCTCATATCTTAACTGAAGCTCCTCTATTTTTGAAAAGTATTATCAAGGCCAAGAAAATATTAAAAAATCAAAAAACAATGGTTGTTGTTAGTTTTGGTGGCTATGTAGCGGTTCCTTTTGTTTTGGCAGCTTTTCTTTTGAAGATTCCTGTAGTCACTCATGAGCAAACAATGGTCGCTGGTTTTGCAAATACAATTATTGGTTTTTTTGCAAAGAAGATAGCTGTTTCTTTTGAAGATACAGCCTCAGAGTTTCCAGAAGATAAAGTTGTAGTTACTGGGAATCTTTTAAGATCTGGTGTGTTCTCTAGTCGTCATCAAAAGCCAGCTTGGTTCAAAAATAATAGTGATAAACCTATTCTATTAATCATGGGTGGTAATCAAGGATCACAAGCAATTAATGAAATTATTTTGGAGTCTCTTCCAGAGTTGGTTCAGAACTGGACTGTAGTTCATCAATGTGGGAAACCAACTAAGGAAAGAAACTATAAATTAGTTCTAGAAACTGCAAAGAGTCATTTGTCTACAAAATATCAGGATTCATATTTTGTAACTGAATGGATAGATGGTAGAGATTTATTTTGGTTATATAGAAACTCTATAGCAGCAGTTTCTAGATCTGGTGCAAATGCAACTCAGGAACTAGCTGTTGCTGGATTACCTACTATTTTTGTTCCATTACCAATGGCTCATAAAAATGAACAGCATAAAAATGCTCAGTGGTTAGTTAATATAGGTGGAGCTATTTTGATTGACCAAGCTGGACTAGATTCAGAGAGTTTATCGATTGCTTTGGATAAAATAAAGACTTTTCAAAAACCAATGAAAGAAGCTTTATCAAAATTGAGTTTTTCTAAAGATGCTGCAAAGAAATTCTATGAAATAACTAAAGAGGTTACTCTAAAATCGTGAAAACATATCTTCGTTTCTTACTAAGTCTACTAGGACTTAGTGTTGGAATATTTTTATTAAGTTTTGGGATTAGAATCAAAAAAGTCTCATGTTTTATAGGTGAGAAACCCAAAGATAAATCTGTAGTTTGTAGGCAATTGAAGTTTTTAGAAGGAACTTCCCTTTTATTTAGAGATTTGTACACCGATCAAAAAGTTTTGGAATCAACTATTATTACTGAAACAAAAGAAGTTTTTGAAATAAAAGAGATAGTTTTATCTTTAAATGGAGAAATTATTTTTTATTTTGAGCAAAGTCCCCCACTTTATAGAGTTGAGTTAGAAGGAAAAAAGTTGTTATTTACTTATTCTGGAGAAGGAAGACAAGATGACGAACGAGTAATTGTTCCAGAGTTAATTGATGAAAATGGTGTTTTTGCAGATGATTTTGAGTATAACCATAATTTTTTGGTTGTCTTTCTACAGACTTTAGATAAAGAAAGTCTTTTTATTCAAGAAATTTATTTTATTTCTAATACTAAAATAAGGATGTTAGTTCAAGATTTCCCTGATTTTATTATTAATTCAGGACAGGATCCAAGGGAACAGGCTTTGCGTTTCAAGAGGATTTTCAGAGAACTAAAACCCAATGAAATAGATGTTTTATTGAAGGAAATAGACCTCAGATTTGAGCTTCCAGTTCTAAAAACAACAGAAAGCAGTGATTCTGCAGAATTTCTCATCGACAGTCATCAGTAAATTTTGTATCATAAAGACCATACAAATAGTATGATATTCTAGATCTATAACATATGCCTAAAAAAAGAGTTATTACCGCCATTGATTTGGGAACCGAAAAATGTGTCACTTTAATTGCTGTCATCGATGAAGAATCTGGTGAACTAAAAGTAGTTGGAGTATCCGCCGTCCCGTCTAAAGGAATGAAACGAAGTGTGATTGTAGATCTTGATAAAGTCTTGGCTACGATTAGTCAAAGCCTAGATGCTGCAGAAAGAATGGCCGGATTTGATATAAAGAGTGTCCACTTATCTGTATCTGGAACACATGTTTCTTCCAAGAACTCAAAAGGTGTTGTGGCTGTAGCTGCTCCAGATCAAGAAATTACTGCTACTGATGTTGAACGTGTTATTGAAGCCGCTAGAGCTATTTCTTTACCTGCTGATAGAAAAATAATGCATGTTATTCCTCGTGATTTCAAAGTTGATTCTCAAGAAGGAATTAAAGATCCAGTCGGCATGACTGGTGTCAGATTAGAGTCAGAGGCACATATTATTACAGGTATGACTACTTCTTTGAAGAATTTAGAGAAAGTAGTAAATGACTTAGGATTAGATGTTGATGGTTTTGTTTTTGCCGGACTTGCTGCTTCTGAGGTTGTTTTGACAGAAACAGAAAAAGAACTAGGAGCTATAGTTGTTGATATGGGTGCTGGTACAACTTCTCTATCTGCTTTTGTAGATGGAGCCTTGGAGTATTCTGGTGCGGTTCCAGTTGGAGCAAGACATATTACTCAAGATATTGCTTTGGGTTGCAGAATAAGTCTAGATAATGCAGAAAAAATAAAGGTTCTTTTATCTAAAGAAGATTTCTCCAAAGTAAAACCTATTGCTGGAGAATCAAAAGAAGAGTTAACCAAGCGTCGCAAAAAAGCAGATAAACTAGATTTAGCAAAAAATGGTATTCATGAAGGTGTAGAAGAACTCTCAAAGAGAACTCTCTTGGAGGGTATTATGGTTCCAAGAATTAAAGAGATTTTTGGATTAATAAAGAAAGACATAGAAAAACATGAGCTGACTGGTAAAGTTCCAGCAGGAATTATTCTATGTGGTGGCGGCGCTTATACAGTAGGAATGGTCGAGATTGCAAAAAGAGTTCTAGGACTTCCTGTAAGAATTGGAGAACCTACTAAGCTACAAGGCTTGGTCAGTGATATTCAAGGACCTGCTTATTCAACAAGCATAGGTCTTTTGACTTATGGAAAAAATAAATCATCTAGCCCAGCTTCTGGAGGTAACATGGGATCTATTCTAGAAAGTATAGATTTTAAGGGTATCTCAGATAAAGTTAAAGGCTTATTGAAATCAATTCTTCCTTAAATTGTCTGTTTACTTTGTTTAAAAAATAAATTATGGTGTGTGTTACACTTTGATAGTATAAGTTAGGAATTCAACATGGGATTAGTCAAACCTACAAACACTACGTTCGCAAAAATTAAAGTAATTGGAGTTGGTGGTGGTGGCGGGAATGCAGTCAACTCAATGGTTGATTCTAAGCAGATTACCGGAGTAGAGTTCATCTCTATTAACACAGATGCTCAAGCTTTACTTGCCTCCAAAGCAGATACAAAACTTCAGATAGGTAGTAATTTTACTCGTGGTCTTGGTGCTGGAGCAGATCCAGATGTTGGTCGTACAGCAGCCGAAGAAAGCAGAGAAAAACTCAAAGATTTGTTATTTGACACAGATATGGTTTTTATTACTGCTGGAATGGGTGGTGGGACTGGAACAGGTGCTTCCCCGATCATTGCCGAGATAGCCAAAGAAGTTGGTGCTCTAACAGTTTCTGTTGTAACCAAGCCCTTTGCTTTTGAAGGTATTCGTAGACAGCAGACAGCAGAAGAAGGTATCGAGATTCTTACAGAATCAGTGGATACTCTCATTGTGATTCCTAATCAAAGATTAATGGATGTTGTAGATAAGAAAATGACTTTTCTAGATGCTTTTCGTCTAGCAGATAATGTTTTGGGACAAGGAGTGAAGGGTATTTCTGATCTAATCACTAAGTCAGGACTAATTAATGTTGATTTTGCTGATGTTAGAACAATTATGCAAGATTCTGGTAGTTCCTTGATGGGTATTGGTGAAGCTTCTGGTGAAAACAGAGGTGTCACTGCAGCTAGAATGGCTATTTCGTCTCCTCTTCTCGAAGTTTCTGTAGATGGAGCTCGCGGAATTCTTTATACAATTACAGGTGGTCCAGACATGACTATGACAGAGGTATCTGATGCTTCTGCAATCATTTCTGATGCAGCTGATCCAGATGCAAATATTATTTTTGGAGCAACTATTGATGAAGAGATGGGTAATAAAATCAAGATTAGTGTGATTGCTACAGGTTTTGATGACAAACTGTATGGAACTGGTCAAAAAAGTATGTTTGGAGCTTACAGCAGAAATCCTTTGAATAAACCTAGTATCCCTATGGATGAAGATAGTGATGATAAAGAAGTTTCTTCACAGATAGATAGAGCTCCAGAAGGATTTACTCAGCCAATGACTAAAACTCAAGTAACTGGTAAAGATGATAAAAAGAGTTCTGATTCTACTAGTCCTTATGTTCAATCAGATGCTTTTGGTAAAAAAGGTTCTGATAATAAACAAGACTCTGAAGATAAAAAAGAAGTCGACTCTCCACCTGAAAAAAGTGATGGAGATGATTTTGATGATGAATTTGAGATTCCTGCTTTCTTGAGGCAGAGGAAGTAGTTTTTTTCTGCTATAATAACCCCAGAAACTTTAAAATCATTTGAATCTGTTTATCAATAGATGAGATATCGGAAGAAATCTGAAAAGAAATTAGAACCGATCGGGTAAGCCCGTAACTGCTGTAACTAAGTAAAGAGAGGTTGGTACCTTTCCAGAAGTCACTAATTAGTGACAGAGGAAGCCTTTTCATTTGACGCTATTGGCGTTGAGTGAGAGGGCTTTTTTAGTAGTATTTTGTGAGAGAAAAAATGAAAAAAACATACAATTTTAACCAAACACCAAACCTTCCCGAGCTAGAAGAAGAAGTTCTTCAGTTTTGGGAAAAAGAAGACACCTTCCAAAAATCAATCGATATGAGAGATAAAGAAAACTCTTACGTATTTTTTGATGGACCTCCTTTTGCTACAGGTCTTCCCCACTATGGTCACATTGTAGCCAGCACCATGAAAGATATTGTTCCTAGATATTGGACTATGAAGGGTAAACGTGTAGAGAGAAAATGGGGCTGGGATTGTCATGGCTTACCAATAGAAAACATTGCCGAAAAAGAACTAGGAATAAAACGAAAAAACGAGATCGAAGATCTTGGTGTAGAAAAATTCAATGAAGTCTGTAGATCTAAGGTTCTTTCTTATGTTGATGATTGGAAAAAAATCATCAAAAGACTAGGTCGTTGGGCAGACATGGACAACGATTATAAAACCATGGATCTTGGTTTTATGGAGTCAGTTTGGTGGGTTTTCAAACAACTTTATGATAATGGCCTAGTTTATGAAGATTATCGCAGTATGCACATCTGTCCCAGATGTGAAACCACTCTTTCTCAATCAGAAGTAGCAGAAGGTTATAAAGATGTAAAAGATATTTCTGTAACTGCAGAGTTTGAGATAAAAGACTTTTCAAAGTTCTATGATGGTTCAGAAAAGATTTTCTTTTTGGCTTGGACAACTACTCCTTGGACTTTACCAGGTAACTTTTTGTTAGCGGTTGGCCCAGATATACAGTATGTTTTAGTCAGTGGTGAAGAAAAAGGAAATCTTTATCTTTTGGCAGAGACTAGAGTTAAGGAAGTATTCGGTGAAGGTAAATATGCAGTAGTTAAGAAATTTACCGGTAAAGAGTTAAAAAACCTAAATTATGTTCCTCTCTTTCCATATTATAAAGATACAGAAAATGCTTTCAGAGTAGTCACTGCAGATTTTGTAGATACAGAAGAAGGTACAGGAATAGTTCACATTGCTCCTGGGTTCGGTGATGATGATTTCAAGATAGGCCAAAAAGAAAATGTAGAGCTTATTCAACATGTCGGTATGGACGGACGTTTTACAGAGGCTGTTACTGATTTTGCTGGTATGGAGGTAAAGCCAAAAGAAGATCCTCAAAGTACAGATGTAGAAATGATCCGTTATCTAGCTAAAAAAGATTTACTTTTCAGTAAAAAGAAACTTTCCCATAGTTATCCTCACTGCTGGCGTTGTGACACACCTTTATTGAACTATGCTACTGGGAGTTGGTTTGTCAGTGTCAGTAAAATTAAAGATAGATTATTAGAGTTAGCAAAAGATATAAACTGGTCTCCAGACCATATTAAACAAGGACGCTGGGGAAAATGGTTAGAAGGAGCTAGAGATTGGTCTATTTCTCGTCAGCGATACTGGGCAAGTGTAATTCCTATCTGGAAGTGTGAATGTGGTGAAATGAAGGTCTATGGCAGTGTAGAAGAGCTTGAAAAAGATAGTGGGCAGAAAGTCACCGATCTTCATAAACATGTTGTAGATAAAGTAACTATTGATTGTTCTTGTGGTAAAGAAATGAATCGTATTCCAGATGTCTTAGATACTTGGTTTGATAGTGGTTCTATGCCTTATGGACAAGCACATTATCCTTTTGAAAATAAGCAAGATTTTGAAGATAACTTCCCTGCCGAGTTTATTGGTGAAGGTTTGGATCAAACTAGAGCTTGGTTCTATTACTTACACGTAATTGCCGGTGGTATCAAAGATAGTAATGCTTTCAAAAATGTCATTGTCAATGGAATTGTCTTGGCAGAAGATGGTAAAAAAATGAGTAAGCGGTTAATGAACTATCCAGATCCTACCTTGCTAATTAATAATTATGGTTCTGATAGTTTACGAGTTTACCTAGCTAGCTCACCAGTTCTCAAAGCTGAAAATCTCAATTTCAATGAAAAAGAAGTAGCTGATGTTCGTCGTAAAGTATTTGTTATCTGGTGGAATATTCTTGGATTTTATACTAGTTTTGCTGATGAAATTTCAGTAGAAAAACCTGTAGAGAAGCCAACTCATATCTTGGATCAATGGGTTCTTTCTAGAATGGAAACAGTTATTGAACAAGTTAGTCAATATATGGATGACTATGATGTTGTCAGAGCTAGTAGAATGTTGATGGATTTTGTCGGTGAGTTGTCTAACTGGTATCTCCGTCTCTCCAGAGAAAGATTAAAGAGTGATGATAATTCAGAAATTAGTCAGGTGTTTGGTTATGTTCTTTATACTTTAGCTCAGTTGTTTGCTCCATTTGCTCCATTCTTTACAGAGCTAGTTCACAAAACATTAGTTGATGAGGATACTTCTGTTCATCATTCAGATTGGCCAGATTTTGATTCAGCTTTTCAGAATGAGCAGCTAGAAGAACAAATGAGCTTGGTGCAGAAAGTTGTAGAGTTAGGACACTCTGCTAGAAAAGGCAAAGGCATGAAAGTTCGTCAGCCTCTTCCAAAAGCGACCATAAGATTTTCTAAAGAAGTTCTTCATACTCAAATGTTTGAGGATTACTCTAGTTTATTAATGCTAGAGCTTAATGTAAAGCAGGTTATTTGGGAAAAAACTGATCAAGAGCAAACATCCGTCGAGATGGATTGGCAGTTAACTCCAGAACTAGAAGAAGAAGGCTCTGCTCGTGAAATCATGAGGACTATTCAAGATTTACGTAGAAAAGCTGGTCTATCTATAGATGATGCTGCAGAAGTTACTCTTGTCTCTTGGCCAGAAAAATGGCAAACAGAAATCGAGAAAAAGACTTCAACAAAGTTAGTTAAAGGAGATGAAGTCAAACTATCAGTGAAATAAAAAATAAAATGCGAACTAAATTTATTCCATTAGTTATTCTTAGTTTAGGTGCTTTTAGTTTGATGACTTTGATGAGTGTTTCTCCAGAATTAATGCAGCGGCAAATGATTTTTTGGTTTTTGAGTTTATTAACCTTTTTTGGGATCTCCAAAACACCAATTTATGTTTGGTGGACTTGGGGTGTTTATTTCTGGAAAGGGTTGGTTTTTGTTTTGACTGGATTACTCATCTTTGGCCAGGTAACCAGAGGTGCTAGTGCTTGGATTGATCTGGGTGGAGGATTGAAGTTTCAACCATCTCAATTTGCCTTATTAGCTTTTTTATTAGTTACTCTCCCCTCTTTTTCACGTTTTAAAATGTTAAAAGAAAGTGAATTGGTAAAGCTTCTCTTATATTTATTAGTTCCTTCAATCTTGATTTTTCTACAGCCAGATTTTGGAACGGCCTTTCTATATACCATTGCCGCTAGTACTATTCTTTTCTGGCAAAAAATACCAAAAAGATATTGGAACTTTTTTATTATTTTTCTGATTGGAGTAATTACTGCAGGCTGGCTATTTATTCTTCAGCCTTATCAGAAACTAAGAATTACTAGTTTTTTTACCGGATATCAATTCGAACAAACAGCTGCTAGTTATAACGCTAGACAGTCATTGATAGCTGTTGGATCTGGTCAGATATGGGGTAAAGGTCTTGGTAAGGGAACGCAGTCTCATCTCAGGTTTCTTCCAGAAAGACAAACAGACTTTATTTTTGCTTCCTTGGCCGAAGAATCAGGTCTTGTTGGTTCTTTGATCGTGATTTCTTTGTATGGTTCTTTATTTTTCTTTTTATTAAAAGAGGTAAATAGGTTGAAAAAGAATGATTTATCACTATTTATCTTGTCTGTATTAGTTTATTTTTTTGTACAAGTAATGGTTAATATAGGTATGAACATGGGGTTATTACCGATTACTGGAGTTACTCTACCTTTTATTTCTTATGGAGGAAGTTCTTTATTATCTTCAATGGTTCTTTTTGGCATAATTCAAAGGATTTTACTGGAAAACCCTGTCAAAACTCATCTGCGCATTACTTGAGAGAATATTATGTTATAATTCTCCCCATGTCTAAATACGCTGTCATCCAATTACAAGGAAAACAATACCAAGTAGTCGAAGGTGAAACTCTAGTAGTTGATCTTCTCGATCATGAAGAAGGTAAAAAATTCGATATCACCGATGTCCTATTAGTAGCTGATGAAGGTAAAATTACTGTCGGTCAGCCAACTGTACCAAAAGCTAAAGTAACAATGAATGTAGTTTCTCATGGTAGAAGCAAAAAACTTAGAGTAGCTCAATATAAATCTAAGTCTAGATATCGTAAAGTTTACGGTCATAGACAACATCAATCAACTGTCGAAGTTGAAAAAATTAGCGCTTAAGGTTTTTAATGCAGTATTATCTACAGCTGGGTAATACCCCTTCTCTCTCTTTCAACGAAGCAAAAGCCATTATTGGCGATTCTGTTGTGCAGATAGATGATCGTTTATGTAGTTTCACTGCAGAAACAGATCAAGAAGCTAAGGATTATTTCAGAAAGCTTGGTGCTTCTGTTCGTTTGGTAAGTATTCAAAAAGATTTTAAGATTAAATCTCAAGATGATCTGATAGAAAAAGTAGTAGAGCATTTTGTAGAAGAAGATAAAGCAAGAATGAAGATTTCTTGTGCTCAATGGGGTGATATGCAGACTGCTAGAATAGATTTCTTTGCTCTCAAAAAAGCACTTCTTAAAGAGAAGATAAAAGTTCGTTTTGTTGAAGGTCCTAGACATGGACTTTCTGCTGCTGTTCTTTTACATCAGAACGTTCAAGAAGTAATAATTATTCAAAATGGTAATGATATTACTCTTGGTAAAACTATTGATGTGCAGGATATCGATCACTGGACTGTTAAAGATCGTAGAAAACCGTATGCTAATAGAAAAAAAGGCATGCTTCCTCCTAAAATTGCTTTAGCAATGCTAAATCTAGCTCGAGGTAATTCTGAAGAAAAAGGATTGGTTTATGACCCATTCTGTGGAACAGGTACTGTTTTGATAGAGGCTTTAGAACAAGGATTTGATGTTATTGGTTCAGATCTAGATCCAGAAGCAATTCTTGGTTCTCAGATGAACTTAGCTTGGTTTAAAGACAGAGAAAAACTAGATGGATCTTTTACTGTTTTTAAAGCAGATGTTACTCAAGTAACTAAAGAAAGAATTTCTCAAAAAGTAGATTATATTGTCACAGAACCTTTCCTAGGAAGACCAAAGCCAAATGCTAGTCAGTTACCAGGTGTATTTAGAGGATTAGAAAAACTTTATACTGGAGCTTTCAAAAATTGGCAGTCATTACTACATGATGGTAGTAAAGTTGCTATTGTTTTTCCAAGAGTTGAATCTGGCAATAAAGTCTTTGATCTATCTGGTTTAATTGACAAATTATCTTCTCAAGGATATACTCTTTTGGTTAATTTCGGTGACATTAGATACGCACGAAAGAGCGCTATTGTTCAACGAGATATTTTGGTTTTTGAGTATAATAAGTAAGATTATTGAAGCGTAATATAGAAAAATAAAAGGGAGAAATAAATTATGGCACACGTCAAAGGTTCAGGAAGCGTTACCCAACACTCACAAGGTAGCAGACATGGTAAGCGTTTTGGTCTCAAGAAATCTGGTGGACAATCTGTAAAAGTTGGTCAGATCATCGTTAGACAAAAAGGTGCTAAATATAAGCCAGGTAAAGGTACTAAAATGGGTAGAGATTACACTGTATTCTCTATGATTGATGGTATTGTTGAGTTTGGTAAGAAATTTGGTAAGACTGTTGTGAAAGTGGTTGCTAACTAATTCTTAAAATTTAAATTAAAAAAAATAAAGCCTGTGGAAATTCCACAGGCTTTTTGTTGATTAGGCTAGAGCATAATGGTTTTTTTTCTGGCTGCATTGAAGCCACAAAACTCCAAATTGTCTCTTTTTGTTTAGATGTCCACCACATTTTCCTGGGCAGGCATCACCTTCTGTTAATCCCTGATCAACAATCATTTTTCTCACTTTTTTAGGTGAGATGTATTTAAATCCCAAAGTCATTTGGAATCTCCTTTTTGTCTATCACAGATTTCTCGATGCTTTACTGAGATGAATGATAGACCAGCTTATTATACTCTTAGAACATCCTATAGTCAATATTATGACAATTTTAAATACATATTATATCTATCATTTTTTCCGTGAAAACTTCTTGTGAAAAGTATAACAATCTATGCTACATTGATCATTAGTTTCATATAATTAATGTATAAATAAATTTAGTAGTTAAATAAAATCAAAAGAAAAATATGTCAAAAGTAACGACTTTAGAAACAAACCAATTACAAACAAACCCCTTCCAACCCAGAGAAAAAGTCAAGTCAAAAGACATAGATGAATTGGCTCAATCTATAAGAACTTATGGTATTTTGGAGCCATTAGTAGTCGCAGAAACACCAGCTGGTTACCAGATCATTGCTGGAGAACGTCGTTGGCAGGCTGCAAAACTAGTTGGCCTGAAAGAAGTTCCTGTTCATGTTAGGAAAACTACTCCTCAAGGAATGTTGGAGATGGCTTTGGTAGAGAATGTTCAACGAGTGAATCTTAATCCAATAGAAAGAGCTCAATCATTTGTTCGTTTGACCAGAGAATTTAGTCTTAGTTTAGCAGATCTTGCTACTAGAATAGGTAAATCTTCCTCATATATCAGTAATACAGTCAAACTTTTGTCATTGCCAGATGCTGTAACAGACGGTCTTGTACAAGGAAAAATTACAGAAGGACATGCTAGAGCTTTATCTAGCATCGAGAATGAAGAAGCAATGGTCGAGTGTTATAAAATAATTCGTAAAGAAAAAGCTTCTGTAAGAAGAGCAGAAGATTTGGCTCGTCGTTTCAAAGATGAGTTATTGAAAAAAGGTTCAGTTACCAAATCTAGTGCTCAACAAGTAAAAGAAGTAGATGAAACTATTAAAGGTTGGGAAAAAGATTTTAATACTATTTTTCATGCCCCTACTCTTTTGAAGTTGTCACGTTCTAAAAACCAGACTAGAGTAACCATTACTCTAAAAGGTTCTCCACAAAAAACTCAGGATGATCTAGAAAAGATTATGGAGTTGGGGAAGCTATAGTATCTGGTGGAATATTCATTAATAAGAAAAGCTTTCCAGCTACACGATACCAAAGAGGAGCTGCTGTCTCTGCAGCCCAAGGGCTACTTTGAGGTTCATTGAGTTTTACTAACATTACAAAACGAGGTTTTTCTGCAGGGGCAAATCCGATAAAACTGGCAATAGTTGCATTTTCTTTATAACCACCTTTTATTGGAATCTGGGAGGTCCCTGTTTTTCCAGCTACAGTATGGCTATCTTTGAATATCCATTGAGCTTCTCCATGTTTTGCAGAATGGATCATTAATTCAGTCATTGTTTGAGCAGTCTCAGGGCTAATAACTTTTCTTTCTTCTCTAGGTTTTATTTCAATGGTTTTATTTGATTGATAATCTTGAACTTCCTTAAGAATTTTGGGGCGCATCATTATCCCTTGGTTTGCGATAGCCGAGACAGCTCTTACCATTTGTAGACTATTAGTACTTATCCCCTGTCCAAATGAAGTAGTAGCTAGCTCAATAGGTCCCCATTTTTTAGGAAAAGGAGTACTAGTATCATCTTGAAGATCTATTTTAATTTCTTCACCGATTCCAAATTTTTTGAGATACTCAGTAAATTTATCCACACCTAGGGTTTCTGCAATAAAAATCATGGCAATATTATCTGATTTTGCCAAGGCTTCTTTCATTGTTATGTTAGGATTATATTCATTATTCCAAGTTTTAACGGTGTATTTACCGATAGTTTTAGGTCCGTCACAGTTAGGACATTCTGTCTCTGGAGTAATAACTTCAGCATCTATCCCAGCAGCAACAGTTAGTGTTTTGAAAGTAGATCCTGGTTCATAAGTATTGGCTAGGCTAGGATTTTTATATAGTTCTGAAGGGAAAGTATAGTATTTTTCTGGATCATATTGAGGAAATGCTGCTAGACCTAATAGGTCACCAGTTTCTGGATCTAGAACAATTATTTCACCAGATAAAGCACCATATCTCTCCATTCCATTTTTTAACTCACTTTCTAGTAAAAATTGAATATCTCGTTGAATAGTAAGTACTATGTCTCGGCCATTGAGACTCTGTGTTTCCAGATTATTTTCTCCTCCCAGGAGATTTCCTAATGCATCTGTAAAGAAGTGCTTTTTTTGTAGTTTTCCTTCTAATTCTTTGTTTAGAGATCCTTCCAGACCAAAATACCCGGTATCTTGTCCTTGTTCATCTTTTCCGACAAAACCAGTCAAGTGAGCAGCCATCGATGCTTCTGGATAGTAACGAACATCATATTTTTCAAAATAAAGAGCGGGATTATTAAAGTCTTCTATTTCTTTTTTGAGATCTCTCCCTATTCTAGAAGAAAGCCTAACCCAGGTACTATCTAGTGAAAGTCTCTTTTCTAGATAATATTTATTTTCTTCAGTCAATATTTTTAATTCTTCAAGATCAGCTGATTCTGTAGAGTTTTTCACGTCTTTTTCTGCCAAAAATGGGCTAAGTTTTTTTGCTAGATTTTCGTTAGATTCTTCCAAAAGAGATTTATCTACCATCAGATGGTACATATCTGTATTACCTACTAATAGATGATTATTTCTGGTAAATATCTGTCCCCTTTTTCCAAGGAAAACTCTTTCTTTTGTACCTTGGTTTTCAACTATTTTCTTTAAAGAATATCCTTGGATGATTTGCCAATAAAAGAGTCTAGCTATTACTCCACTGAAGGCAATGAGAAAAGTTAATAAAAGTAGTTTTGGTCTTAATGAAGAGGAAGTCATAAATTTTGATTACTTCCCATAAATTTGATCTTCAACTTAGCGTGAAGCGAGGTTGCTAGATTCTATAAGAGTAATAGGCTTACCAATAGGATGATATGAATCATCTTCAATAATTGCAAGAGCAGTCAAGGAATGAGATTTATATTTTTCTTCTTGTAGGAGTGAAAGCTCATATTTCTTTACAGAGTATTCTTGTTGTAAGTTAGTTATTTTTTCCCCATGTCCTATTGTGCCACCAAGCTGATAAACAGTTGAAACAGCCTGTACGACGATAAAAGTAATAAGTAAGGTGTAATATAATTTGATACCTGTTTTCATTAGATAGCCCTTTCAAAGACTCTTAATCTCGCACTTCTACTTCTAGGATTTGTGGTTGTTTCTTCTTCAGATGGTTTGATGGCTTTTTTAGTAACTTTAGAGCCTTTATTTTCAAGCTCCCAGGTATTAAAGGTTTGTTTGACTAACCTGTCTTCTCCTTCGTGAAAAGCTATGGTCACGATTCTTCCGGCTGGTTTAATGATCTCTAGTGCTTGTGGGAGAGCTTTTTCTATATTTCCTATTTCATCGTTAACAACTATTCTCAAAGCTTGAAAAACTTTGGTTGCAGGATGAAGTCTTCCTTTTTGAAATCTTCCTGATATAGAAACAGCTTTTACCAGACTGCCGACAGACTCTAGTTGTTGAGGATTTTCATCTCTCATTCTAGTGATAGCTCTAGCGATGGATTTGGCATTTTTTTCTCCACCTAAGTCTCTAAAAATTCTAGTGAGTTCTTTGGCAGGTAAAACTTTGAGTAAATCAGAAGCTTTGACTCCCAATCTGTCATCCATTCTCATATCTAGATCTGAGTGTTTATTACTAAAGCTGAAACCACGGGAATCTGACATTAGTTGGTCAGTACTAGTTCCAAAGTCAAAAAGTATCCCTGAAATTTCAGAGATATTATGAGTTCCTTGTAAATGTTTTAATGTTGAAAGTAGCTGATCAAAATTTTCTCTGACCAAAATTAAATTCTCTTTTTCTATTTCTCCTGCAAATTTTGCTTTACCTTTATTGACGCTTTCTTGGTCAAAATCAAAGGCAATAACTTTACCACCACTTTCCATTATTTTTTGGGTATGTCCTCCTCTACCAAAAGTACAATCAACATACCAGTTGTCCTTTTCTACGTTGAGATAATCAACGGCTTCATGGAGCATAACGGTGATGTGTTTTATTTCACTCATTGAAGACTTTCTGCTATGGATTCTGCATTCTTTTCCAGTGAATCCACGTATTGGTGATATTGTTTTCTTTCCCAGATTTCTATGTAATCCAGGCTACCTACTACGACCAAATCTTTTTTGAGGTTGGCAAGATCGATCAAGTAATTGGGCAGGTTTACTCGACCGTTCTTGTCTACTTCTATTGATTTGGCTTCATTAGTCATCAGACGGATAAAATCTCTATGTGCTTTTTTGGTAAAGACGTGATTTTCAGTGATTTTGTGTAATCGTTCTTGGAAGTTGTCTGCTGGAAAGACAAATAGTCCCCCATCTAAACCTCTAGTAACGATCCAGTCACGGGTTTTCTCTCTAAAAGTTTTGGGCAGGGATACTCGACCGTGTTCCTCGAGTGTGTGATAGTATGTGCCTATGAACATTTATAAGTCTCTTTACCAACTTTTACCAATATTAAATATGACAGAAAACACTAGAGAAGTAAAGCAGTGAAATGGGGGTAAATTGGTAGTAATTTTATGGAATTATGGGATTAATTTTCTAATAATCTTGAAAAGGTGAAAAAAAGCATAAAAAAACCACCGTGTGAAACACACGATGGGTAGAGATTAGAAATTATTTGTGATTAATTAGCTTCTTCTCCATAGTAAGAAAATGTTATTTCTCCTTTTAGTTCAGAAAAATCAAAATCTGTTCTATGTTTATTGCCTTCAGACATTCTTTTTATATTCATAGAAAAATCCATATCAAGATCATCAGAATCTTTTGTCCATATTTCAACATCATATCCTAGAGATGATAGCATCACAGTATGATCAATCCAGCCAAAAGCGTTATATCCAATAATATCTTTTAAGTCATATTCTTTTATAAAAGCCCACTTATCTTTATTTTTAATGTCTGTAACTCTTTTTTCTGGATCACTACCCAGATAGACAAAAAATTGATTTTGTCTTATATGGTAAATAATTTTAGGTTTTGGATTTTTTGTAAGTTCTTTTAGAAATATTTTTTCTTTTACCTCACGTTTATCTAGTTCTTCATCTTCTTTTGGTAAAAAAGTAATTTGACCTACAGTTTTATCATTCTTTTTGGCTAATTTATCAGCTTCAGCTTGAGCATTTCCCCAAAAATTTTCATTAGCAGCATTGAAATTACTTACTATTACATTTTTCCCGAAAGCCGCTAGAGCAATTGCTAGATTTATTCCTTGGCTAGCATATAAATTAATTTCTTCAGTTGCTAAAAAATATATAATACGACTAGCTATAGATAATTCATCATCATTATAGGGAGCTTCAGATTCTTCTGAATTTTCATTATATATAGAAAGTTTATGTCTATCAAAATCATAAAAAATAGTTGAAAGAGTTTCTAATTCTTTTGCAAAAAGGGTCCAGTCGGTAAATTCTCTTAGTTCTCTTGACATGATATTTAAATTTCTTTCTCATCTTCTTTTCCATAGTAGAAAAAAGTGACTTTTCCAGGTACCTCTGCACTAGGGAATTTTTTTTCATTAAGTTCTGCATGAATTTCTTCAAATCCATCTTTTCTAAATCCCTCTTTTTTTAGTGATTTATCTTTTGTCCATATTGTAATATCAAATCCAATAGCAGCGAAAAAAGCTACTTGTTCAATATATCCTAAACCACTATATCCAATAATACTTTGGAGAGCACTATTTTCTATTGTTACTCTATTACCATCATCATTTATATCTTCTTCTGGATGTTCTATATTTTCACCTAGGTAGATAAAGAAATTGGCTAGCCCAATATGATAAATAAGTTTTGGTTTTGGATTCTCTTTAATTTTTTCTAAAAATATTTTTTCATTTTTTTCATAATCATTTAGTTCTTCTTCATTTTTTGGCAAAAAGGTAATTTCACCCACAGAGTTACCTTGTTCTATGGATAATTCATCAGCTTTTGATTGTGTTTCTTCCCAGAAAATTTCATTAACCGGATTAAAATTAGTTACTACTACATCTTTCCCGAAAGCCGCTAGAGCGATTATAAAGTTTATTCCTCCACTAGCATTAAACTCTGTTTTTTCACTTACAAAGTAAGATAGTCCTCTATCATCCATGTACAGCCAGTTTGCTGAAACAGAGTCTTCAAAGATCTCATCTCCCTGTTTATTACCCAGGTATAAGCAAAGTTTTCCTTTATTGTAATCATAGAAAACGGTATCTTTATCTTTAAATAAATCAAAAAAGATATCGAAGTCTTTAGTTTCTTTCATCATAGGCCAATTATTATCTCATAATGATATACAAAAGGCTAGTTTGATGGATATTACTGAATAATTTTTAAACAAAAAAAACCCTGATTATAAAAACCAAGGTTTATTTTTTAATTATCTAAAAAGTAATTCTATTTAACCACTACATAAAGTTCTACTAGATCTACAGTAGCAGTAATCATTTTGTCATCAACTTCACCTTCATAGGTCATCCACTCTTCTCCATCCCATGCAGCGATTTTTAGTTCACCTTCTTCATTGGACCTAATAGTAAGTTCTGCTTCTCCGGTAAGTGATCCAGAACTTGTTAATGAATAAACTTCTGAAGCAACTTCTCCTGGGACACCTTCTGGATATCCTGGGGTGTTAAAGATAATTAGATATCTTTGTTGAGCAAGAGTTTTGCCATCAATCTGGAATTTTGCATCTTTAGAACTAAAAGCAGTTTCTCTTTTTGTGTTTTCTATGTATTTCCAGTCTGATTTTAAAGCATAAGGTTCAGAGCCTTCAGTATATCTAGTTAGTAAAGAACCACCCTTTATATCTTCATGATAAGTGATTGCTCCACCAGCAGATTGAGAACCAAAGAGTTTTTTTTCTGAAGATGGTAGCTTATCTAGAGATAGTAAGCCTTGGAAACCTTGGAGCATTGAGCCTGTTTGGTACTCTATTTCATAGCTCATTTCACCAGCTTCTTTTTTGAGGTTTTCGATACCAATAGTAATGTAACGACCATCTGCACTAGGTAAAAGAGTCAGATAAGGACGCTCTGATACAGGAATAACATTTGTAGGCAAACTAAGTTTTTTCTTTTGAGTTGTTGCAGGGGTATCACTAGTTTTATCTTTTTTCAGAAAAAATATTCCTCCTCCAACAAGTAAAAGAACTACCAAACCTATTATCATTGTTTTCTTATTTTTCATACAAAATCTTTCTTTAAAATACTTATATATTTATGAGAATAAAACAGCAAAAAAAGTACTAGCAATAACTCCTAGCCAAATAAGCAAAAGTATAATTACTATTTTTATTAATTTTTTATATTTTTTCATATAGTTTTAGCTGTAATCACGATAGCATATTTTTGATACGCTCCTCAACTTCTGAAAGAGAAAGTCTCACTTGTTCTGTAGTATCTCTGTCACGAAGAGTTACAGTTCCATCTTCTAGTGATTCATAATCTACTGTTAGACAAAATGGTGTTCCGATTTCATCTTGAGCCATGTATCTTTTTCCGATATTTCCTCGATCATCCCAGGTAGCTGTAGTTATTTTTTGCAAGGATTGGAAGATTTCTTGAGCTTTATCTACCAGCTCTGGTTTGTTTTTTACCAATGGGAAAACAGCCACTTTATATGGAGCTAGTTTTGCAGGCAACTTGAGGTGAGTTCTTTTTTCGTCTTTAGTATAACTCTCAGCCAAGATTGCTAGGAAAATACGATTGATACCAAAAGTAGGCTCGATTACATGAGGAATAAATTTTCTTTTATTGTCATATGGGTCTGTATATTTCAGATCTACTCCAGATTTTTCCATATGATTCCTGAGGTCATAATCAGTTCTGTAAGACAAGCCAAACATTTCTTTGAAGCCGAATGGAAATTCATAATCTATATCTTCAGTTTTGGTAGAGTAATGAGATCTTTCTTCATCTGTATGAGTTCTCCATCGGAGTTTTTCTTTACTAAGTCCTAGAGATTCTGCAAATTCTTGCATGATTACTTTCCAGGTCTCAAAAAGTTCGTCAGAATCTTGTTTTTCTGAATCAAAGAAATACTCAAACTCGGCTAGATTAAATTCTAGAGTACGGAAAACAAAATTACCTTTAGTAATTTCATTTCTAAAAGCTTTACCACTTTGAGCAATTCCAAATGGAAGTTTTGGTCTCATTGTGTTGAGTACATTCTTAAAGTTTACAAACATACCTTGGGCAATTTCTCCCCTGAGGTAAGCCAAAGATTGAGAGTCTTCTACGATTCCAATATTTGTTTCGAACAAAAGATTGAAAGATCTAACTTCTGTCCAGTCTTTTTTTCCACAGACAGGACAATTAATCTCTAGTGAATCAATTATCTTTGTTAATTCTTCTGGAGTTTTTCCTTCGACTGTTTCGATTTTTCCTTGTTTTTCTGTAAAGTTCTCTATCAAATGATCAGCTCTAGTTCTGGTTTGACAGCTTTTACAGTCTATAAGGGCATCAGTAAAACTATCTGTATGTCCAGAAGCTTCCCAAACCTTTGGGCTCATGAGGATAGATGTATCTAGTCCATACATATCAGCGCGTTGAGTTACAAAAGTTTTCCACCAAATATCCAAGATGTTTTTGAGTAGCTCTACACCTAGAGGGCCAAAGTCATAAGTATTAGCTAATCCTCCATATATCTCAGATCCAGGAAAGACAAAACCTCTTCTTTTGGCTAGAGCGACGATATCAGTCATTGTTGTTTTTTGTGTATCTGACATATTTTTTCTTTCTTTACTTTTTTAAAATCAAAAATATTTTATTGGGATGTAAAAAAACCTATAAATACAAAAAATCCCCACAAAATAACTTTTGTTAGGGACCCTACCGGGCGGTTCCACCCTGATTCCTTGTAAAACTACAAGGCTCTCAAATAGCTTCTTTTTTCTAAACTTTTATTTAATTTTACTTAAATTCTATCCAGACTCGTTGGCCAATGACGAGAGAAACTAAGCTGTATTATATTTTTGTTTTGGGGAAGATGCAATGGGAGGAGTTACTGATAGATTCTTAAGCCTTTAGCAAACTCAGGATTATTTGGAGATAGTCTCACAGCTTCTTTGTAGAAAGGTTTACCTTTAAAAGGAGCAGCTTGCCAAGCTAGTATAGCTGCTTGATAAAGTTCTTCATGCTTTCCTATTTCATAATATAATGGATTCTCTTGAGAAATTATCTTTGGTATTCCATCTAATGAATATAAACTTCCATTTGCTAGTTTTATAGCTGAAAAAAAATGTCCTTTTGATATAACTCCCAGAGTAACTTCTCCACAATATTTCTTCCATAGCTGATGCAAAATATTTCCTATTACCATACAATTAATTTGATTTTCTTCTATAGCATCTTTAAATGAATAATTACGACTTTTGTACAAGAAAAATTTTTCTGAATAAATTATTGTATATAATTTTTTTGCTAGTTGTTCTTGAAGATCTGTTCTTTCTTCTATAAGTATTTTCTTTTCATCTTTAGGTTCAGTTTCATCAAGTTTATCTTTATTATTTTTTAATTTATTTTTTAAGTCAGTCAATTCTTGCTCAGTTTTAGGAAATTGCTCATTAATCGATATAGAAAATAAAGAAGACATAGTAATAAAATTACCATCAAACATTACTTCTGTAAGATTATCATCAGGATGTCCTAGTTTTAATCTATCTAAAATTTTATCCAATCCTACCTTTCTATACATTTCTGCTTCGGCATGATGAAAGAATACATCTCTAGCTTGAGTATTTAGTTTTTCTAAAATTTTTGATTGAGTTTTAGCACCAATCATATTAATTGCTCTTAGTAAAAACTTCTTAGGATTTTTTTTATAATATTTCAATTTTTTTTCTGGTTGATCTTCTCGTGTTAATTTTGTTAAAAGATTTTTTAATTTCATCTCTATTTTCTCCCATTCCATATCAAACAGTGGTGTATTATCTATATCTTGTTTTGGATTTTTTGAGCTATCTTCAGTTTTTTCAAACCCACTAGCAATTAGTTCACAAGTTTGTTGGTAAGATTGTAGTGTAGGAATTAGCAGTTGTTCTCCTAAATTTTCACCAGTATCTGTATCTTGTATTTTTCCAGATTCACGTTCTATTTCTTTTAAAAAATAATCTATTTTTTCTGCCATAAATTGCCAGTAATCTTTTAGCTGAGTAGAAGTATCTATAAACATCATTGGATCAGTTAAGTGATACTCATCCATTTTTGAATTATGTTCTTCTTGAACTTTTTTTATTAGATCAGGTAAGTCTCTAATTATGTTAAAGCTATTTCCAATTTTAATTTTTATGTTAAAAACAGGTAGTTTTTCTAGTTCAACATTATAAATTTTTTGTGATCCATTCTCTCCTCTATCATAAAAAAGGTGACGAGGAAATTCTTGAGAATCTTCTTTTAAGGTAATAACTTCAAATGGTTTTTGTAGTTTTTTATCTACTTCAATTTCAGTGTGGTTCAAGTTATAAAAAATATTATTTATTAAAGGAGTGACTATTTGTAAATCATAAGATTCTGATTCTGGAGAATCAGCCTTTTCTTCTAGTGAAGAAAGAATATCTGGAGCGGTAGGAATGGTTTTTTCTTTAGTTTCAGACATTTATTTTACCCGTAGATACTCAAAACTCTTCATCTCTCTCTCCGTAATTTCTGCTACATAATCCAGCACAGATTTATGATGAGTTTTTTCGAAACTTTGATAGCCTAGATTCTGAAGTAGTTTGCTCAATAAAGGTTGGATTTTACCATTGGTATGATTATCAAGGACAGCTTTTCTAAGTTCTACAGCCTGAAGATATGATGGTTCATCATTGTCTTCTTCGACAAAAAGTTTATCTAGAATCTCCAAAATTTGGGCTAGACCTCTGAGGGCACTTAGTGAATTTCTAGTAGAACTTTGAACATATTCCAGTAAAGAGCTTTGGGTAATAAGGGGCATAGATTTTGTTTTGATACAAAATATTTTTACCAAGTTACCTGGTTCTAAGTGAGCTCTTTTAGTAGATTTCAAGGAACGAACTCCTTTGGCAACGCCAACTAGCTTACCAAAGTCACGAGTCAAGAAAGTTACTACCCTGTCAGTTTCTCCAACATTGACTCTTTTGAGAACAATACCTTCAGTGATAAATGTTCTATTTTTATTGAGCATATTTTTAATAACCGATAGGTTAAAATCTAAAAAGGAATTTCTACAGAACTATCTTTATCGATAATTATCAATTCTTCTCCCCCATTAACATCGAATAATGTTTCGAAAGAATCAATTCCTCCCTGTTTCCAGATATTAGTTTTATAAATTTCAGTATCGCCGTAAGGAATACTGTAAGTAATCTTGAGTTTGGCTACACCTAGAGGTTCAAGAGTAAAGAATCCATCCAAGACAGTAAACCCTTCTTCTTCATATACAGATGGTTCTGTTGTAAAACCTTGGGCACTGATAAGTTCTGAACCAGTTGGAATATAAAGTCTTGTCCAGTCTCTCAGAGTAGAATTTAGACACAGCAATCCAGCTTCTAGGTTACAGTTATCAGCTTTATGAGTATTTCTATAAGAGATAATGACTGTTTTTTCTAATCTACCATTCTCTGGAACTAAAACTTCTTGTTTTACATCATACTCTACAAAGAGATTTGACTTAGCTCCTCCTAGATTGGCATTAACGATAGCCAAAAAGTCACTTCCATCTTGAGGATTGATTAATCTACCAGCTCCATTTACTGTTTCTGCAGCAGTTTGGGCTTCTTGATCGATAAAGTACATTTGGATATGTTTTCCTTCAAGATCTTGCCACATTTTTTGGAAAAGTTGTGGCCATTTTTCTTTTGATGCACTATATGTTTTTTGAAGAGTAGACTGCATCAATGGACCCAAGATTCCTTTACGATCTTCACGAAGGTATGGAGTAGGTCTTGTAATGATTTCTGATAGAGCATAAACGACTTGAGCACAGCCACCACAGCGATCGTCTGGTTCTGCACTGAAAGTTCCATATCCTGGCACTTCAACAGGTCCTAGGACTTCTAGAAGATCAGTTAGAACTTTGGTATCAACAGCAATAATTCCATCTATATCTGTAGGTTCACCTCTAACCGTTTGGTAATGAGTAAAAAATTCATCCATAGAAAGTTTGAAATCAGGTGAGATATTCATATCTCTTAGGTTCCAGTATTTCTCTGTAGTTAGGTATTTACCTAATGCTTCTGGTATAGGAATTCTTTTATTGAATTTTTGATCAAGTTCATAGATATCATCAGATTTTTCTGGGGTAACTTTTCCATTTTCAATATAGATAACAGAATAAGCAGTCAAGAAACCACCTGTAGGTCGGAGTTCATTTTCATTTTGAAAGAGAATAAGATATTTTTTACGTTCCCCTTTACCTCCTGCTAGATCTGGAAGTTGTTCTAGAACTGGTCTGAATTCAAGAAATCCTTCTATAGAATCTTTGATCATTATTTGTGCAGAGACAATTTGTTCTCTAACTAGTAAATCTTTTATTTTTTTAGGATATCTATTTGGATTTATAGCTAATAATTCATTTTTTGTATTCTCAAGATTTTGGGCTATAGAATCAAAAGAAGGCATGATTTTATCAAGTGTATCGATCATGATTTTTATTCTGTCTTCTGCAGTACCTCCTGTGAAACTACCTTCGCCCTGGAAACCTAGAACATCAGCATACTGAGTAAGCTCTGAAAGAGCTTCCTGAGCAGCATCCAGTCCAGATAATCCAGCTTGGAAAATATGTTCTCCATCTTGGTAATAGTTTTTTAGTAGAGGGACGTAGTTATAAAAAGAGAGTTTTTGATAAGTTGTATGTATCTCGATTGTTTTTGTTTGTAGATTTTTTAGTTCTTCTTGAGCCAGTGGTAGGTTTTGTGTTTTGAAAACATCATAAGTCATACTAGCCGTAGTTTTTGCTTCTTCTGCTTGAGTTTTAAGTGTTCTAACAACAGCAAAAGTATAGATTCCAGCTATTACTAAGAAAGTTAACAGAACTCCACCTATTACTTTTAATCCAAGTAAAATCTTCTTTTTTCCTGGGGAAAGATTTTTTATATTTTTACTTGATTCTTTTTTTTGATCATTTGAATCAGTTGTTTCTTCAGAGGATTTTTTTATTTTTTTTGCAAAGATATTTTTAAGTAGGGATTTTTTCTCTGAAATTACTTCTTCTGCAGGTTTGACAGGAGTTTCTTTTTCTTGTTTAGTCTCTGTAGAATCTAGAGAAATTATCTTTTTTGTGGAGTCTGCTTCATTCATAGAACGCTAGTATAGCAAAAAAACAGTGGTTATTACCACTTGGAGATCATAGCCTTAGGAGTTTTGAGAATAATCTTGATATCGTTCCAGATATTTTTTTGTTGAGCATACTCAGCATCTATTTTAGCTCTTTGTGGAAATGGTATTTCATTTCTTCCAGTAGTTTGCCATGGACCGGTTATACCAGGCTTGATAGAGAGAATATGTTTTACATATTTCTTTGTCTTTGGATATTTTTTTGTTTGTTCATTGAGTTCTTTTTTCATGTAAGCCCTAGGGCCAACCATGCTCATCTCTCCTTTTAAGACATTAAAAAGTTGAGGAAACTCATCAATAGTTAATGTTCTTAGAACTTTTCCAAGTGAAGTTATTCTAGGATCTTCATTAGCGGGAAATTTCCAGTCACTATTTTTGAATTTTTCTAAAAGCTCAGAGTTTTGTTCATGTAATATCTCATGAGCATTCTTAATCATGGAACGAAATTTTTTCATGTAGAACTCTTTCCCACCTTTTCCCATTCTTTTATGACTAAATAAAATAGGGAATCCATCGCTGATTACTAGAAGAGTAGGAACTATGATCCAGAAAGGTAGAAATATAATTAGTAGAATTACTACAATTATTAGGTCAAGAATTCTTTTTTGTTGTTCGTAAGTTAACATAAGTTAGTTTTATATTATAAATACTCTTTTCGTTTTTCTGTCTTTAGTTTATTTACAATTTTTTTGACATCTTGGCTTTTTTCTTTTGGACAGACCATTAGAATTTCGTCAGTGTCTACTACAATCATATCTTCTAAACCAATAAGTGCAACTAACTTACCATTTGTATGAATCAAATTACCTGTAGAGTTTACTGTTACTGTAGATACTTTTTCATCACTACCTACCACAACATTAGTATTATGATCTTTATTTCCTAGATCATAAACAACTTTCCAGTCTCCAACGTCACTCCAGCCAAAGTCTCCTGGTATTAGTAGTAAGTTATCTGCTTTTTCGCTAATTGCATAATCTATAGAAATTGCTTCTGCATCTTTGTAAACTTCATTGATAGCTTCATGAAACTCTGCTGGTGTTAAGGAATCAAGATGTTTTGTTTTTTCAAAAAGGCTTGGTTTATGAGTAGCAAATGATTCTTTAAGAGTTACAGCAGACCAAACATACATATTGGCATTCCAAAAATATTTTTTTGTAGCAATAAATTTCTTGGCAGTTTCAGTATCTGGTTTTTCTGTAAAACTATCTACTTTGAATAATGGTAGTTTTTCTCCAAGATCTTTTATTTTGGTAGTAGTTTTTATGTAACCAAAAGCACTAGTTGGATAAGTTGGAAGTATTCCGACTGTAAGTAAATCTTTCTCTTCTGCAGCAACTTCTATTGCTGACTGCATTACTCTGACAAACTCAGGCTCATCAGTAACAGTGTGATCTGAAGCTGCATTGATAATAATAGCTTTGGGATCTTTACTCTTTGCAAACAAAGCTCCTACTAACATAGCAAGGGCAGTATCTTTTTTTTCTGGCTCAGCAATAATATTTTCTACTGGAACTAATGGCAATTGTTTTTTTACTTCTTCAGAATAAATTTTATTAGTAACAACGATTATTTTTTTCCAGTCAACAAGTTTTGCAACTCTATCGGCTGCAATTTGGATCATGGTTTTTTGTCCAACTAACTTTAGAAATTGTTTGGGTGTTTTTGTTCTAGATTTTGGCCAGAGACGAGTTCCCCCACCACCTGCCAAGATAACTGCATAAGTATGTGGATTTATATTCATAAATTTACTTTCTATTTTTTTGCCATAGATTATTTACAGTAGTTATAAAATTTTCTGTAAATGTATTTGTATCATATTTTTTTGAGTTATGTACTAAGCGAGTTTTTTCAAAAGTATTTTTTTCAAAAGAAATAATAGCCTTTTCTATTTCAACAGCATTTTCTTGAGAAATATGAATTCCATGAATAGTATGATCTATGCATTCTGCGGCTCCACTTTTTATGTTTATCAAGACTGGCTTGCCATAACTATTTGCCTCCAAAGCAACAATCCCGAAATCCTCCTCTCCTGGCATTAGAAAAGCGTCACACTTTTTATATAGTGTATGAAGTTCCTTATCAAGAAGATTTTCATAAAAGATAATTTTAGAATTAGTTGTTTCCTTATTTTGTTTATTTTGTAAAAGTTTTTTTGCAAATGTTTTTAATTTATTTTTTTCTGGACCATCCCCCACAATTATCAAGTTTTTTCCAAGATTATTACAAGCTAAAATAGCTTGATCAATATGTTTATATGAAACTAATCTAGAAACAATCAGAAAAAAAGATGAAGGTATTTCTAGTTTTCTTTCAGATTCTTTTTCATTTTTTAGAGTTCTGTTAGTAATGACTGGTGGATAAATAATTTTACTTGGGACAACTCCTGGATAATATTTTCTAACTCTTTGAGAAACTCTTTCTGAAATTGGAATAATTACATCAGGTCTAAAGATGGCTTGTTGATCCCACCAAGTAAGATAATTTAGAAATAATGAAGCAAACCATTTCATACCAGGAATCGAAAAGATCCAATGAGAAGAAAGACTGTGTTCTCTATCTTGATAGAGGTATCTAGGAGGAGTTAATAGATAACAGATATGTAATTGATGAGGTAATGTTAAAACTCCTTTTGCCTCAGCACTAGTGATAGAAATCACAATATCAAAGTTATTCAGATCAAATGATTCAAAAGCCATTGGCATCAAGAATGGAATCCAACGATGTAGTTTGTTCAGTAATGGAACTTTATTCAGGAAACTAACTGTTATTTCAGGAAAAACTTTTGCCCAGGGAGCTTTTTGAGGATTATAAATAGTCGTAAATAAAGGAGCTGTGGGGTAAACATTATGAAGAGCTAATAAAACCTGTTCTGCTCCTCCATGAGGAGTATTTACCCTGTCATAAACTAATGCAACTTTGGGATTTTTCATTTTTGAATAATCTTTTTATATTCATTAATGGTTGTATTGACCATTGTTTCCCAGCTATATTTTTCTATAATTTTTTGTCCATTTTTAATTAAATCCTTACGTGATGGTTCTAAGATATTAATTATTTCTACTAACTCAGCCGATGATTTTGGATTAAAATAAGCAGCTGCATCTCCATATATTTCTTTAAAGATAGGAATTTCAGAAGCAATTACTGGTAAATTAGTTGCCATGGCTTCTAGTCCAGGTAAGCCAAATCCCTCTGAAAAAGAAGGAAAAACAAAAGCAAAAGATTCACTATATAGCTCAATAAGTTTTTTATCAGAAAGTCTACCAAGAAAATCAACTTGTTTTTCTACTTTATGTTTTTTTACCAGTTCCATAGTTTCTTGTTGAAAAATATTCCTAGCTCCAACAAGCTTAAGAGAAAATTCTGGCAGATTTTTAAGAGCTTTTAAAACAACTTCTATGTTTTTATGAGGATATAAGGAACCCGTATATATAAGCTGTTTCTTTATTTTTGATTTTATCTTTTTTTGTTGTAAGAATATCTCTGCTACTCCTTCATAAGTCAAAATAGTTTTGTTTTTTGTTTTTGGGTAGTATTTACCCAGAGTTTCTACAACGGTTTTACTTGGGACAAAAATAGCTTTTGCTTTTTTTACTGCTGTTTTGACAGTATGAATATAAGCCCAGTATTTGAGCCAATATTTCCAGGCAGGTAAAGTGGTTACATGATTACCTCTTTGTTCATGCCACAACAAATCATGGATTGTAACGACTATTTTTCCAGGATAGAAAATAGGAACATTAAAATGAGGGATATGTAATAGATCTAGTTTTTGTTCCGAAAAAATCTTTGGTAATCTAGTCTGCTCTTTAAGTGAATAATGTTTTATGGGGATAAATACTTCAGTAGTATTGTCATATTTTTTGGGCAATACTTCCTGAGCTTGTTCTATATCAGAAAAGAACAAGACCCATTCAAACTCTGGATTTTCCACAAGTCTTTGAACTAGGTTTTGTGTATATCTACCTATTCCTGCATGTTTTTGTCCAGCTAGTCTACAATCTACTCCTATTCTCTTCATAAGTTTATTTCAGCTATCTTTTAAAAACTCTTTTATAAGCCACCTTTTTTGATAAATAAGAATGTCTTTAGGAGAGTACGGAAGAATTTTGGATATTTATCTGTATACCATTTGTCATAGTACATAAGCATGGTGTCATAAAACATGTTATTAACTTTTTTGGCAAGATTAGTAGATGAACTTTTGATTCCTGATTTATATTTATGATGAATGATTTTTAC
The DNA here is from genome assembly GCA_018657765.1 of Minisyncoccota bacterium. Taxonomy (GTDB): domain Bacteria; phylum Patescibacteriota; class Microgenomatia; order UBA1400; family PJMF01; genus CG2-30-36-39. Next base: position 144,079 of record JABHWM010000005.1, on the reverse strand, counting down.
TTCTGGGTGAAAGACGATTGTTTTTTCTAATTCACGGAATCTTCTACACCAATCAATATCTTCAGCATACATAAAGAACTGTTCATCTAAGTATCCTACTTTGTCTTGCATGAACTTTGTAGGGAAGATCATTGCGGCACCCGTACAAGCATCTATCTCATGAATTTCATCCATGTTTTTAAAAGTTTGATGATATTGACCAAGTAATGAACTTTGTGGGAATAATTTTTCTAGGCCAGTAAAATAAGTTAGGGAAGCCCATGGAGTTGGTTCACCTCTATGACAAGCAGGATCAATGGTTCCATTAGGTAGTTCTACCCTAGGAGTAACCATACCAACCTGTTTATTATCATCCATGTATTTAATGATGGTATCCAGGTTAGATCCTTCATGAAATTGAGTATCAGAGTTAAGTAACATGCTGTATCTAGCTGTAATTTTTTTTAAAGCAATATTGTTTCCAGCTGCAAAACCAACATTTCCTCCAGATCTAATAAGTTTGGCCCATTTGAATTCTTTTTCTACCATCTCTGGTGACCCATCATTACTATCATTATCTACAACGATTACTTCAACAGCATATTTTGCTCTATCTAGGTAAAAGTCTTTGAGACTTTGGAGAGTTTTTTTGAGCCAGAATTGAGTATTAAAGTTTAAGACAACAATAGCTAAATCTTTTTGTTTAGCTTTAGAAGTAGTTTTGTTAGATTTTTTCTTCATAATTTTAGAGTTCTTGTTTATTTTACTTTTCATAGTTAATTCCTTTGTTTCCTATCTCTTTATAGATCATATCAAGTTTTTTAGAAATTTCCTTCCAATCAAAGTTTTCTGTTACAAATTTCTTTCCATTTATCGAGAGTTTATCCCAAAGTTTTTTATCTTGGGTTAATTGAATGGTGAATTTTGCTAGATCTTGAGCAGAATTACTTACCAGGACATGTTTTCCATGTTCAATATCAAGTCCTTCAACAGCGATTTTGGAGGCTACTACCGGAGTGCCACTAGCCATAGCTTCAAGTATTTTATAACGAGTTCCTTTGCCACTAAAAACAGGAGCTAACAGGACATGAGCTTCTTTAAAAGCGGTTCTAATATCTGGGATTCTGCCCAAGACATCTATCTGTGGATCTTGTTCTCCATATGAAATTACTTTTTTTGTAGGTGCATTTCCTACAATCCAGAGTTTACTTATTGGCGATAGTTTTTTGATGTATGGCCATATTTTTTGGACCAAAAAATCTACAGCTTCTATATTAGGTAGCCAGTTGAAAGTTCCAACAGAAAGAATAGTTGGATTTTTTTGTAGTTTGCGAGGTATTTCTTCGAACCAGGCAGAATCAACTCCATTAGCTACTACGTCTATTTTATTTTCATCTTTGATTTGTTTGCTAATAAATTTTTTATCATCATCACTCATCACAATTAATTTGTCACAAGCTTTCCAGTAGTGACGCTCCCATTTACGAATTTTTTTGATATCTGTTTCTAAAAGGAGTTTTAGTAATGGATGAGCTTTTTTTGCATAACTTTCATAACCAAGATATTCGATGGTTTGCTCTACCATAATGGTTGGTATATTATTTTCTGGTAAATGAGGCATCATGTAGAAAGTCTCTGCATGAAGTAAGTCATATTTTTCTTTTGATAACTCATCTTTGATAGCATCTATAGTTTCTGGAACATAGTTTCTAATAACTAGAAAAGGATATGTAGAGAACAAGGCTTTTAGAATATTTTTGATAGTAAAAGGTTTCTCTGATCGTTGAAAGACTTTTACTTTTTTACAGAATTTTTCTAGTTCAGGAATATATTGTTTTTCTTCTTGGTTTTTTATTAAAGCAAAAAGAGTGATTTCATGTTTCTTGGCTAGCTTCTTTAGAAGATTGTAGGTTCTGATCTGTCCTCCAGAAAGAAGTGGATATGGAAGATAGGGAGTCAGCATTAATATTTTCATAAAAATTATTCTTCTATTATTTCTTTCTTGGTTAGATCAATAATAATGTAGTCTGAAGTTTTTTCAATTGTAGTATATGTTTTTTCTAAGTTTCTGGCTTCATCATCATAGCTTGTAGAAATATAGTATTGTGCTCCTTTTTCTATTTTGTCTTCTATTTCGAAACCGATAGGCCAGCCAGTTCTATTAGTTTGAAAAAGAAAAATAGTATCACCAAAAGCAGTAGCAATAACTTTTGCATCCTTTGGTAGAAGTTTATCTATTCTCTCCCCTGTTTCTACATATTCCCAGTGATTAACATTAAAGTATCCAGAAACATTTTTCCAAGCCAATAGCAAGCTAGACACTGTGATTAAAATTATAAAAATTTGAGCTAGTTTTTGTAAATTATTTTTCAAGGTAGTTGTTTTTTTCCATAAAGTTTGTAAACCAACACCCAAGAGAATACTAAAAAAAGGAACAAAGATTACTTGATAATAATCATGTTGAACATTTCCCGTCGCAATAATAGAGAGATATGCCAAAAGACCAAATCCCCAAGCCCAAAGAATATTTTTAAAAGATTTCTTTGTTTTATATTTATTATTAAATAAACCGACTGTAGCTAGAATAATACCTGTGTAACCCAAAATTAGCTTTGTAAATCTTTCGTAGAATAGCCAACGAAACCAAGCTGGTCTAAAACGAATAAGATTACTGTTAAACAACCAGTCTGAGGCAGGGATACCACTAGGAAATTGTAAAATCCAATCTCTCCACAACAGGAAAGGTAGCAAGGAAATCACTGCATAGATAATCCAGCTCCAGTGAAAAAGTTTTTTCCAACCAATATTTTGAAGAATGATTAACAGATATAAAGGAGCCAAAAATGCGACAAATGGTTTTAGTAAAAAAGAAGCACTTAGAAAAACAGCAGAGATCCAGAAGCTTTTATTTTTATAAAATTTATTTTTATTTTTAACGGCTTTGCTTAGAAAAAATATTGAGCCCATACTAAAAAACAAGAAAAATGGTTCTGGTAATATAACTCTAGAGTAATAAATACTGTAGGGAATTAGAGCAAAAAATAAGCCACTCAAAAAAGCTAAATTAATATCTTTGGTTGAAAGATAAACAAATTTATATAGAAAAACTAATGTTCCCAGTGAAGCAAAAACAGAAAAGATTCTACTGGTAGCTACCAAGGGTAAAATAGGTACTAGTCTGAGTATCCCTGCAATCAAGACATTTATAAAAGGAAACTCTACCATTCTGAAGCCCTCCAGATTATCTTGGCCAGACTGGATATTGGATAAGTCATGATAATGAGGGTGAAGGATATCTATGCCGTTTTTGACATATTCTCTAGTCACAGAAGCTGTGTCTGCCTGACGGAAAGCATGCCAATCAGCAACAGGATTTGTAATTCTATAGAGACGAGGAATAAAAGCTAAAAACACCAAAAACAAAATTTGTTTTTTGGTTGTGTTTAGATGATTTTTAAAGAGTTGTTTAATCATGTTTATTTTTTATCAGGATTAAGTAAAGATTTCTTTTTTGGTAATGACAGTACAGCCAAGATAACTCCTACAATCCCCCAATAAGTAAAGGCTACTTTGGAAGCTGCATAAACATCTATATATGAAGCATTAGCCATAAGTCCTATAGAGCCAGCAACTAAACCAATAGCTAGTGAAGCTTTTAATTTATCTTTGTCAAAAATATATTTGAAAGAATATCTCAGTGAAATAAAGATAATTCCAAAGAAAGTCAAGAAACCAAGCAGTCCAGTTTCACCTAGAATTCTCAAATAATTGTTATCAGTACTCTCAGCTTCCGTAAAATGATAAGCAGTTTCCTTGTTTAAAGTAGCATAACCACTTCCTAAAAGTGGATTTTTCATAAAGCCTTTAATAGCATTTGGCCAAAGAGTATCTAGTCTAATAGCCAGTGAAAGACCATATTTTAAAGCATTATCAGACCAGGTTCGTTCTCTTTCTACTCTGATAATAGTTTTAGTTCCATCAGCAGATATTGTAGCTATTTCTACCAAATCAGGAATGTCTTTATAAACATCACTAGGTCTAGTTGTTGGCTGCTGATCTGTAGCAGTTAGGACTGATTCTAGTTCAGTATTATCAAAGCCTATTGAGTTTTCTGGTGGCTTGAGTTCAATGATTCCCATCCAGTCATAAATTTGATCACGGCCTTTTTTCCGTTCAGCGTTTATAGAATGATAGGTATTAGAAATTTCTGGATAAGCATCAAATACTTGCAAAATTCTTTCAGACATATCCCCACCAAATGCAAGCATCAATGATCCTGTTAGTAAACCCATTCCCAATGTTTTTTTGAAAAAAGAATTGATTTTTTTCTTCCAGGTTTTTTCTTTCAGAGCAAGGAAAATTAAAACAAGTAACATGGCCAAACCATAAGAAGCAAAAGATGCTCTAGAAGCACTCATAATAAGTAACCATAAGCCAAAGGCATGAACTAAATGAAAGATCCGTTTTTTCCATTTCTTTTTGGATAAAAAGGCAGAACTTAGGATAATAGGTAGCATAATTAATAGATAAGCTCCTAGATCATAATGTCCACCAAAGGTAGATTGAACTCTGGCATGCTCTGTTAGATAGAGTCTAATGCCCTTACTGAATTCTCTGTTCATCGTGGAGTAAACTGGCCAATACCAATATTTTTGACCCAAACCATAGAAACTAATTAGAAAAACAGTGGTCAGAATACTCCAGATAATAGTTTTAGCCTGTTTTTGTGTATTAATCGAAGAATACATCAATATAAACAAGAAAAAGTATTCTAGATAACGCAAGAGATGAAGGCTAGACTTACCGATATGAATCAGTTCTAGAGGAATAGTATGAATAATAAAAACAGCTGATAAGAGAGAAAAAAGTCCGACAAGAGCATATGTTGAGATAAGCTTTGTCAAAGGTGATTTCCAGGTAGTTTTTTTACGGATAATCTGAATAACCCAAAACAACCCAGCTACCGCAATTAAGATATCTTCAAAACGAACCCTTACAATGTATCCTGGAATAATATCAAAAAGAGGTATTTTGGGGTAAAGCGGGATAAAGGCTAGTAAAAAAGTACTAAAAATAAACAGAAAATTCTCATCAAACCATCTGGATAGTTTTTTGAAAAAAGAAAGATTATTTTTTTTGTTTGATTTTTTTACCATCAATTAAAAACTCCTTAAATTAATTTTTAAAGTAGTCAGACTCCTATTTTTTTAGGAGGTGAGCTTTTTAAAAACTCCAGATTTTACCAAGTATTCTTTGATAAATATCAGCTCTTCTAAGATCTTTTTTAATAGTTCTATGAGCAATCATGCGAAGGAAAGATCCTTTCCAAAGAATCATTTTTACCAAAGGCATTTGCCAGCTTGGCTTGAATTTTGACCATAGATAAACATAGCCTTTCATTTCACCAGTAAGTGCATTTTCGGAACCCGCACTGACATTACCCAAGTGAATTATTTGTGAATCTGCTTGGATAGCAATATCCCAATGGTGGCGTCTAGCTCTCATACAGTATTCAATATCTTCTCCATACATAAAAATACCATCATCTAGCATACCTATTTCATCGATAACTTCTTTTCGAATCATCATCGCAGTACCAGCTAACCACTCTACAGAGACTAGGCCTTTATCTGTTTTTTTCATTTTGACATTACGACCTGTATGTTGAGTAGAAGGCAAGAGTTTTCCTATCAAAGGGATATCATCCAAAAATAACATTTGGGATGCTAATGATAATAGAGTTGGAAAGTTTCCTCCTTGAGGTTGGATTGTTTTATCTGTGTTAAGTAGCATTGGGGCAATGATTCCCAATCTATCAGTATTATTTTCTGATTCTGATGAGAGATGAGCTGTTGCTTCATTAACTATATTTTTTTCAAAAGTATCTAGTAATACTTTGAAGGCTCCTCTTTTTGTAATAGTGTCAGAGTTCAGTAGAATGACAGCGCTAGCTTTGGATTGTTTTATAGCTTGATTGTTAGCCCAGGCAAAACCATTATTATCTTTATTGGCAATAATTGTATATCTTACTTTTTGAGTGGACATGTATTTTTTTACAGCAGTCACAGAGCCATCTTTGGAATCATTATCTACAACAAAGAACTCTACTCTTTTTAGTAAATTATCTGCTTTGAGGTCAGCAATAGCAGTCTTTAAAGTCTGAAGAGTAACTTCCTTGGTGTTGTATGAAACAACAATAATAGAGAGATCAAAAAGATAAGATGTTTTTTTTGTCATAGAGTTTTCTTTGTTTTATAAATTTTTATAATAGATCTATTGGAACAAACGAGGTCGTCCTAATTTATACGAGTAGTCTTTAGTTTTTCTGATACCTATTTCTTTGGCTGGTGTGCCGGCAACAATAGAACCAGCACTTACATTTTTGGTTACTACAGCTCCTGCTGCGATGATAGCTCCTTTACCAACAGTTACCCCAGGAAGAATAATAGCCCTTGGGCCAATGAATACATAATCTTCTATGGTTACTTTTTCTTCGATAGGCCTCATGTCTTCACTATGAATATCATGTTGGCTAGTCCAGATCATTACTTCAGAGGCTATATCTACATGATTTCCTATCTCTAGCCCACCTTTGGAGTTGGGAAGTTGTTTTCTACCATCTAGGGTAGCTTTTTCACCTATTAGGGTTCCTTCGCCAATAGAAATGTGACGAGGATCATAGATTCTAGCTAACATATGAATAGTAGATTTATTACCGATTTTCATTCCAAAAAGGCGATAAAAGAAAAATCTAAAGCTATGAGAAGGGATAGTTCCTACTCCCCACCAGAGGAATCCAGTAATAAATTCTAGAATAATGGCTTGAACACGATTGAACCCTTTTACTAGAGCTTGTTCAGAAGTAAGTGTGTTGCCTTGTTTGTCTTTTAATGGCATATAACACTAGTATACTTCAGACTTGAGAATCGGGCAAAGGTTAGCTTGATAAAGATTCTTTTATTTCAGTTCTAGTTAATTCCATCAAGGCTTTACTTTTCTCAGAAGGTTCTAGTAATCCATCTAGATTAAGTCCTGCCAAAGCTCTTTCCAGAAATGCTAGCTGGAGAAGTTTTCTGTTTTCTTCATTTTTTGGAATAGTATTTTCAATATGTTTTTTCCATAGTTTCCGTTGTTCTAAAAGTGTATCTAGAGATATATTTACAGAGTTTGCCAGATCATATTGATACCAATGGAAAGCAAAAACAGCGTCATAAAAAGGCATTCTCCAAGACCAATACAGATTAGAAAGAATTACTATTTCTCCTCCAACTTTATGGAGATCTCGTGCAGAAAAATGACCATGTTGAAATTCCCAGTCTGTAGTAGAAAGTTTTTCGCTCAGAAAAGTTACTCCTTTTTCCAAAAGGTCTGCATCTTCTTTTTGTTTTAATGGATGATTGGGATGAAGTTCCTTAGAAATTTTTTTCCATTTAGAAAAGTTTTTGATTGTTTGTTTTGATAGAGGTATTTCTGGTTTTTCTAACCAAGGTTTGTTGAGACAGTTAGTTCTGTATTCTTTATATAAGTCAAAAAAATTGGTTATTTCTATATTGTTTGTAGGTAAATTAATTATTTTTTCATGAGCAACATCTTCCATGATGAATGCTTCAAATCTGAGTTTTTCATTCCAGGGTAAGTTCGAATATAGATAAGGCGCTCTAATTTTCAAACTGGTATTTTGATTAGTAAAAGCAACAACCATTTTTTCTTCACTGGTAGCAGGCTTAGTTCCTTGGATTTTGAGAATAGCTGGTTTGTTTTTATACATTCCAGAATAATGCATTGCTCCAATGTGAGAAGAGTTCCACCAGGCACTTTTTTGAATACATTTATCTATGGTGAACTCAGTATTCTGATGAATAAACTCTAGAATTAGCTCTATCCGTTTTGAGAGATCTGATTTGTCAAAATAAAGTTCTGAGATAAAGTTTTGTTTCAGAAAAGTTCCTCTGTTGTAACAAGTTGAATTTGGTTATTTGATATAACCCAGTATTTATTTCCATCATGGCCTATTACTAAAACAGATTCTCCTTCAAATTTTTTTTGATATGGCTCTTCGTAAACAGTTCCACCATTTTCTTTGAGATCACTTATTGCTCTACGTTGTACAGAGGCCGACCAAGCGTCCATATATTTCCTTTGTTTTTATTTTTTGTAAGTAATTCCTAGGTGGGCATACCCAGCTTCACTTACAACACGACCTTGATTAGTACGTTTGAGAAAACCTATCTGAATAAGATATGGTTCAATGACTTCTTCAATAGTTCCAGAATCTTCATGGATAGTTGCAGACATAGTACTAAGTCCTACTGGACCACCACTGTGTTTATCGATCATTTCTATTAATAATCTCCTGTCGTTATGGTCTAGTCCTAATGAATCTATAGCAAACATATCAAGGGCTTTTTCTACAGATTCTGGGGTAACATCTCCCCCATTTTTTATTTGGGCATAATCTCTTACACGCTTGAAAAGTTTGAGAGCTATTCTTGGTGTTCCTCTTGAACGACGGGCGATTGATAAGGCAGCTGTTGGATCTAGAGTTACTTTTAGTTTTTTAGCACCATTTGTAATGATTCTTTGTAAGCCTTCTGGTGGATAAAATTCTAATCTTTGAATAAGCCCAAAACGATCTCTAAAAGGGCCAGATAACAGGCCGAATCTAGTTGTAGCTCCTATTAGAGTAAACTTAGGAAGATCAATTCTAACGGTTCTAGCTGAAGGTCCTTTACCAATAACAATATCTAGAGCGTAGTCTTCCATTGCAGGATAGAGAGTTTCTTCAACTGCTTTTGATAATCGATGAATTTCATCAATAAAAAGGATGTCTCCATCTTCAAGGTTAGTTAAGATAGCAGCTAGATCACCAGACTTTGTTAGAGCTGTTCCAGAAGTAATCTTAATATTTACACCCATCTCTTTAGCAATGATATGAGAAAGGGTTGTTTTACCTAGTCCTGGAGGACCATAAAGTAAAATATGATCTAATGTCTCATTACGTTGCTTGGCGGCTTCAATAGAAATTTGTAGGGAGTGTTTGATTGTTTTTTGACCATAGAACTCTTCCCAATCTTGAGCTCTTAGAGAAGTAAAAAGAATTTCTTCTTCTACATTATTATCTTCAGAATCTATATTGCTAATTATATTTGGTTCAATCATGATTTATTTTATCGAGAGTTTTTTTACAGCTTGTTTCAAGACAGTTTCTACTGGCTGAGTAGTATCTATTTCTCTAAGAACTTCTAGAACATGGCCTTCTTGGAAACCAAGCCCAAGTAATCCATCCATAGCATCTCGTTCTGTTTTTGAGAGAGGGCTGAGGTCTAGATCTTTTAATCCACCTAGTTTTGATTTTAGATCAATGATTATTTTTTGAGCTAGCTTTTTACCAACTCTTTTGACTGATTTGAAAAACTCTACATTTGCATTTTGAACTGCCTCAACAAGTCTTTCTGCACCAGAATCAATGATGGCTAGAGCAATCTTTGGACCAACTCCAGAGACAGAGAGGACTAGTTCAAATAGAGTCATATCCTTTTGTGTCCCGAATCCAAAAAGGCTAAGGGTATCTTCTTTGACATGAGTATAAATAAATAGAGAAACTGTATCTTTATCTTGAAGTCTATTGAAAAATGATGGACCTACTTCTACCTTGTAGCCCACTCCTCCAGAAGTATGGATTAGAAGTGAATTTGATAGTTTTTGGATAGTACCTGAAAGAAACCCGATCATCTTGAGATTAGTTGTACCATAAATTTACTATGAAAAGAAAGACTTACTATAACTCTAGCAATTTTCTTTGTGTCTGGTAAGTCATCATTACAGCAAGGGCATCTATAGCATCATCAATGATTTTTTGTGATCCTAGTTTTAGCTGAAGGCGAACCATTTTTTCTACAGCTTTTTTATCAGCTCTTCCATAGCCAGTAACAGCTTGTTTTATTTGTAATGGAGTAAACTCAAAGAGTTTCATGTTTTTAGAAAAACAAGTGCTAAGGATAACTCCTCTAGCTTCACTAACTTTTAGGGCAGTTTTTTGATTCTTGAAGAAGAATAGTGATTCAATAATAGCTGTCTCTGGTTTATAAAGTTTTATGATTTTTTTCAATTCAATATTAAGTATTTTGTAACGATCAAAAAGTTTCATTTCTTTGGGGGTTTCTATACACCCATAAATAAGGTTTTCCCAATTATTACCAACAGGCGTACCAACAGCCCAGCCTAATCTATCGTATCCAGGGTCTATTCCTAGAAGTGGAGCATTCTTTTTTCTTTGATTTGTTTTTTGAGGAGAGTCAGTCATTTTTGTACTAACTTTTTAATTTCCATTTTTTCTTAATTCTTTAGCTGTAGTTAATAATGTCTCCAAAACTACTTGTCCAGTTTTTTTCCAAGTAAAGTTTTTCAAGTGTTTTTTTGTTTTTCTTTTTAAAACTTGTTTTCTGAGTTTTGGCATATTCCAGGTTTTTTTCATAGCATTAGCAATATCCTGAGCATTCTCTGGATCTACCAAAATACCAGCCTCACCGACTGCCTCTGGTAAACTACTATTGTTAGAAACAATAGCCGCTGTTCCAGCAGCTAGTGATTCTAGTGGTGGAATACCAAAACCCTCATAGAGTCCTATTAATAAAGATGCTTGGGCATTTTCATAAAGTGGTTTTTTTAGAGAATCATCTACAAATCCAGTCAAGATAATATGTTTTTTGAAAGGTGATTCTTGTATTCTTTCCAGAATAGTTTCTGCTAACCAGCCAGTTTTTCCAGCAATTACCAGTTGAGGATGTTGTTTTACTTTTATATTTTTTGTTTGAGATGATTTTAGTTTTCTTGCGGCAAATCCTCTAGAGAAAACTTCGAAAGTTTCTATTAATTTTTCTAGGTTTTTTCTTGGTTGAATAGTGCCTAAGTATAGAAAATATTCATTTGGCTTTATAGAATTCTTTTTTATAAATCTTTTCCAACGTAAATTAGAATATTTATCAGTTAGTGAAACAGCAGGATAAGCTACCTTGATTTTTTCTAGGGATAAATCATATATTTGATTAATTTCTTTTTTGGAAAATTCACTGATCGTAATTATTTTTTCTGCAGATTCAGCACTATATTTTGTCCAGTTCTTTAATTGAAAGGCATCTATTCCAGTAAATTGATCTGGAAATTTTAGAAAAGCTAGATCCATAATACTACTTATATATGGAACGCTAGAAAAGCGTGGAGCGTAATGTCCAGGTGTGTATAGCAAATCATATTTCCTTTTGTTCTTGAAAAGATGAAGAGGTAAAGCCCATTGAGTCCAGAATTTTCTAGGAGTAACTATTTTATATTTCCAGGAATTATTTTCTTTGGGAAAGTCTTTAACTGGTGGTTGGGCCAGTAGAACTGTCCATTTAAGATCAGTTCTTTTTTTTGTAGAAGCATGAAGTTGTTTTAAAATTTCAAAAGCATAAACATTGCTTCCCACTCTATTGAGTACATTTGCTTCATTAGCATCAAAAGCAAAGTGAAAAGATTGTTTATTATTTTTTATATTCATAGTTTACTCTTGCAAACGCTCAATAGCTTTTTTGTAAACCTCTACCGTTTGTTCTGCAACTAAGTGCCAGCTGAACATATGCATTCTAATAATCATTCTTTGTAATCTTTTTTGTTGTTCTGCTTTATCTTCATTGAGAACTAACGCAATACCACGGGTAATATCTGTAATGTCCACAGGGTTCACTAGCTCTGCAGCATTACCAGCTACTTCTATCAGCACTGGTAGATTAGAAGTTATAACTGGGGTTCCATGATAAAAAGACTCTAGAATAGGTAAGCCAAAACCTTCATCTAGGCTAGGATAAACAAAAGCTTCGGCCTCAGCATAAAGGACATTAAGAGCTTGGTCAGAGACTTTTCCAAGGAAACGAAGTCCTTGGATCTGGCTATAGTTGCTAGTTTCATCCCATCCAGAAGCTCCAGCAATAATAAGATCTACTTCTTTCTGGAGTGGTTTCCAAGCTTCTATTAGATTAACTAGATTTTTACGTGGTTCACGAGTTCCGACAAATAATAAAAATGGTTTTTGTAAGTTCAGTTCTTGTTTTAATCTTTCTACTTGATCTTCAGAGAGATTCTCGTTAATAATTCTAATTTCCTGAGGAAGTGCTTCTGGAATAACATGAACACGATAAGCTGGTATCTCTAGAAAATTAACAATATCTTTTTTTGTTGCTTGGCTGACAGCAATGATCTCGGCATCTCTTTCTTTGAGAATCTTCCAGGATTGTTTGTGAGCAGCTAATATTTTGGGATGAGCTGTCTCTGGATATTTAAGAATGGCTAGATCATGAATAGTGGATACTAACGGTATATTTTTATCTGGTGGTTGTAGCCAATCCCAGCTATGAAAGACATCTATATTGGGTAATACTTTGGAAACAGGATTGGCTCCAAACTTCCATAAGAGTTGCAAGAAAGATGGTGGGTATTTTTGAAAACTAAAATTATAGTTATTTACTACTCTAGTGTTTTTAATAAGTTCTTTGGCCTTTTGTCTTAGAGAATCATATTGACGGAATGAGGAACCATAAAATGAAACATCATTCCCTGGAAGTTCCAAAAGACTACGAATCAAGTTTTTTGTATAACGCGAAACTCCACGATCATAATTGGCTGGGGTAAAATCAATTCCTATTTTCATAATTTATTTATATACTTTTCTAAGTTTTTTCTAAAGGTATTTTTAATTATGGCTTATTTATTGTTTTTTAGAAAGATTAAAGTCTAGCAGATCCCAAAGCGTTATGAGAACGGGTGTAAATCCTGACAAATCCAATCCCTGGATAATCAATAACTCCTCTACCAATAAAGCCAAAATCACTTAGAGTTTGTAGGATTAGATCATCTGGATCTGTTAGAGTTCTGAGATAATCGAAAACTAGAACATAGTCTTTATCAAAAGCAGGTTTCAAAGTATCTTTCATGTTTTCAACATCAGAAGCATGCTTATAACCAAGGTCTAAAGTAGGATACTCAGGTAAATACCATCTCCATGGAGCAAATGGTTCATCAAAAGACATGATAACGAGAGTTGAGCTGGCTGGAAAAGTAGTAACTATCTCTTGTTTTAGTTCTCGCCAGTTTTCCCGTTGTAAGGGTTTTTCATGCCAATAACTTATTGTTCCCCAGAGGTTAATAAAAAGGAGAGTGCTTAATAAGTAAATAGTGATTTTTTCTTGGTTTTTATAAAGTAGAGATCCTAGTTTTCTTGTTGGTAACAATGAAGCAAATAGAAGATAAAAGAAAGGTAAAAGAAACAGAACTCTTTTTGGTCTAAGGACTGGTACAAGAAAAGAAATTATCCAAGCTGAAAGAAACGGCAGAATTATTAAAATAATTAATTGCATTTTTGGGGTTAATTTCAATTTGTTTTTTCGTAAAAGTTTTGGGATTTTTTTCAAAGCGTTTATGAGGTTTATCCACAATGATTTTTGTGAAATCAAAAAAAGTTTTACACATAAAAAACTAAGTACTAAAATAGCAAGAATAAAAGTCCAAGTAGGTTCAATATTAAGTACCCCAAAAATAAATTTGAGAGGTACTAAAACTAGGGTTTTTATTTGAGGAATACTGACTGCATTTTCCCATCCAGGGATTTCTAGTCTCAAACTTTGTCCAGCTTGTAGCTGTTGTAAGAATCTTGGTAGCCAAGGGATGAAGAGTAAGATAATTGGAAGAATGGTTTGGAAGAGTTTTTGAGGTGATTTGTATTTTAGCCACATAATTACTAATTGGGTAAAAAGTAAAAATGGATAGAGATAAGAAGAATATAAGCCTGCTACAGATAATAAAATAAATTTCCAGATAATAAGAGGTCTCGTGAGTAAGGTGAGTGTAGAAAGCATGCCCCACATAGCAGGAAGACTGTAAGGACGAAGTTCTTGTGAATAAAATATATGAAATGAAGATGTAGCTAGTAATAGCGCTGCCCACTGCCCTACTCTTTCTGAAAAGAGTTTCTTACCGATTTTATAAGTAGCCCAAATAGTTACTAAGCCAGGGATTAAAGCTCCCCAGAGTCGTAGCCACCACTCGGTCTCAGAAACAGAAGCTGCAAAGTGAGTAATGTAGTGTAACAAAGGTGGTTGAAAATCTGGAATAATATCTAGTTGTTGTGAGAATGGCCTGATGCTTTCTAGAGCTTGGGCTGCTTCATCTAGCCAAAAGGAGCCTGTTAGCAAAGGAATACGAAGTAAAAAAGAAAAAATTAAAATAAGCCAAATGGGTTGTTTTAGTATTGTAGCTGAGGATTTTTTAAGAGAGAATTTCTTCACGTTTATATCATACCGTGAGAAATGGGTTGGGTGAAGTTGGTTTTGAAAGTAAAACTCCCCACCGGGGTGGGGAGAGTCTAGAGGGTAGTTGTTTTATAATAAAATTAAGACAACTAAAACAAATATCCATAAGCATCCAAGAAGCTTACTAGCATCTTCCGTAAAGAAAGACACTATCGTTCCTATAGCAGCAATGATAATTAGTGCTACCCCAAAAAATAGGGATAATATTCCTAATCCAATTGCCAAAATAGGATCAAATTCTCCTATTAATTCAAGTGACCAGAACCAGGCTATCACTAAAGCAAAACTAGCTACAATCACCATTAAGAAAAGTAAAACTTCTGGAGCATTAAATAATAAGATTAACAGAATTAATCCTACTAATAGCTTCATTTTTTTAGTACCTCCTCCATAAAAACAGTCTCTATCTACCTTTTTTTAAGCGCCAAGCTTTGAAAAGGTAAACAGGTTTCTGTTTTCAAGTTTTTTAAAGAACAAAATACCTCCTTATTATATCAAACAACGTCATTAATATCTAGATTATAGGTTTTAATAGTAAAAACCCCCTAAAAATGGGGTTTTTGATTGAAAGAACATTTTATTACCAGATATAAGTTATTCCACTTGCAAAAAATACAGCAGTGGTTGGAACTAAAAATACTGTTTGCCATTTACTATATGTAAATGACTCTGCAGTAATAATTAGAGCTATAAGCAATATTGATGAAACGATCCAAAGTACGAACGTTTCTGGCCCGCTTAACCAAAATCCTGCAACAAGAGTTGCAGTCCATGCAATGCCTGTTATCCAGATTCCAACTTTATGTCCTGTTGGTAGGCTTCTTTCAGAGACCGAGCTATCCACTTCCAGCATAGACTGAATTGTTAATCCTGCTATTGCTGCATAAGATATTATATGGAAAACCATATGATGATTCACCTCCTTTTTTAGAATATTTTCTATTTACTTCACATAAGGTGGAATGAATAGATTCATATTCTAAAAAAATAGATTTAGCAATGTTCTTTTGTAAAAGAGCTGACTTTATCACTATCTTTCGCATTGAAAAATTGATTTAGTCTACCTAAAATACTTGATATAGTATATCAAAATATATCACTTATGTCAAAACTATAGGACTATTTTTTAACCCCCAGTATGTTTCTTTTCCCAGATTTGTTACAATAAAACTCTTATGTTAAATCGTTTTGCAGGTAAAAAAGTCTTGGTAACCGGAGCAGCTGGCTTTCTTGGTTCTCACTTGGTGGAAACAATGCTAGAAGAAGGCGCGATGGTGATGGGTATAGATAATTTTATCACTGGTAATGCAGATAATCTCTCAGAGGTAGAATCAGAAAATCTCAGATTTATTGAAGCAGATGTAACTCAACCAGCTGGTAATTATCTCCAAGGTGAAGTTTTTGACTATATCTTTCATTTTGCTTCTCCCGCTTCTCCACCCTTTTACCAAAAATACCCTAGAGAGACTTACCTGGTTAATACAGTAGCTACAGATGCTCTTTTACAGTATCTACAAGCTACAAATCCAGAAGGAACCTTTATCTTTGCTGGAACATCAGAAGCTTATGGAGATCCTTTGGAGCATCCACAAAAAGAAACCTATTGGGGCAATGTGAATCCTAATGGGATTCGTTCTTGTTATGACGAAAGCAAGCGTCTAGGAGAGACTATTTGTGGGGTTTTTAATAGAGATTTTGAGATAGATACTAGAATTGTAAGAATTTTTAATACCTATGGCCCTAGAATCGGTGCAGAAGACGGCCGAGTTATTCCTAGTTTCATTAATTCTGCTTTGCATAAAAGGCCAATGACTATTTTCGGGAGTGGTTCACAAACAAGATCTTATTGTTATGTAAGTGATTTGGTAGAGGGAATTTTACGCCTTTCTTTAGAACCAAGAGCCAAAGGTGAGACTGTTAATATTGGTAATCCAGAAGAATATACCGTTAGTCAGACTGCTAACATTATTTGGCGAGAAGTTTATGAAGAGTCTTCAGAGCCAATGATCGAGCATAAAGATCTTCCAGGAGATGATCCTACTCGTCGTAAGCCAGATATTAGCAAAGCCAAGGAGTTATTAGACTGGGAGCCAACTGTAAGTTTTGAAGAAGGTCTTAAAAAGACTGTGGAGTGGTTTTCTAGGTAAGTTTTAGTTCAAAAGTACTACCCATAGCATGAGCTAGTGACATCAATGTTTGTAAAGTTGCATTTCTAGATCCAGATTCTACCCTGGTAATAGTTGTTCTAGGAATATTTGATAGATCTGAAAGTTTTTTTTGGGTTAGTCCAAGTTCTTTTCTTTTTTTCTTTAAAGAAACAACTATTTGGTAATATTTTTTTTCTTGATTAATAAACTCTCGTTCTTTTTTAGTAATATTTGGTAAAAAATCTTTGAGTGGAATTGTAATATTTTTCATTATTTCTTTCTTAAATATGCTTTTAGTCTTTTATGTGATTTATTTAATTCTTTTAGTGGTGTTTTTTTAGTTTTTTTAAGAAATACACTAAGTATTATTATTGATCTATTTATAGTATTATGCGTAAATAACTCTCCACTGTCCTTTATGTTTTATTCTTATTTCAAATAAACCCTCTTGTTTTGATAACTTTTTTGCAAAAGGTATTTCTAGTTTCCCTTCTGACTCTAGAATTTCTAATAATCCTTTGAGTTTTAATTGAACTGTTTTTGGTAATTTGGACAGTTCTTTTTCTATTTTTTTATATAAAATAATTGATTTTTTAACCATAAATAGTGTGTCATAAATATCACATCTGTCAATAATATAACTTTATTTTATTACTAATTTCTGACACTTATGAAATTTTTGCTCTAAGTTCTATTTTTTTCTAGCTTTTTTCTTTTTTCGTTTCCGTCTCTTTCTATCTGCCTGCCTTTTCCTTTTATCTTCATCTGCAGTAGTCCATTGAGCATCTGCTACTCTTTTTGGATCTAGGCCAAATAAAGCCCAAGCCATTATTCCTATTTCATCTCTAGTCCACTCTTTTTGATCAGCATCTGCTTTTTCATGACAGTCTTCACAAAGCATCATGAGGTTTTCGGCTTTTTTGATAAGTCTGGGGATCAGAACAGGGTTTCTGCGAGCCATGTAACAAGAGATTATATGATGTCCTAATAAATCAGTTTTAGTTCCGCATTCTTCACATTTATAATGAACTCTGCGCTCTCTTTCGAATCTTCTATCTTTAGAAAAAACATAACTACTTCTATTTATAGACAATATTTCTCCTATTTTTTCTTCTTTTTTATTTTTTTATTTCTTTTTTTCCTAGCTTGTTTTCTTTGGCTTTTTGATGAGTTTTTTTTAGTAAGTGGTAATATTTCAGCTTGATCTATTTTCTTTTTTGTTTTTCTATTAGGAACTTTAACACGGCTACTTTCTTCTATCTCTAAATTACTAAATTCAGTATCACCCACAATCCTCAGGATCAGAGTAGAGTTTTTACTAAAGCTAGGATGAACAATTGCCATTAAAATAATTTTTTGGATGTCTTGAACTGTAAAAGAAGTTCTATCGGTACTTTCATATCCATTAAACATTGCAAGTAAAAAGTTGTCAGAATAGTCAGTTATTTTCAGAAAGGCATGTATTAAGTTGGATCCTTGGTCTTCACCATATTGAATATCCAGTTTTGTTCCTTGTGGAATCAGTACTTTTTCTGTCAAAGGAGGGCTTTCTGATTGGGCAATATTGTTTAATATAAACACATCCAATGAGTGCTAGCAAGGACTAATTAGTGGTTTTATTTTCTGGAATACCAGACAGCAAACACTCTGACAACTCTTCTTTATTGAAATTACTCCAATACAGCGATGAAAATTGATTGTCTTGCTTATAGCAGTTTTCTAGGACTGTAGAAAAATCAAAAGCTGTTTGTTCAAATTCTTCTATATTCATATCTGTACTACCAGTAATATAAACAATTGCTTTGGGCGGATTGTTAATTAACTCATTTTGGTAGTCTTTATATTTACCTCCAGGTAATATATTAACCAAGAAATATTTAGAGCAAGATTTTCGTTGACTATAATAATATTGACTACCCACAGACCAACCATAAATAGAGGTTATACAATCTGAACTTTTAGTATTATTTTTTATATGTGTCTCCATCCCAATAGATCCTGTATTTTCTAGGTTGAGCCATTTATCTCTATGAGTTTGAAAACTATAACTAGAAATATCTTGGTAATGTTCTATAAAAAAGAATTTCTTGGGAAGTAAAAAGATAGTAAATAAAATAGCGCTAATAAATAAATATAGATTTCTAGAAAGTTTGATATTAAGAAACTGTAATATTGATCTAAAAATAATTTTTATAGACAAAGAAATAATTAAGATCATGGGTAAAATTACTGGAATTTCATATTTATATCCATACCTACCTTGAGCCATATACCCCATTGTTGAGCCAATCCAAAAAAATAAAAGAATTGAGTAATTTATTGTTTGTGAGGGTAATTTAAAACTCACAGCAATGTTGTTTTTTTTGGAGGCTTTTTTACTTTTAATAGTTAGGCTCAAGTAAATCAAAAAAGAAATAAAACTAGTAAATAAAAGTACTGCCATCTCATATTTGGGATAAATGAATCTTTCTTTTGGGTAATGAATACTGTGAAATAAATTCTTTTCAAATCTACCAGAATCACTTAAAGAAAATTGTCCAGATTTATATTGCAAGATATCTCTATATTCTCCAAGAGAATAATTAATGGCTAAATAGCCTACTAAGACTAATAAACTAGTTAATATTCCTAAAGAAGCATAAAGAATAATCTTTTTAGTGTCTTTTTTTCCAAGGTGAATAGCTTTTAATAAATGAGGAAAAAGTGTTAAACCTGTAAAAGCAAAAACTTCTTTCATTTGTCCCGCTAGAATAAAAAAGAAACTAGCCCAAAAAATATCTTTTTTAGAGACTTTCTTTTTCAAAGCAAAATAAAGGCCGATCAAAGCAAAAACTAAGCCATTTATTTCTGATGGAAAAAACATGCTTTGAGTAGTACTAGATAAAAAGAAAATATTAAATATTATAAAAAGAACCAAACTCTCTAATGAACTAAAAAATCTTCTTAATATTTTCCAGGTCAAAAAAACAATGCTTGCTAATAGAACAACATATAAAACATGAAATGATTGAATTGATGAGCCAGCTAATAGTCCCCACAAAGCCGTGAAAAGAAGTAAACCAGGTGGATTTATACCCCAGTAGTTAATATATGGAAATCCAATCCCAAATATTGGAGCCATGGCAGATAAGCCCCAAGAAACAAAATCAACACCTAATCTAGTAGTTTTTATTAATTGATAGTTACTTTCTAAGATAATTAAAGTCAAAGAAAATATAAAAGCAGTTATTTTTATAAAAAGTGGGATTTTACTTTGGATAGTTTTTTGTAATTTTTCAAATATCTGTTTATTCATTTTTCAGTAACTCCAACTTATATATATCACAGGCATTACTACAACCTTCACTGACTAGTTCTAATGAAAATACTTCTTTTATGGTTTCATAGTCTTTAATGACATCTTTATGATGAGTAATGTAGGCATTGGAAATATAAACTTTTTTCCCTTCTACCAACCATTGAGTATAAGTATCAGTAAGCTGTTCATAATTTAGATCATTCCCCCAGAGATATTGTTTTTTGTTCATAAACTCCTGATTGTAAGAAAGAGGAGCTACTCTATATTCAGATGTTTGGTAGATATCGACCAAGAAAGGTGGCAGAGCTGTAACTAATAGATCTTCATCTTTCAACACGGAATTGAAGTGTTCTACTGCTTCGTATTGCCAAGCGGTTGATCTTCCTAACAGGTTATCTGCCAGTACTTGTCTAACAAAAGTTCTTTGTAAAAAAAGTTGGAGAATTATTCCAAGAATAGTGAGAGCAATAAGAAGCTTTTTCTTTTTTGGTAAAGCATCTATCAGCCAGCTAACTCCCAAAATAATTAAAGGAATGCTGTAAATAAGGTAACGAGCATCAGCTACATAAAAAACTAGTTGTAATGGAAGTTGAGCAATAAATAAAATAGATAAGATCCAGAATTTTTGCCACATTCTTTTTTTGAACAAGACAAATAAACTAGTTAGGAAAAGTCCAAAAAAAATAAAATTAGTAAGACCAATATTCATCCATAAAAACAATCCTTTGGAAAATAAAATCATTTTGAGATAAATCATTAAATGAGAAGTAATAAATCTGGTTCCAAACCAAGGGCTAGTATTACTGAGTATTACTTTAGAAAAACCTAGTAAATAAATATTTTTTAGAGATAAAAACCACAAAGCCAAAATGAATAATCCTAAGCTTAATAAGCTAATAATGATTTTTTTCTTAGGAGAAAGTTTTTTGAAGAAAATAAATAATGGCACTATTATCCCGCCAATAATTAAAGGAAAGATAGAGTATCTAGTAAATAATAATCCCAAGATACTAAAACTAAGTAGTAAATATTTCTTCCAGTCTTTTATAAAAAAACTAGCGATCATTGTGACAAAAAATAACAAAGATATATTTTCTGTCAAAGGGCTACTGGGTAACCAGAAAAAAATAAAGTGAGATAACAAAGCAATCATGCCAATGTCTCTGGTAGTAGATTTTTTTGTGGTTGTATTTAAGATCCAGAAAAAAACAGTGATAGTGAGTAAATTAATAATTACATTTGTTACATAAAACGAAGCAGGGATAGAAAAAATAAAAGCTCCAAGACCTAAGGCCAATGAATAAACTGGTGGTACCCAATTAGTAAGTTCTCCAAAAGGAAAGATTAGTTTTAGTCCCCTCCCCAACCAAAAGTTCTTACCACTAAGGGCATACAAAAGACCATCTGGATATGGCTCTAGGTTATATAGAAAATGATTGGAATCTAGAAGAGCTGGAAGAGTAAATAAAAGATAAATTCCTAAAATCAGGAATAAAAAATATTTATCTATAAATTGGAATGTTTTACGCAGCCACTTTGCCATATTGTTTCTTGTATACCACAATGCTACTAATAACAGTAAATAACAGTAAAAATAATCTGGTAGCAAAGCGAGTCCAAGCAGCAGCTATCAGGCCATGCTCTGGCACAAACATAAAGTTACCTGTCAGAACAATAATTAGTTGTAATATCCCACTAACAGAAAAATACCAGTTTGCTTCTAAGGCAAAGAAAATAGCAATAAAAGGAATGGCTGCTAGAGCAAAGAAAGAGCCTGCTGTGAGGATAATCAAGATCAAATTACCAGAAAGAAATTCTGCTCCTATAGAGTAAAAAATCAAAGGGTTAGCTAGTGGTACAAACAAAGCAAAGCTGAGGATAATCAGCGCAGATAAAATAAAAGATTTTTTTAGAAAAGCACTAATATGTTCTTTAGATTTATATTTTGAGGCTCTAGCATTTAGAACATTTCCCAGTGAATAAGCCACAATGGCAAAGAATAAAGCAATTCTAGAGATTCCTCCATAAAGACCTGTTTCGTAGGCTGTGAGGTATTTTTGGACAAAAAGAATATCAATGTTTTCTATTATTCCTGCGGCAATAAGACCAATGCTGGCATGACTAGCTAAAGAAAGAATTTTTTTCTGAAGTTTCTTATTACTTCTATTAAAATCTATTTTGAACCAATCTGGAAGTAGCTTTCTTGCAAAGAAAACTGGGATAAAAGTGGCAAAGATATACCAAAAATATGCTGGGAGAATATTTTGTGAACCAATAAAAAACAATGTGCCAACAGCTAGTAGTTTTACTATAGCCTGGATAGTGTTAATAAGAACTGTTTTTCCAAAAGAATGGAGTGACTGGAAAATTGATAATAAATATTCGTAATAAACAGTGGCTAGACCGAAAGAAAAACTCAGTAAAATAATAAGTGGCTCATTTAGTTTCAATATCTCTGCTATTGGTTTATAGAAGAAAACTCCTAGTAATATTATTATCGTGGAAACTAAGAGCTTGTATTTCAAGGCATAGTTATAAATAAAGTTTTTTTCTGAGTTTGTTTTTAACTCTGAAGCAAACTTTACGATTGTTGGGTTGAGACCCAGATCATTAAGTCTAGTGAGCATCAAGACAATAGCAAATCCAACACTAAACTCTGCATATTTCTCTGGCCCTAGAATACGAATAAGTAAAATTACAGCTATTGCAGCTATACCAGTGCCCATTAGGTTTCCAATTACAGTAAAGACAGATTGTCTTATGCCGGTAGATTTGAGAAGTTTCATGTCTGGAAATTATGACATCTTTTGGGGTAATTATGAAGAGAGGGAATGATAGAGTTTTTCGTATTTATTGACCATTGTTGAAAGTGAGAAATTCTTAAGAGTTTTCTGACGATTATTTTTTTTAATTTTGTTGATTTCTTTATTATTTAATTTCATAAGCCAATTTATTCCATTTAAAAGACTATTTAGATTTGGATCTGCTAAATAACCATTTTTTTTATGAGTAATAAGCTCTGGAATTCCTCCTACTTTGGTGGCAATAACTGGTATTCCACAAGATAATGATTCAATAATTACCATTGGGCAATTATCTGCTAGTGACGGAACTAAAATAGCAGTTGATTGTTGATACTGATTTATGAGTTGTTTTTGATCTAATTTTCCATGATAAATAATATTGCTATCTCTATGCTTTTTCTTTCCTCCAACAAAATGAAGTTCTAAATCTAGATTTTTTATTAATGGAATTAGATTTTTGATTAATTCCCCACCTTTAAATGGACTTTGAAAACCACCGCTAATTACTGTTGTTATAATTATTTTTTGTTGATTTATTTTTTTTGGTTTATATTTATTAGTATCTACTCCGTTGTAAATAGTAGTGTTAGCAAACTTTTTGAGAGACGATTTTTTAACTAAATTATTTAGCCAAACTGATGGTGTTATTAGCTGGATGTTTTTTAGTTGTTTATAGATTTTTTGTTTTTTTATTTTTAATTTTTTATGAGTATCTATCAACATTGGTGGATAAAGCCAATTATTCTCTTTGTTAGTGATGATATATGGTGATTTTCCAGTAATAGCCCACATGTCATGTAGAGTCCAAATTAGTTTTTTTTCTTTAGAAATCCTGATAATAGATTTTAGTCTAAAGTAGTTTCCATGTAGGTTTTGTAAATGAATAATATCTGCTTGTTTGTACCAAGAGTGATCAAAAATTTCTTTTTCTAATCCAGAATCAAGGTCATTAGATAATAAAAAATTTCTCAAATGAGCAAAGTTTGTTTGCCAGTGATTAAAAAAACCATGAACATAGCTCTTATTTGATTTTTTGGTGCGAACTAACCATCTAACTTTATATCCTTTAGATTTTAATTCATGACCCAGGATCCAACTTTGACGGGCTGCCCCACCCATAGTGTCTGCTGTGCCGATCATAAGTATGGAAGGTTTTTTCATTTTTTGTGAGCAACAAGATAAATAAATGGTGAAGTAAATTTACTATTTATTCTAAATAATTTAAATATTTTTCCAATAGCATATACTCCATAAACAAGTAGTTTTTGAAAAAGAGATTTTTGATTGAGATTCTCTAGCCAAATACTTAATCCTCCGTAGTATCTTACTTCAAATTTACTGGGATTTAAATTTTTAATTATCTTTTTTAAACTTTTAATATTCATTGAAGATAAGTTATGGATATTGAGATTATCTGGGTCAAACATTAACTGAAAGTGACCATTGAGGCCTAGTAGATTGGGTAAGATAATTAGCATTACACCACCTTTGTTAGTAAGTTGCCAATGCTTTTTTATTATTTCATCATAATTTTCAAAGTGTTCTATAAATCCAGAAGAAAATACTACATCATATTTTTTCTTAGTAGAAAAATTAAAAAAATCTTTTTCATGAACTATTAGATCTTTTTTCTTTAAGCCATTCTTTTTTAATAGTTTATGAATAGTTTTTCGTTGAACAACATAGTCTAGCAAACTAACTTCATATCCAAGATGTTTTTTTAGATAAATAGCAAAATATCCAGGAAAACCACCAATTTCCAAGAAAGTTTTTAGTTGTCTTGGTGAACAATATTTTTGAAAAAGATCTGAGAATGGATAGTTTTTTTTGATAGGAATTACAAGATCTTTAGTTTGCCAGTATTTTAACCAAAATGATTTTGATGTGAGACCAGTATTCATTATATAAATTTCAGTATGGCTCCAACAATGGTTCTAAACTTTATATATAAGTTTTTTTCAGTCAGAGCATCATAATTTTTATTTTGTAGAACACGGGCGGGATGTTTTAGAGGAAAAGAAAGCTCATATGCCTTCATATCTAGAACAGAGTTCTTTAGCTTTGTATTAGTAGCTGTTTTACCAACACCCTTATTTTGTACCAGATTTTCTCTTGGAATAATAGTCAATAAATTATTTTTGAAGCAACTATATGTCCAACGATAGGCCCAAGAATCTATTTTTAATTTAGTAACAAGTGTAAAAACAAGATACCAATACCATTTTACTAGAGGTGAAGTAAATTGTTTTTTACTCCAAACAGTTTTCCAGTCACTCATTTCGTTATCAAATAAATTCCAAGCTCTTTTCCAGGTAGCCCAACCCCATGAGTGAGGATACTGAGAAAAATAGTAACTATTCTTTTGTTTTTCTTGATTGAATAAAAAGTTATCTCCAGTAATACTTCCAATTTTTTTATTATTTTTATATTTTTTTAGTAAAACATCACAGAATTTGAAAAAAGATTGATCTGCAATACAGTCATCTTCCATTATTATTGCTGTCTCTTCTTTTTCAAAGACATTATTTAGTCCAGAGACTATCCTGTTTCTGAGGCCCATGTTTTTATGAGCATATATTTTAGTAACTTTTGTTTTCCAGATAATATTTTTTTCTACTAGTTTTCTTACCTTTTGAATTTGTTTTCTCTCTTTATTATTTCGTGGGCCATCAGCTACTAGGTATAGTTTGGATGGTTTTAGTTTTTGCAAGACAGATAGTGTCTCTACAATATGTTCTGAACGGTTAAAAAATATAAAAATGATCGGTGTAGAAAAAGGTTCTGTTTTATTCATTACTATTTCTCTTTCAAAACTTTTTTGTAAACAGAGATAGTTTCTTTTACACACTTTTCCCATGAGAACTTCTTTGCTCTAAGATACCCTTTTCTAATTAATTCCTTTTTTTGTTTAGGGTTATTTAAAAGATAATTAATTTTATTTTTTAAATCATTCTTTTTGTTTGAATCATAATAAAGGCCAGCATCTCCGGCAACTTCTGGTAAAGATGATGTTTTATTTAGTATTACTGGACATTCTAGTGACATTGCTTCAATTACAGGTATACCAAAGCCTTCGTATAAAGATGTAATAATTAAGGCTAAGGCATGCCTATATGCCCAGATAAGTTCCTTGTCAGTTAAGTTTAATTGAATAAATCTATTTTTAAATTCTCCCATTAGATCAAGTTCTTTGGTTTTAAATTTTCCACCTCCAACACAAAGAATCTTTATTTTTTTATTCTTTTTTAAAATATATTTAATCTCCTCAATCAATAGAGAAAAATTTTTATATTTATCTCTATCCCCCACATACAAAAAATATTTTAAGGGGTTTTCACTATTTTTTACTTCGTTTTTTACACCCATCAACCCTCCTTGATGTACAACGTATATATTTTTTGGGTTTACTTTTAACAAACTAATAATGTCTTCTTTGGTTTTATTTGAAACGGCTATTATTGCATCAGCAGATAAAATCATTTTCTTTTTATTTTCAGCCCCACTTTTCGGAAAGTATTCTGGAAACTTTTCATAAATCATGTCATGAATTGTTATTACTAATTTTGATTTTTTTAAATACTTAAACACATAAGGGTCATATCCTGTTGGATGAATAATATCAAAGTTGTTTTTATTAAGAGTATTTATTGTAGAGATCTTATTTATTTTTTTTATTAAAATTGTTTTTCCAGGAATATAATAATTACTTACTTTTTTTAATGAATTATTTATTTTTTTAATGTATATATTTTCAGTAAAAATACCACTTAAAAAAATGTTTATTTTTTTCTGAATCATCTTTGTCATTAATTCAGTAAAATATCTAGAGACACCTCCTGTCTTTTGCCAAGAAAAAACCTGATGATCAAATAATACTTTCATTTTTTTCCTATACGAATATTATCTTCATGAGTTTTTGATGATAAACCTATTTTTGAAAAAAAATATAAAATATCTTTAAACCTAGGTATATTAGAAAATAGTATTTTAGATATTTTTTTCTCAGTAAAAAGATGAATCATGACTCCATCAGTATAATAATTGAGTTTATATTTTTTTGCTAAATTTTCCAAAGATTCCTGGGAATAAAATGAAATGTGTTGACCATGTTCAGGATAAAGGTAATCCCATTTTGAGATATTTATCGTATTTTTTGGGATTAGTTTTGTTGAAAATAGAATATTTTTGGAGTGTTTCAATATTTTTTCAAGATCTTTTATTGGATTTTCCATGTGTTCAAATAATTCAAATGCAGTTACTAGTTCAATTTTTTTATTTTTTTTAGTTAACTCAAATCCTGGAGAGAAAATGTTTAAACAGAATGGATCAGTCCAATAATAATTAAAACCAATGTCTCTCATTAGTCTGGTCAAGAGTCCATATCCTCCAGCATAGTCTAAAAATAGCCCCCTTTTATTAAACCAAAAGAAAATTACTATAGAAGAAATTTTAGACATTCCAAAATTTCTTCTAATTAATCCAGTATCTTCGTCATTTATTGGATTTTCGTAGGCTTCTTTCAGCCAATAAGGTTTTTCTGTTTGAATAAATTTGCATTTTTTACATTCATAATATGAAGATAGATACTTATTCATTATTTTTTTATCAAATATAAAGCCAGCATTGTTTTTACAAAGCTTACATGGTTGTTTTATTTTTTTATTAATCATTTATAGGAGTATGGGTTATTTTTCAAAAAATGTAAATTATAGTTATCTTTCATTAATTTATTGAGAACATCTTTGTTAGGTGTTCTTTTAAAGAAAATAATAGCTAGGATACTTCTATCTCTAAGTCTTAGCTTATACAAAATATTTAATATTTTTAAAACAAATTTTATTTTTTTATATTTTTTACCTTTTTTATCAAAAATCTCACTTTCAACTCCTTCTATATAGTGATCATCTATCCCTTTAAAAGCAATTAATGGTAATTCTAGTCCATAAGCAACCTTAATCATTTCTCTTCTACTAATTTGGTAAACATAGTTTCCAGAGATTTCAAATCTGTCGATATAATTATTTATATTTTCTATTGAAAGGAAGTTTTTTAAAGAGATTTTTCTTTTCATCACATCGTTTGGTTCTATCAAAATAGATGCATCTCTAGAAACCCTTATCATCTCGTATAAAGATATAATGGGCCTAGGAAAGTGATGATAGGATTCTTTACAGAGGACATAGTTAAAAGAGCCGTTTTTAAAGGGCATTTTTTCGGCATTAACCTTTTTATACTTCTTTATATATCTTCTTTTTTTTGCAATAATAAGGGGCTTTGCTGCTATATCTGAGGCAACCGCATCTCCTCCCATTTTCTCTATATAGTGAGCTTCTCTTCCAAATCCACCATCACCTACTGTAAGCCACTTCTTTCCTTTTTTTTCCAAAAAGGGGTTAATTAGTTGATGCATTCTCTTGTGTCTCCAAGAATCAACGCTATCAGCATTATCCCATGGGTATTTTCTCCCTAAAATTTTATTATGGTGTTTTTCTTGCTTTAAGTATTTATTTTTCATTTAATTAAATAATTCCAAGAATAGATTTAATAAATAAGGAAACCTTAATTCTAGAGTTAAGGTAACATCTTTCTTCTATTTTTGATTCAATATTTTCTTGGGTAGATATTTTTTTTGGATGATTTAACGGAAATTTAATTTTATTTGCTCTTAAATTTGTATTTCTAGATTTTTTGTTAATATTGGTTGATTTTGAATCGACTCCAATATTTTTAACTAAATTTATTGAAGGAATAATGTTTAACCCATTTTCTTTTAAAGAAAGATAAGTTAATTGGTAATCCCATGTATTTATTTCTTCTTTGGATAGTTTGTTAAATATTAATTTCCAATATTTTTTAATTATTTTAGATTTATATATTTTGTCAAGCCATTTAGTTTTATTTATGTTCCAGTCACTAATATCTTCATCATACAAATCCCAAGTTCTTTTCCAAGTAGCCCATCCCCAGATTAGTGGGTATTTTGAAAAAAAGTAACTATTTTTTAGCTCACTTTCCTCAGTAAAATTAAAGTTATTTCCAGATATGGTTAGTATTTTTTTATTATTTTTATACTTAGTGAGCAATTCATCACAGTATTTGAAGAATGATGGATCTGGAATACAATCATCTTCTAAGATAACTGCCTTACTTTCATTTTCAAAAACCCAATCAAGGCCAGATTTGAATCTTTTTTTTAAACCAAGATTTTTTAAAGAGTAATTTTTACTTATAGAACAATTCCAATCAATTTTATCAATTTCTTCTCTAGCTTTTTTACAATCACTTTTCTCATTGATTTCTCTTGGGCCGTCAGCAATAACATATATGTTTGTTGGTTTAAATATCCTGAGAATATCTATTATTTTTTTAACAGATTGACTCCGTTTGAAAATTATTAAAACTATTGGTGTGTTCATATTTCCAAATCCATTGATTTATGGAAGGAGTCCATTCTATTCTTCCAATTTTGTTCACTTGCTATTTTTTCAATATGCTTTTTTCCTTCTAAACCCATTTTAATCACTTTTTTTGGGTTATTTATCATTTTTATGATTGATTCAGCCATAGCTGTAGTATCTTTGGGGTTAACAGTAAGTCCTGTTTTATTATTAATTACCATTTCACTTAATCCTCCTGCTGTTGTTGAAACAACAGGTATTTTATTATATTGAACAGATGTAACGACTATTCCCTGACTTTCAATTATACTTGGTTGAAAATATATGTAAGTTTTAGAAATAAGTGAAGAAAGATCTTTCTTAGGATCAATGATTTCACAGTATTTTTGTAATTTATGGTTTTTTATTAAGTTTTTTACTTTATCTTTCAGGCTTCCAGATCCAATCCAAATAAATTTATATTTAATATCAGGTTTAACTAAAGATATCTTTTTTACAACCTCCAACCAGCTCATTGGATCTTTATACCATTCAAGATGTCCTGAAGTTAGGATTATGGTTTTTTTTAATTTTTTTAAGACATATTTTTCAGGAGGGTTATAGACATAATCAGAATTAACTCCCCAATTCCTTACTATTTTATTTTTAGATTCTTTAGATACAGTTATTATCTTTGTTTTTTGTTTATTTATTTTTAATAAGAATTTAAAAATAG
This sequence comes from Minisyncoccota bacterium, assembly GCA_018657765.1. GTDB lineage: Bacteria > Patescibacteriota > Microgenomatia > UBA1400 > PJMF01 > CG2-30-36-39. Next base: position 114,399 of record JABHWM010000005.1, on the reverse strand, counting down.
AAGAAATTTTTTTTTCTGGATATGAATGTATTATAAATATTTTTCTTAAGTCAATAATAGAGGATGAAATATACCAAGTTAATGATGCTGGAGTTACAATAAAAAAATTTGGTTTTATTTTTATAATCAATAATTTTACAATAATTAAATCAAATAAGATATTAATGGGAATCAGGTAATTAAAAAAAAATACTAAAATTTTTGGTTTTTTTGGAATTCTTATTACTTTAATTTTTTTTAACTTTAATTGATCTAGTACTTTTAAAACATTTTCATATGTGTCAGATGCAATCCAAATATCAGTCTTTTTATTAGTATAATAATTTAATAAGTTTTTTAGGTGTGTTTTTGTCCCACCAAAAGTTCCTATGTTTGCAAATAGTAATATTTTTGTCATAAAAATAATTTAATATTTTGAATACTTACTCTTATAAAAAGAAGTACCTGGTTTAAAAACCTCTTAATTATTAAAGGCAAATATTTAAAATTTATTCTAAGTATTTCTTTATTTTTTAATTTTAGATTTTTTGAAGAAGTTCCATCTAATTTAAAATTTGCAATTGGAAAAGAAATCATATCAATAGTTAATTTATCGCTTCCAAGCAATCTAAACCAGAATTCTCCATCCATGGCTATTTTATATTTTTTATCATAGTTGCCAACTTTATCATAAGTTTTTTTATTAATAATACTTCCTGGGTGGGGAATCCAGTTAAAATTTGGTGGCCAAAGAGAAAAAAAAGGAGGCCTAACATATCTTTTATTCTCTATTAAAATTTCAAATAAAATTGCTCCTGCTTTTGTTTTTGATAAAAGAATCTCTAAAAAGGGTTTAGTTTTTAAATCAATTATTGAATCATCACCACTATTGAGTATCCATATCCATCCTTTTTTAACTTTTGATATCCCATAGTTGAATCCTGAAGAAATTCCACTTGGTTTTTGATAAAATATTAGACAGTTTTTTTTATTCGAGACATATATTTTATTTTTTTTAAAAGTTTCTTTAGAGCTACTATCAATTACTATTTGTTTTGTTCCGTTTTCTCTTAGACAAAAAGTACTTTCAATTGTTTTTTTTAGCTGCTTATGATTATTTTTAGATAGTGTTATTATCGATAAATTTTTACTCATTATTTCTTTTTCCAAATTGATAGAGATGATGATTCCTCAATTAATTTAACTCTTTTATCACTTCTAAGTTCTTTAGCTAGTTTTGATGGTCCATACCAACCAAACTTATATTTATTTTTATTTATTAAGTTTTTATTACAAGAATCATGTATTAGTATATATCCATCCTTTGGGATAAATTTTATCCAATTTTCAAAATCATTTTTGACAAAATCATATTTATGATTACCATCTATAAATAATAATCCAATCTTCCTTTTCCAATTTTTAACAGCATCATCACTGTATTTTTCAATTAATTGCCAATTTTTATATTTTTTTTCAAGATTAACATTTTTTAAGAATCTATTCACGTTTTTTTTACATTTATTAGCAGTTGCTTTGAATAGGCCTTCTGAGTCTTTAATGAATGGATCAATTGAAAATACTTTCTTATTTTCAGATGAATGCGCAAGAAGCAATGAAGATGAAGCTCCATAGGCTGCTCCTATTTCTAGGATACTACCTTTTGTTTTTTTTGCATATTTTTGAAGACTTCTAACTTCTGAATCTGTTAGAAAAATAGCTGATTTGAAAACAAATTTCAACTCATCTAGATTTGCAACATATTTATCCTCTTCTTCTTTTTCTAAATCTAAAAATTTCTCCAATAATTTAATTTTACCATTTTCAGAAAATACATTCTTTATAAATTCGTAGCCATTTTTTCTAATTTTTTCTTTAAATTTTTTATTATTTATTATCTCAATTATTTTTAAAGCCATTAAGTCTGATCTTTTATTTTCAATCATACATCCAGTTATGTCATCAAAGATGTATTCTCTATTTCCAATTACATCATAGGCTATAACAGCACAACCAGTATGCATGGCTTCTTGCTGAGATCTTGGGCAACCTTCTCCCCACAGTATGTTTTTTCCTTGATTCATTCCCAAGAAAATATCACATGATTGCATTTGGGAAATAACTTTTTTTTCATCTCCATTTATTTCAATAAAATCTACGTCAATTCCGTGTAATTCACAAACTTGTTTTATCTCGTTAATTTCAGTTTTAGTGTTCTTTTCTTCGTTCATGTATCCAATTTTACCCAAAACCCTCTTATTGCTATTTTGTTTCCAAATTTTTATATCAGACCACTCATTTATAAAGTTTGGTGATAAATTTTGGTTTTGTAAATACCATCCAACTTGAGTTTTTGAATGAGTACCAACCTTGATAATTTTATTTTTTTTAAAAAGTTTTCTAAGTACTTCCCTTTGTGATGATAAAGTGTGTGAGATCTCTGCATCAAAATAATAAATTTTATCAGCTAAGTTAATGAATGAATCAGCATTTAACCAAGTTGTTACATAGTGAATATTTTCATGATTATTTTTTAAATTAGATAATCTTTTATAAGATATGTGTGGTTGGTGATCTATCAACCAATTAGCATGTTTCCCATCATATGTCATTATATAAGCATCATATCCATGATCTCTGAGAATTTTAACCCATAGATTTTGTAATTTAATACCACCATTAAACTTAGAATCTCCCTTGTTCTTTTTATTTTGGCATGCTGAAAATACAATTATTGGTTTTTTTTTGTTATTTAAATTTGTAATTTCAATTTTATTCAATCTTGATTTTTTTAATGTTTTATAAAAATGTTGCCAAGGCTCCATTGATAGATTTCTAATAAAAAAATGATAGAGAAAATATTTTTTATTTTCTATTTTTATAAATTCTGTGATTTTGTAAAAAAATAATTTGATCATTGTTTAACTTTTTTTATTCCAAGTATTTTTTATTTGCTTATACATATTTTTTGATATTGAAACATGGTTATAGTTTTTTGTTACATGCTTTTTTCCATTTATTTTAATATTTATTAGTTCTTTTTCATGACTTTGATAATATCTTATTTTTTTTCTAAAATCAGTAATATTATGTTTTTTATACATTACACAGTTAATGCCATCAACAAAACCATATTCTTTATTGCACTCATGATCACTGCAAATTAAAACAGAGCCAGAAGCAATTCCTTCAAAAGTTTTTGCTGGAGGAAAATTAAATATGCTTTCACATGAAGTAAACATCTTGTAATTATTTAGTTTTTCAACTAAGTCGTAATCAAAGTTTTTTATTTTTGGAAATTCTGGAAGCATAGAATCAATTTCACCTCCCAAATAATTTTTATTCAGTACTATTTTTCTTCGGAACTTATGAAACCATTGATCGTCTGGGAAAAAATCTGCTGACTCTATATAGTTATTCACAGGGTAATTTAGTGGACGAAGTGGATTCACACTCCCAAGAGCAATACACTTATTTATTCTATTTTTAAAGGAGTTTACTTCTTTAAATCTTTTTTGATATCCAAATGGAATTGGTAAAACTTTATCTATGTATTTAGGAAAAGTTTTTTGAAAATATTTGCAATACTTATCATGAGATGAATATCCAAATAAATAATCTATTCCAAATTTTTCAAATCTTTTATTTATATCACTTGCTGGCTCATTCCAAAAGTAATCTCCTACATGCCAAATTTTCAACCCATTGAATTTTTTTATATTTTTAGTAAAATCATGGTCTTTTGTATAAGTATTAAAATTTAATAAAACATCACACTTACTATTTAATTCATTAATATTGAAGATTGGTTCTATTTTTTTTAAACTAATTTTAGAGTGATTTCCTCTTATTAGAGAGTTAGTAATTGATATTTTTTCTCTAAAAGAAAGACCTTCAAAATAAATATATGGAGCATATCCATTTTTTATAAATTCTAAAATATAATCATGAATTCCTATGTCAAAAATATTTGGAGCCAAGTGGATGTTTTGAATAGCTATTTTAATCATTGTTTTTTATTTAAAAATTCTTTTAATGATTTTGGAGTTCCCATATCCCACATTTCTTTGGCAATTGATGAGCTAATTTTAAATTTAGCATTTATATATTCTTGGTATACTGGCATTACATAATATTCATCATTTACTTTTATTTTTTTCTTTATTATTTTTTTAGATAATTTTACAAATTCTTTCCCATTTTTAAAATAATATATTCCAGTACTGGCTAAACTAGATATTCTCTTCTTTTCTGCAACTTCAGTTACATCTCCAGAACTATTTATTTTTGCAAAGCTCCACTGATCACCTTTTTTGTTTATGAGCGATATTAATCCCTTATAACTTTCTGGTAAACTTAAAACTTTCTTTTTTAAATTAGATACAACTAATGTATCCGAGCTAATAATTAATAAGTCTTCATCTTTATTAATTTTTTCTTCAATTGATAAAATAGACATCAACTGTCCATTTGGAGTATCATCTACTAAAAAAACATGAGAATTAGGAACATTTTTTTTAATTATATCTGAAATAGCATGTTTTAGGTCATGTTCCCTTTTAACAATAAAATATATGTCTGAATAGTTAATTCCATCTATGCTTTCTAATGATTTTAAAAACATCGGCTTATCTTCAACCATTATTAGTGGTTTTGGCAATGAATAGTCACTATTTTTAAACCTAGATCCCAGCCCAGCCATTGGCATTATTATTTTCATTTATTTCTTAAATTCTTTTTCTAAATTTCTAGTGGTTATGGTTTCCCAACCATCAAATTTTAGTGCTCTGTCGTCAATGTAAACATCTCCATTAGGTTTTCCAAAAAATATTTCATCAAATTCTACCTTATATTTTTCCAGCCATTTTAAAGTTATTAGAGTGATATTTTTATTAACTAATCCAATATTGCTTTTTTGCGTTGCCATATTTCTGGCAGTATTAATTATTATATGATGACCTTCTTTTTTTAATTTCTTAATTTTTTTAATTGAGCCATAGATTGGTTTCAGTTCTCCATAAGTCTGATTAGGGAGCTTTATTGGACAAATTACTCCGTCTAGATCAATAATTATTCTCATATAGACTTTCCATAACTAAATACTTCATTTAATATTTCAACTCCAATTAAATAAAAGGCTAACTGATGGTCTGGTTTATCATCATGTAGTGGAACCATTGATAAAAATAATATTCCTTCAATGAATTTTATTTCCCTTTTATTATATCCGTTTTTTGATATTTGCATATCAAAGTAACTTGATAAGTCATCTAGTTTTTTATTTTTATCAATTTTTAATGAAAAACTATCACCTAGCTTTTTTAAAACAAACATGTTTGATTTTATATAATCATATCCTCCAGACAAGCTATGTCTTAATTTTGCTATGTCATACCGTGGGTCGCCAAATATAGATTTATTTCCAAAACTACCTCTAGGATCTATTAATTTTACTATTTGACTTGAAAAATCAAATAAAATATTTGAAAAACAAAAATCACCATGAATAATGCTGCTTTCTAAATTTTCTGACAATTTATTAGAATATTTATAAATATCCTTTTTTAACTCCAAATATCCCCTTAACTTTTTATTATTTAAAATTAGTGTTTTTTCTTCTATTATTTTTTTGTTATCTTTATTTATTTTTGATTTTTCTAATCTATTAATTGTTTTCAAATAATACATTTTATTTATTTGATTTTTATTTATTTTATTTTTGTTTTTTCTGAATTCTTCATGAACCATTAATATTTTTTTAATAATAATTTTCCACATTTCAGCATCAAAATCACTAAATATAAATAATTCTGAAAGAGTTGGATATCCATAGTACTCTTGAGTTATTTCTGCACTTTTTATCTTCTTCACAAAAGAAATGATTCTTGGAGTGAATGGTTGTAGGTTTTTTGGTATTTTTTTATACCAGTTGTATTCATCTTCTAATTTTTTGATATTGGAGCTTTTTTTATAAAGAATATTTAAATTACTATTAACTCTTATTGAATTAAAAAATCTAGGTAAAAATAATTCTCTCTTTGCTTTTAAAAAGTTTTCAATATTTCCAAAGTCAAACCAATTCTTAGTTGATATTGCCTTTATTTTATTCTTTTTACTATATTCCATTAAAACATCGCTAATATTTTCCAGTTTATTGCTAATGGTTTTATTAACAGCTAAATTTAAATCTTTACTGCTAGAAAAATAATAATAACCAGCAAGCGCTTTACTTTTTTTTATAGAAAGTGAGTTTATTTTATTTGTATATTTAACTATATAACCTAAATTATCTGTTTCTATAACACACCATTTTTTTGGGTTATCAACTAACGATATAAAGGCACAACTTTCTTTTAAATTTAGAGTTTTTTCATTAATTAAAGTATCACCTAATATTACTAAAACTCTGTCTTTTTTTAGATCTTTTTTTAAGCCATCTTTAATTGATTGATTTATATTAGAACCATGAGTAGTTTCAACTGAAATAGATTCCATTTTATAAGCACTAGTGATATATCTTTTTATTTTATTTTGATTTTTGTTTATAACAATGGTAATTGTTTCTATTTTTTTTGATAGCAAATCATCAATTATCCAACCAATGACTGGTTTGCCATTAATTGGTGCTAAAGAGTTAATAGAGGTAGAAATTGTGGATTGTATTTCTCTATTTGCTTTACCAGCACATAGAACTATTGCTTTTATTTTTTTCATAGTCTAGGGTTTTAAATCAAAAATACTTTCTTTCATATTTCCTTTATAAGCCCAAATATTTCCTATTTTTTTAGTTTGAGAAATTTTATTAGTCCATTTTTTTGAATTATTATCCCATGCTGCTATTTTAAAACCCATATTTTTTAAAAATAAGTATAGATCTTTTTGATTATTACCGAATCTTTTTAATCCCTCATTTGAGTTTTCTAGAAGAATAACAAGCTTTTTATTGCTTAATAAGATATTTTTGGCTCCCTCTAAAACAGATAGTTCTCCACCCTCTACATCTATTTTAATGAAATTTACTTTTTTAAGATTATTTCTTTTAAAGAAATAATCTAATGTTATCGACTCTACATGACTGTATGTATCTAAAAATAATTTATTTTTAGAAATATATGAATATCCATCTCCAAGTAATTTATCTACTACTAGTGCAACTTTCCCATTTTTTTTTGAAACAGCTTTTTTATTTAAGTTTATTATTTTTGAATTATTTAATTTAATATTTTTTTTGAACTTTAAAAAAACTTCTTCAGAAGGTTCAAAGGCATAAATTTTTCCATTTTTACCAATAAACTTTTCTGCAATAATTGAATAAAGACCTATATTGGCGCCAACATCTATTATAATATCTCCTTTTTTCAAATACTTTGAATATATGCTTAAAATATCTTTTTCAAACTCAGATGTGTATAGGAGTTCTGCAATTTGACCACTTGAATAAAGTTTTATTTTTTTAAAATTAATTTTTATATTTATTATTCTATTAGTTTTTTTAATAAAAAAATATATTATTGTTTTATATTTTTGTAAAAAATTATTTTTTACAAAAACAAAAGAATAATGAAGTGGTGAGAGAATTTTTTTTATCATTTTTTATTTATTTTATAATTAAATTTTTCATTGAAATTAATGATGCCTCTGACACTTGCTTGATATTGGGATAACCCTGGTCGTTTTTTTTTGTATTCCACAAAAAACTTATCTAAATTAAACAAATGTTCTTCATTAATATTGTCGTATTTTATATATAATGAAACATCATAATTTCCTTCTATTAAGTTTACATTATTAATTTCTCCATTAAAAGATATTTTTTCACCTACATTCAGTGGGTAATTATTTACATTTCTTAGGTCTACAATTCCAACCCTAGATCCAAGACTATTTGAAATTATCAAACAAATATCATTTATTTTTGTTTTTTTTAGAGAAGATATTTTAAGAAAAAAAGAAGTACTATCTCCACAGCTTATTTTTTTGGGTGATAGTTTCACATTTTCTATTTTTAAAGAATTTTTGATTTTCAAATCTTTCTTATAGCTATTTCTTGCAATCCTCGAATAATCATAAATTTGTTTATTTTTATTTTTATTTTTAATTATTTTACCATTTTCAAGCAGAATAATTGACTTACATAGTGATTCAATAGCTGTCATATTATGACTTACAAATAAAACAGTTCTTCCTTCCTTGGAAGATATGTCTTCTATTTTTCCAAGACATTTTTTTTGAAATTGTTGATCTCCAACTGCTAAAACTTCATCAATGATTAATATTTCTGGTTCCAAGTGAGCAGCTATTGAAAATGCTAATCTCATATACATTCCAGAGCTATAATGTTTTACTGGGGTATCTATAAACTTGCTTATTTCAGCAAAATCAACTATTTCAGCAAATTTTTTACTTATTTCTTTTTGTTTCATTCCTAAAATAGATCCATTTAAAAAAATGTTTTCTCTTCCAGTTAATTCTTGTTGAAAACCGGTTCCAACCTCCAAGAGACTACCAACTCTTCCTCTCATTTTAATTTCTCCAGAAGTAGGAGTTGTAATTCTTGATAAAATTTTTAGTAATGTGCTTTTTCCAGCACCATTTTTTCCAATTATTCCAACAACATCACCCTGATTTACCGTAAAACTAATATCTTTTAATGCCCAAAATTCATCTTTTTGTAATTTATCTTCTTTGTTTTTATTAAAAAAATTTGTAAAAAAGCTTGATATTGAATCACGTAATGTTAAATATGGCTTATTTTCACCAATTTTATATTTTTTTGAAATGTTCTTTACTTCAATAATTTTTTTCATATTAAATCCGCAAAATAACGTTCTGTTTTTCTAAAATAGATCATTCCAATTAGAAATATAATTAGGGAAGATAATATTGATATAAATAAACTATTTTTATCAGAAATTGAATTTGTGGCAAGGGAAGATCTAAGAGAATTTATAACTCCAGCCATTGGATTCATTGACAAAACAAATTGAAAAGATGGTCTAACAATGCTTAAAGGGTAGATAACTGGTGTAATAAAAATCATTAGTTGAAGAAAAAAAGGAATAATATACCTAACATCTCTATATTTAATATTTATTGAAGCAACCAGTAACCCTAGTCCAGTACTAGCCAATGCAGAAATTAAAATTGATAAAAAAACCATACTTAAAAATAGAAAATTAAATGGAATGTTATAAAAAAGAGCTACTATTATAAATAAGAAAAAGCTAATTAAAAAATCAATGAAGGCAGTTATAACTGTTGAAAATAGCAATATCTCTCTTGGGAAATATACTTTTTTTATAAGGTTTTCATTATCTATAAACACAGTAGATGCTCTTGAAAGAGAGCTGGAAAAATACCCCCAAAAAATAAGACCTAATAATACAAAGACAGGATAAGGAAGCCCGTCTGATGGAATTTTTGCAAAATTTCCAAAGAAAATAGTAAATATTATCATCGACAACAAGGGTTGCAAAATAGCCCACAATATACCTAGAATAGTTTGCTTATATCTAACCTTAATATCTCTCCAAGAAAATATATAAAAAAGCTCTGAAAATTCTAAAATCTCACGAATATTAATTAGTTGCCATTTAGGTCTTGGTCTGATTACTGTAATTTTATTATTCATAAGTTGAAAATTGTTTTTCTATTATATCTTTTATTTTGCTTTTATCTAACTGTCTTATTCATTTTTTCAACCACATAATTTATCAACAAAGATATCGGTTTTTCCCAAAGTACTAAGTATTTTCTTTGAATTCCATAATATTCTTCTAAATTCTTTTTATAATTAGCTTTACCAGATGACTGTGCATTTTTGTGTATGCGATAATTAGCTATAGTTGCATCAATAAAAGACCACTTTGTTTTATAGTTTATTCTCAACCACAGCTCTTGATCCATGGCCGATTTGTATTTTTCTTCAAATAATCCATGCTCATCAAATACTTCTTTCTTCGTAAAAACAGCCTGATGAGGAATGTAGTTAATAAATTTCAATAAATATTTCCATGATTTTTGAAATATTCGTTTAGTTGGAAAATGACCAACCTCATTACTTTTTTCATCGATCACTCTGATTTTTCCATAAATCCAATCCAAATCTAAATTTTTCAAAAGATATTTAGCACTATTCTCTAAAATACTATTATTATAAAAACTATCATCACTATGAAGAATAAAGATGTACTTCCCTCGGGATTTTTTAATTCCTTCATTCATAGCATTAGAAATACCCTGAGGTTTTTTGGATAATATTCTTATGTTTAATTTAGGATTATCTTTCTTATATTCTTTGAGTAATTTAACGGTGTCATCAGTTGATTCTCCATCAACAAAAACATGTTCAAAATCATTAAATGTCTGATTCTTCATAGAAGATAAGTTTTGTGAAATAAATTTCTCACTATTTCTAGTACAAGTAATAATAGAGAAAAACGGTTTAGCTTTTTTTACCATGGAGTAAACTTATTTTTGTGCTTGATACCACTCTGCAGTCTTTTTCAAACCATCTTCAAAAGAAGTCTCTGATTCAAACCCAAACTCTTTCTTTGCTCTAGAAACACTTAGCTTCCTTCTTGGCTGACCATCTGGCTTATCTGTATTAAAGACTACTTTGCCTTTATATCCCACTACTTTCTTAATAGTCTGAGCAAGGTCTCTGATAGATATTTCAAAGCTAGATCCTAAATTAACTGGTTCTGTAGAGTTATAGCTCTCTGTAGCCAAAATAATGGCCTTAGCAGCATCCTCTACGTATAAAAACTCTCTAGTGGGTTTACCAGTCCCCCAGATCTCTACGCTAGGCTTCTTTTTATTTTTTGCATCTACAAACTTTTTTATCAAAGCTGGGATTACATGAGAAGACTTTGGGTCAAAATTATCACCTGGGCCATAAAGATTGACTGGTAATAAATAAATAGCATTAAAATTATATTCATCTCTATACGCTTGTGCTTGAACTAATAGCATTTTCTTGGCCAGACCATAAGGAGCATTGGTTTCTTCTGGATAACCATTCCATAAATTCTCTTCTTTGAATGGGATTGGGGTGAATTTGGGATAAGCACAAATTGTTCCTATACCCACAAATTTCTTGACTTTGGCTTTTCTAGCTTCTTCCATTAGATGAATACCCATCATCAAGTTGTCATAGAAAAGCGTACCTGGATATTCTTGGTTATAACCAATACCTCCGACATTAGCAGCTAGATGAATTACTACATCTATATTCTTTACTAACTTGGCACAGACAGCTTTTTCTCTTAGATCATAATCCTTAGATCGAGGAACTATTATTTTTTTAGGATTCATTGTTTTAATTAGGTCTACTAAGTGAGAACCCAAAAACCCAGCCCCTCCAGTAACGAGCACTGTTTTATTTTTCCAAAAGGCCTTTTTCATATACCCCTTTATACCTTATTTTACTCAGAAATTCTTGATTGTTTTCTCAAAATATCTATCTGGAGATGAATCAAATAAGATTATAACTTTTCTGTCTTCATCTTGATTATAAGCATCCTGTAAATTTGATCTATAAAAATGCATTTTGGGATACTTATTATTTATTTTTTTGTTATTACTAAAAATAGTGATTTTTCTATCACCAAAATCAGAGGCAAAATATCCCAAATCAGCTATTTTTTCATAATCACCATGATCTATATAGACACTTGTATTTTCTGGTAACTCTTTATATAGAAAATCAATTAATTTCCCTGCTGTTTGGTATGTAGTGTAGTGAAAAGAATAGTATTTATAAGATCTTTCAAAAACAGCTTTCCAATTAAGACCTCTCATTTGAAAAAAACTAATAAATAGTAATAAAAGAGGAATAAAAACAAAAATAAATAATTGTTTTTTTAGTTTATTAAATAGCTGTTTATCCCACTGACTAATTTCATAACAGCTATAGAGCAATCCAAAAAATAATGGTAAATAATGATATCTCTCTAGCTGATATTGCCAACTCCAAACAAAAAATAAAGATTCAGTAAAGCCAAGTAATAATACACCTGGCCAGAGGAACTTCTTTAAAATTGAAAATAATTTTTTAATATTAAAAATAGAACTTAATCGAACGATAGTTAGTAAAATAACAGCTAATAATGGTAAGTAGAACTCAGCTAGCTCCAAACGTGTCACTAATAAACTATTCCATAACCTTGGAATAGAGATAGTCATAGATGATCCATATCCTTGATTTTTGGGCATCAGTAAATAAAAAATAATCCCTTGTAAAAATAAAGATGAACTTAAAAATAATATATTTCTCTTGATTTTCTTTTTATTTTCAACTAAAAAACTAATAAGAAAAAAAAATCCAATCATAGGAAATAAAAGAAGTGATGTTTCTTTAGTTCCTAGAGTAAAAGCTAATAATAAATGACCCAAGAAATAATCTTTAATCTTCAATTTATTAAGTTTTAATTTTTTTAGCCAAACTAAAAACCAAATTATCCCTAGGATTTGCCTTGGTTCTGCTGTTCCCAATCTATAAAAATTATCAATGGTTGCAGGAAAAAATAAAAATAGAGTAAGTAATATAAAACTAAGTTTTTTCTTTAATTCTGTAAAACTAGTTAAAAATATCCATATTCCATAGAGAGTAAAAGCCAAAATAGTCATTTGCCCAAGCCAAAAGACAAGAGGATTAACTCCTCCAATTAGATATAAAACAATAAAATAAAGTTGATAAAATGGTCTTATTCTTCCGATATTTGATTCAAATAAAATATTTTTCCAAAGATTAAGGTTATTGCTAGCCAAAGCGGTTTTTGCATTTAGTAAACTTTGCCCATCATCTATGTAAGAAAAATGAGGGCTTAATAAATTGGGAGATAAATAGAAAAAAGATATTATTAAAAACCAAACTATTGGTTTAGAAAAAAACTTTTTTAACCAACTCATTTTGAATTCCAAGTTGAGCTAACAAAAAACCCAGGTCTATTCTTTGTCTCATCATAAATAGCTGCAATATAAGCACCGATCAATCCCAAGAAAAGAGAAAGAAACCCACCTATAATCAACACTACAAACAAAACACTAGCCCAGCCATCCACTATCCCAGTACCCCAAAAACGCACATAAAGAACATATATCGCATATATTAAAGCCAGTATAAATAAGATTATGCTAAATATTCCAGATAAATAAAGTGGCTTAGTACTAGAGGAAGTAAGACCATGTAAAGCTAGATTAGTCATCTTGCTCAGACTATATTTACTTACTCCTTCAACTCTTTTCTTAGCTTGAAAAGGAATAATAATCGTTTTGTAACCAATCCATTGAATCATGCCCCTTAGAAATTTTCTTTGTTCTGGTAAAGAAAGAAGAGCTGTAAGAGCTTTTCTATTCAGAGAACGAAAATCAGATCCATTCTCTAATACTTTTGTATCAGAAAGAATATTTATAAATTTGTAGAATAATTTAGTAAAAAACTGTTTGCTTTTATTAATAGTTTTTTCATCTATCCTCTGAGTAAGAACAACATCGTATCCTTGCTTATGAAGCTTCAGCATCTCGGGAATTATATTCAAAGGGTGTTGTAAATCTGCATCTAGGGTAACAACATATTCACCACTACTTTCTTGTAGCCCTGCAAGCAAAGCTGCCTGATGACCAAAATTTCTTGAAAAATTAATTATTTTGAATGGATACTTAGTTTTTATTTTTTTCAATTGATCATGAGTTTTATCAGTACTACCATCATTAACAAAAATAAGTTCTGTTTTTGATGGTAATTTTTTTACAAATTTATTTATTTCTTTATTTAATAGTGGAATGATCTTTTCTTCATTGAAAATTGGAAAAACAAGTGAAAGCTCAGCTTTTTGTTGGGTAGTTTTATTCATCTATTTTACTATTCTATAACAATTGACAATCAAAGCATTATGTAACTTATGAAGTTTGAGAATCAAAGGATTTTTTATAAACTTCTTTGCTATTTTTAATTGTTCTTCAAATTGATCTTCAAACCCACCAGTCCCTTTGGATTGTTTATGAATTCTAAAAGCAGCTACAGTATCAGAAATAATTTCTGGGGCACCTATTTTATTAATAATTCTAAACCAGTACTCATAATCCATAACATAGTTCAGACCCTCATTGAAAAAACCGATTTTGAGGATTTCAGAAGCTTTGATAAAAACACCAGGCTGGGGAACTGGGTTTAAGACACCCAAAACTCTTTTGGAAAGAAAAAATCGCCAAAATTGCTTATAAATTCTAATTGGTTTTTGAATTTCTTTATTTTCTTCATTCACTATCATGCAGTCACCAACCACCCATTTTGTATTTTTGTTTTCTTGAAATGTCTTTTGAAGAGTACTTAGAGCATTGGGTAAATAATAATCATCAGAATTGAGATAAGCAAAAATTATTTCGTTAGGATTTTTATTTTCTTTTTTGATCCAGTTTTTAAGTTTTCTAATACCCTTGTTTATAGCATCAGACTGTCCATTGTCTTTTTTTGATTCAAAATAAATATTTTTTTTATGATTTTGTAAAAGTTGCTTACTACCATCATCAGAACCACCATCAAAAACCCAGTGATGAACTATCACGTTTTTTTGATCAACAATACTTTGTAAAGTTTGTTTTAGAAACTTCTTCTGATTGTATGATGGGGTAACAATCACAAACTCCATTGGATAAAATCCTTATAAAATTTAACGAGATTTCTTACTAGCATTTTTTATAGCATGCTCACGAACAAATTTTTCTATTCTTTGACTATCTCTACGTTGATTGAAGTTATTCAGAATCACGATTACAGTGATGACCATCAGAGCTCCAACAGTTAATAAATCAAATACTCTAGAAAAATGCAATAACTGAGTAAAACCTATTAATAGATCTGGAAATAAAGCTATTACAATAAATAAAGTCCATAAAGAATACCAGAAAAATGTTTCACTGAGAGAAAAATTTAATTGTTTTTTATGAATTCTTGTTACATAAAGCATGAACAAAGCAAAAAACGTAGCTATAATCTGAAAAATACTCATATTCCCAATCTTAAAGATAAAATCTTCCCTACTACTTTAACAGAGTCTAACACATTCATTCCGCGATCCATATCATGGTAAATAGTCTCTATAGAAACAAGAGAAAATCCTAGCCTTTTCTTGGCTATATTAGCTGCAATTTCCAGCTCTACACTATAGTCATTAGCTGACCATTTTATTTTTTCATAAACTTCTGCAGTAAAAGCCTTATATCCAGATAAAATATCTGGAATATATCTTCCAAAAAGCAGCATTACTACCCCAGAGACAAATCCATTACCTATTTTTCTTACCAAAGGCATAGAGCTAAAAAGAGATCTGGCCCCCAAAACTAAGGAGCTTCCTTCTTCGAGTCGCTTACGGAAAAGAGGAATCTCTTCTGCATCATGTTGATCATCTCCATCCATCATAATCACGGCCTTGGCCTTCATATTATAAAAAGCATAATCACAGCCTGTTTGTAGAGCGGCACCTTTACCGAGATTTATCTCATGTCTCAAGACATGAATCGGGAATTTCTTGGCAATCTCAGTAGAGTTATCTGCAGATCCATCATCTACATAAATAATATTTTTTGTTTTCTTGGTGACTTTTTTGAGCACAGAAGAGATATATTTGGCCTCGTTATATCCAGGTATAACAATCCAGGTCTCTGAAAAAATATCTTTAACTTGAGAGTGCTTTTTTTTCAAGCTTTACTGCTCCTTATACCAGGCAGCTACTTTTTTAACGCCTTCAGGAAAACTCATCTCTGGTTCCCATCCCAAGACTTCTTTGGCTTTTTGGTAACTCAAAGAGCTAGTAACTTGTTCTCCAGGTCTTGCTGGGCCATATTCTTTCTTTATATCTGATCCAAGTTCTGTCACTACTATATCGAAGACTTCATTAGTACTTATCTCTGTAGTTGTACCGATATTCAGTTCTCCAACAAATTCTGTCTCTAAAGCTAATAAATTAGCTTTTACCACATCACCGACATAAACATAATCTCTAGTATGAGTACCATCACCATTAATTAGTGGTGTTTTACCAGCCATGATCATTTCAGAAAAAATAGCTACTACTCCAGATTCTCCATGAGCATTTTGACGTGGGCCATAGACATTAGAGTATCTCAGAGAAACAAAAGGAATATTATATAGTTCATGATAATAATTGAGATATAACTCTCCAGCTCTCTTGGAGATACCATAAGGAGACAAAGGTTGTTCTTTCATAGTCTCATCAAAAGGCGTTTGTTTATTACCATACATAGCCCCACCAGTAGCGGCCATGATTACTTTTTTTACACCGATATCTTTGGCAGCTTCCATGATATTCAAGATACCAATAATATTGTTTTCTGCATCAAATTGAGGATTTTCTACAGAGTAACCTACCTGAATATGAGCAGCATGGTGATTAATTACCTCTGGTTTTTCTTCACGGATGATTCTTTGGATAGTTTCTTTGTCTGTAATATCTGCCTCGATAAACTTAGCTTTTTCTGGAACAAATTTTGTTTTACCAGTAGAAAGATTATCTACGATAACTACCTCATGACCATTTGCAACATAAGCGTCTGCTACATGAGAAGCAATAAATCCTGCACCTCCAGTAATTAAAATCTTCATAAGTAACCTTTCATTTTTTTTATTGAGCTTTTATCATCAAAGAAACTAAGCCACCCAATAACCTTGTATAAACAAGAGTGTATTTATTATAAGCAACAACCAGCTCAAAGCGAGAGCAAAACCCCTTATTATTTTATTTTTTTCCAAAAACTCACCTAGTAAAAAATATATAGGAAAACAAACCAAGATGTATCTAGGCATACTAGATAAGGTTCCTGTCAAAGTAGGTAGAATAAAAACCAATAAAGAAAATAATAAGTGAGATGGTCTTATTTTTTTCCAAAAAATTAATAATGATCCCAAAGTAACTAATGAAAATATAAACTCTTGAATAAAGCTAAAAAACTTCCAATCATGGGGGACTGTCATAAAGATTTTTATGTATCTCCAAATAACTTGAGGAAGTAAAATAATTCCTTCTTGTCTCCCCGCCCCGAACTCACTTTGAAGATGAAAGAAGTACAATGGATCACCAAAGACTCTCCACAGATAAAACATATAACTTCCAAGACCTAGTAAAGTCAGACTTACTACAGTTATGTTTCTCGATTCTTTTTTGATAAATTCTAAAAGTTTTTTAATTTTTATGTTCTTTTGTAGATCAGTCAGTTTTTTTATTTTATTTACAGAAAGCCATAGCTCCAGTAATAAAGCCGGCCAGATAGCCAGACCAACTACTCTAGTAGCAGAAATTATCATCCCTAGTACCCCAGCTAACCACCATTTTTTATGATGTGCTGCCCAGAAACTTCCTAGCACTAGTAATAGAAAAAGGCCTTCATTATATAAAGCTCCAAAAAATAAACTTGTAGGAAAACTTAAAAATGCAATCACTGTCCACCAAGCTTGTTTATTAGTTTTTCTTAATAAATCTTTGACAAAAGTAAATAATAATAAAACTACTCCATAAGCAACTATTAGCTGGAATATAAAAAACATTACTAAAAACAATCCTGGTATTACTGAAGATAAACCAGTGATCTGAAAAAATTTCTTGAAAATAGTTATTAATCCAGGAAAAACAGGAAAGAAAGCTTGGATCAGACCAGTTCCAAAATATCCTTCAGAAACTATCGTTAAGTAATGAACTCCATCAAAATTACCCCAAGAATATAGCCAACGAGGTAAATTCATCGAGGCAAGCATTATTGTGTAATGAGGAAAGCTTGGGGCATAAACAATAAAAGAATCAGCTAGATACCCCACTAATAAAAGAATAAATCGCCAAATTACTGTAACAAAAAATAGTTTTTTATAAGGAGTATTTTTCACTTTTATTTTTTTATCTTGAATTTTGCTATTTCATGAACAATAAACCAAGAAGCAATAGCTGCACTGATCACACTAATACTGTTACCCACTAATCTAGGCCAAGTTTTTTGAGTAAATTGGGAAACAATTTCATACTCACCAGGTTCTAGCCAATATCCAATTCTACCGTCAGTCTCTTTCATATCTGCATAGATAACCTCGCTATGGTTTGCTAATGTCTCCCAACCCAGGAAATACATGGTTGGTTCTACTAACAGTGTTTGTTCACTAGCATCTACAGAATAAGCTCTTTTACTCCCAGTCCAGCTAGTCACTGATATTGAAGCCTGACCTTGTAAAACACTAGGCTCTGGAGCCCAATCAGCAATGTTTTTATATGTAAAAGTCTTTGGTAGATTCTCATTAGCAGTACTAGTGCTTTGAGTAAATAAATCGTAATCAATTGTGTTGCGATGGAAATAATCTGCCGGAGAAAATCTCATTACCGCTATTAACTGCATGATTAAGACTGCTGTTAATATTTTTTTGAAACTAGAATGATAATTCATCACCATTGCCAGTACCGGTAAAATCAAGATAGTAAAATAAAGACTCAATCTCCAAGGAAACTGAATAAATTGAACTAACGGAATTATTCGCCAAATATTCCCAGTAATTTGGGTTTGAAAAATAAACATTATCCAAGAAAGAATTAATAAAACCCAAGCTTGTTTTGATTTTAAAACAACAACTTTTCTTTTTAGAAGAATAACTGTTCCCAAAATCAAAGCTATAAATCCACTTAGGCCAACAGCCATACTGATTGTATCTACTGGAGATGTATAAGAATAACCAAACTTCAGAGGAGCTGTAATGAGCTGTAGAAGTCCCACAAAATGATTTGAAAACTGATTGGAAAGACCAGAATTATCTAGAATTATTTGGTTTTTTTCCATCATTGCTGGTAACCAGAACCATAAACTCATTCCCAAAGAAATGGATCCTCTCTGAAGTAATAATTTCCAAGCTGATTTTTCTTTTTGGAAGATAATTAAAGTATAAATACCCCAGACTATTCCACCAAATAAAACAGAGACATTATGAGCTAATAGAAATGACGTTAAAATAGTTATACTTGCTAACCAACTTACTTTCTTCTTTTCTTTAATCTCGTGAGATAACCATAATAGCCATGGGAATAAAGCCAAAGCCCAGATCTCTCCGATACTTCCTCTGACATAAACAAGATTCACTGTAAATGGAGCTAATAGTAAACTCGCTATACTCAGGAAACGAATAGATCTGTTTTTAAAATTCAAGGCTTTTAACCAAGCTGACACGCCAAAGGCTCCTATTACTAATGCCGTAATCATTAACAGCTTGAAGGTTATTTCATAAGAAATTCCCACAGCACTCATCGGCACAGATAAAATATTAGCTAGTGGATAGTTATAGTTAAAAACAGGATAGCCATAATGATTATTAAGATTAGGTGCAAAGCGTGGTGGGAATTGGCCTTCTTTTAGAGCAACTTTATAGTTGGCAAATCTAGCCAAATGGTTTTCTCCATCATGAGTATATGGCACTCCACTATGAAAGTAAGGTTTTATTAAAGCAAAAAAGGGAAGTCCTACCAAAATTAAAAAAATAAATAACCTCAAGATCTTAAGTGACCTATTAACAAAAGGTATTTTTTTACAAAGATAATTTTTTATTAAATTCATATTCTTTTAAACCAGTGATTTATAAACTTCTAATGTTTCTTTAGCTGTTTTATCCCAAGAGAACTTCTTCTCCCATTTATTCGCTTTTTCTATCATTTCTTTTCTTTTACTTGCAGGCATTTCCAAAATCATTTCTATTTTTTCTGCAAATTCTTCTGCAGTAGTACCAGAATATATAACAACATCTCCCCCAACTTCTTTTAGAGAAGAATTCTTGGCACTAATTACAGGAGTATTACATCGCATAGCTTCTAGTAGTGGCAATCCAAAACCTTCATATAAAGATGGTTGTAAATAAGTGAGTGACCCAGAATAAACAGCAGCTAGAGTTTCATAATCATCAGATAAGATATTAGGCATAAAAGTAACTCTATTTTCTACATTAGAAAGAGCCAGTTGTGCTTCAATAGCTTTCCATTCTGGAATTTCCTGCGGCATAAAATTTCTACCTACACAAACAAGATTAACATGTCTTGGTAAATACTTGAGTGCTTTGATTAATTGTGGAACATTTTTATTATAATTAATGTCCCCCACATACAAGACATATGTTTTGGGTAGATTTAACTTCTTACGAATTGTTTCTGCCTTATGATCATTAACTGGATGCAGAAAAGGATTGGCAGCTAGATAAACTACTTTTACTTTCTCTGCTGGTACACCCAAGTAAAAGATAATATCTTTCTTGGAAGCTTCAGAATCAGTCAAAATTACATCAACTGTTTTCAGAGCTAGTTTTTGTCTAATAAAGGATAATTTACCTTTTTTACCTGAAGGATATTGTTTTGGAAAAAGAAGTGGAATCACATCATGAATAGTAACCACTGTTCTCCCCTTTCTACGGAAGGGGAGTGTTGTAAAAAATAAATCAAAAAATGGATAATGAATAATATCTGCTTTAGGAAGATCCTCCAGACCAGAACGATAAATCTCAAACTCCCCTACTTTCTTTTTCTTTTCTAAAGCTTCAGTCAAAAATCTGGTATACATCCCTACTCCCCGGACAGCATGTCCAGAAGAAAGAGGTCTAACATCTATTAATACTTTCATGATTTTTGCTGGAGCTCCCACAGTTTGAGATATGAAACGGTAAAGTGCATACCACTCATTAGAGCAAACACAAATCCTGGATAACCATCTACATATCCTCTATGTCTTAGATAAAGTTTTATAAAAGTCCAGAAAGGTAAAATTATTAGATTATTTAAAGCCCCAAAGAAACTAACCTTCTTATTTTGATCAAACCATTGCTGAGCTTTAAAAGAAGTATAAGTATTGAATTTACGCATGTAATCAGCAAAAGAAGGATTAGAGTAATGCAGTAAATGACCTCCAGCCCACCCTACTTTTCCATCTACTTCCATCTGTTCATGAACGTCTTTTTGAGGTAAATGTGCCTTTCCAGCCAGATATAGTCTGATTACTGGATCAGGGTACTGTCCTCCTTTTTTGAGCCATTTACCAAGAAATAAATTTTTACGTGGAACCCACCAAGCTGATTCTTCTAAATGTGTTAAGTCAGAGAACTTTGTTAGTTTCAAAATAAACTTTTTTAGATCTTCATCCACCACTTCATCTGCATCTAGTTGTAAAACTATGTCACCAGTAGCTGCATCCATAGCCATTTGTTTATTAATATGGAAATTAGGCTTATTGGTAGTTTTTATGATTTTAGCTTTGTAGTCTTTGGCTATTTTTACAGTTTTATCTGTAGAACTACCATCAGCAATAATGATTTCATCACTCCAATCAACTACAGAACCTAGACACATTGCTAGATTTTTTTCTTCATTGTATGTAGCCAAAGCTATCGATATTTTTTTCATATTTATTATTTAAATAAACTAATTTTTTAATTTAATCCGTAAATTCGCCAACCATTATTATCTGATCTCCATTGTAACAAAATTTCCTCTGTTTCGGAGGCATCGTCAGGAGAAGCTATAAAATGGAAGTTAGCTACTTGTTCTCCATACCTAAAACCAATTTTATCTGGCAACTGTCTAACATTAGTTGAAAAATAAGTCTCTGGAGACATCTTTAAGTACCAAGCAGTTAAAATATAGCTATATCCAGACGGATCAACAATAGCCACTGGCTTTCCAGAGCTTTTTTTATCTATAAACTGAATCATTGAATCATATCCTGGCTGAAACATTTCCTGATTTTTAGGATAGGTATTAAAAAGTTGATGACTATGCCAAATAGTTTCCAAAAACATTATTGAAATTACTACAAACCAAAATACTTTTTTTGTTTGCCAAATTTTTAACTTATATAACCACTCTAGTCCTTTGACTGCAAAAACTACCCAAATTATAAAGAACAATAAACTTCTAGTTGCATGAGGAGAATCTACTGTAATAACCGAGGCTGAGATACTTGTGAAAAGTAAAAATACTAAAGCAATCTCTTGCTTGAATTCTAATTTTTTCTTTGCAGATTTTTTTAGTAATTTTAATGAGACTATAATTCTCTTTAACGAGTTAACCAAACCAATCCAACCTGCCCCATAAACTAACCAACTGAGATGCCCCCAGGTAGGCAAACTGTGCCAAGAATGATTGTCTCCATGAGTTACTAAAAAATCTGGTGTAAAAGATTGCCAAAACCGTTGCCAAATCAAACCCAACCAATAAGCATATTTACTTCCCAATAACCATAACCAACGAGGATCAAGATTTTCTCTATAATTAATCCATTCGCTCCAGATAGTCTCATCACTAAAAATAGTAATACCACTTTTCTGGGCAGTCAGTGATAAAAATACTTTAACTCCTACAAGAAAAATAACTCCCATCATGCCTATTAAAAGTAAAGATTTCTTTCTTTTTTTATAAGGAAAAAGTAAAAATGTATATCCAGCAAAAAAAGGTAATAGAAGCCAAGGAGTATTATAAGTAAAAATACCAAACAACAATATTAAAAATAATAAAGATATTCTTTTGAAGTTCCATTTGCTTTTTAAATCTGTAATAAGCCACAAAGCAGCCACCATTAATGTCAAACCAACATTGGCTTCATAGGCCATTCTAGAATAGAAAATAGAAACTGGTAATAAAGCTACTAACCAAGCACCAAGTATTGCAAACTTTTTGGGAATTTTGAGTGACCTTATCCAAAGAAAAGTAACTAAAATTAATAATGTTCCGGATATAACAGACGGTAATCTGACAATAGTATCTGTTGGTGTAAAAACCTCAAATAAAGAAACTAAAACCCAGACATATCCTGGGAGTTTATAATCTCCAAATGATTCTAGTGAGATAGGCCAACTTCTTCCCCATTCATCTTTGCCTGTTTCACTAAGTAAATAAGCATTGTAAGCCAAGGCTGCTTCATCACGATTAAGGATAACTGGTAAAGATCCCACTCTCCAGAATCTCAATAAAAATCCTAGTAAAATAGCTAATATTAGTAACCAATGATTTTTTAAATTTTTTCGCATTTTATTTTTTATTTTACTTTAATTATTTTCATATATTAGTTTTTAAAATTTTTCTTCAAAGATTATCTTAAAGTAATCTCTAAGTGATCTTCTATTTTTCAAAATAAATAACTACAAAAGGAGTATCTCCATCCGCAGTTTTCACCTCTTTATACCAAGTTGGTTGAACTGGTGATAGTTCTAGTTGAAGATCAATTTCTTCTTTTTTTCCTGCTAAAACTACTTTTGGTTCCATAGTCAGTACTTTGGCCCAATCAAATGGTTCAAAAACAATGTTTTTACTCAGTTTACTAGGTACCCAGTTCTCGAATTTGGTTTCTGAAAATTCTGAGACAGGCATTTGATAGCCCATCACCCATAAATGAAATCTACTATCAAAAGGTTGTACAAAAACGGTATCTCTCCCCTCTTTCTCTTGCCAAATAATACTAGCTACTTCTTTATAGCCATCCTGCCAACTCGAGGCAGAAGTAGCTGGACACTTATTAAATAAGTAAAAAGAAAAGTCATAAACAACTGCTCCTATTACAATAATTATTCCAGCCAAAAATATTAAATATAATTTATTTAATTTTCCGTTTATTTTTTTCTTAAAAATATTTATTTTATTTAAATCAAAAAACAACCTGTAACTTCCCCATCCTATTAACAAAGATAAAGGCATCAAAGCATTAAGTGATCTGAGAGCATGCGGAGTTGTTTCTGGTACTGAAGCTGGTAATAAAGCAAATATCCACCACACTAATAATAACAAACCTTGTTTCCAATGTTTCTGAAAAAGTGTGTACCAACCATAAATAAAACTTGGTATAAAAATCCATAAGAATAAACCATGATTTCCTGTTCCATGACGAAGGTTGTCATCACCACTAAAAAATAAGAAATCAAAAGACATATTGTCAGAGTAATTTTTTACTAACTCTCGTCCCATTAATACATAAGGATGATAAGTAACTTTATCCAAAAGGTTATTTCCAGCCTGAAGTTTGTATTTATTAGCTACTACCGGCCAATTCTCCATGTTCAAGATAGAAACAGTGCTTAGACGAAACTGATTACTAGCTGCATAAAGAGGAGATTTTAACATTGGTTGTAAACTAATAAAATATAAACTCAAAGGTAAAATTAATAATAAAATAATTTTCTTAAAGATAGATTCTTTGCGATTTTGCCAAACAAATAATAAAGTTGTCATTACAAACAATACAGGCCAGAGAAAACGAACAGAAAAATAGGTATAAGTTGCCAGACTACCAAAAAATGTAGCCAGTAATCCCCAACTCCAATGTTTTTTTTGCTTCAGAATAAATAAAACACTGAGAGAAACAAAGAATTGAGCTAGATGACCTTCAAAAGCCGTTCTAGAAAACATTACAGACCATGGAGAAATAGCAATCACTCCAGCAACTAAAAGAGCAAAAAATATTTTTTGAAGATTAGCTGTTTTTTTAGTTTCAGATTTTTTTAAGCCAAGATTTAAATTAATAAAAGAAGAATTAAATAGCTCTTTTGCCAGTAAAAATCCCATGATTACAGTACTTACTCCAGCAATAGCACTAGGCAATCTCAAAGACCACTCACTAGCTCCAAATAATTTCACACTAAGACTCGCAAACCAAATATAAACAGGCAACTTGTAGTCACCATAAGAAGGGAAAATAGCTTGCCACATAGAGTTGCCATGCATATCGAGAGCCGTTTCTGCTACAGATCTAGCATCAACCAACATTGCTATCTCATCCCAATAAAGTGAAACAGGAACTTCTCCTAGACGAAAAAAACGAAGAAATACAGCTACACTAACAATTAAAATACTTAGAAAAACAAGCCATTTCTTCATGACTCTATAATAACAAAAATTGAGCTACATTTCCTCTGGTGTTTGAATTCCAAGTAAAGAAAGACCATACTCTAATACCTTGGCCGCAACTTGAGTTAAAGTACAACGTCTTTCTCTGGCATCAGAGTTTTCTGCATTAATAATAGGATGAGTATTATAAAAACCATTAAATCGTTGAGCTAACTCAAATAAATAAGTTGCTAGATGATGAGGGGCAAACTCTTTAGCAGCTTGTTCTACAACCTCTGTAAAACGATCCAAATGTCTTACCAAACTCATTTCATCTTTATCTAGTTTCCAGGAATCATCTCCAAATCCTGGGTAAAATTCTTCTAAAGCTGCTTTTCTCAAGACACTTTTTGCCCTGACAGTAGCATATTGAATATATGGCCCAGAATTTCCCTTCATACTAAGAAGATCATCCCAATCAAAAATAATATCTCTAGTAGTTTCACTTTTTAGATCATTCCATTTCAAGGCACCTATGGCCACTACATGAGCAATATGTTTTTTATCTGGGGAAAGAGCCTCTGCTCGTTTTTTTGCTTCTGCAATAACATCTTCCAACCAAATTACATTACCTCTTCTAGTAGACATTTTTTTATCTTTAAAACGATATAAACCATGTTTTACATGAACTCTTTGCCCTGGTTTATACCAACCCATTATTTGTTCTACTTTATAAAGTTGTTCAAAATACAAGCTTTGTTCTGCTCCAACTTCATTAACTATCAGATCTGGATTATCATATTGAGCCAATCTAAAATAATCTGTTGCAAAATCTCTGGTGGAGTACAAAGTAGCCCCATCTTTCTTCATAAGCATCATTGGCGGATATTTTTCATCTTCAAAAAAGATTAATTTGGCCCCATTATCTCCTTCTGCATAATGAGCCCCATTTTTAACAGCATCTTCTGGGGTTAATTTTTCTTCCAAAAGACTTACTACTTCACTCATCTTATCTTCAAAAAAAGATTCACCATATCCTCTACCGTTATTCTCTGTAAAAGAAATTCCTAGTTCACCATAAATACCTCTGAATTCTTTCCAGGAAAGCTCTATACACCAATTCCATAAGCTTCTAGCTTCATCATCACCTTCTTCTAGTTTCCTGAACCATGATCTACCAATATCTTCTATCTCTGGTTTTTCTTCTGCTTCTTCATGAAATTTTATATATAGTTTTACAAGATCTTTAATAGGGTTTTTTGATTCAGAAATTTCTTCTCTATCACCCCAAGTTTTAATTGCATAAATCAATTTACCAAACTGTGTTCCCCAGTCTCCCAAATGATTATCTCTATAAACCTGCCAACCAAGAACTTCATAAAGATTGGCCACAGCATCACCAATAATAGTGGATCTTAGATGACCTACTGTAAATGGTTTGGCAATATTTGGTGAAGAATACTCAACTATGACTTTTTTGTCTTTATTTTTATTAATATATTCAGCGAAAAAATCAGGTGAGTTCATCTCAGCCATTTTAATGATTCTGGTTCTGAAGTATTCTTTGGCCAATCTAAAGTTAATAAAACCAGGGCCAGCTATAGAAAGCTTATAAATTTCATGAGTTTCCTCAGAAAATGGTTTTAGTTTTTCTATAACTGCTTCAGCTAACTCTCTAGGATTAGAAAAATCATCGATCTGTTTATGATATTGCAAAGCAATATTAGTACTCCAGTCACCATGAGTTTCATCTGCTGGATGCTCTAACTGAACCTTGGGATTATCAATACCAAGTTCTAAAAGAACTTTTTTCAATTGTTTTTGAATTTTATCTGCGATCATAGGTTGGTTGATTATACCGATATGATCTGTTTGAGGGAAGCGTTAAGAATTATTGTCTAAGACAACTTCTCTTATTAAATGATTAATGATATGAGCAGGACTAGATAAATATTCTTGAACAAAAATTGAATGTGTATCGAACATTAAGCCATATAGATAAGTTAGAGCCTCAGAAGCTTCATCTTCAGCTTTATCTATTTCATTAAATATCTCCATTTGTAAAAGTAAATAAAGTGAAACTATAGCATCTGCTACTTCATCAGTTGATTCCAATTTTGCAATATTTTCTAAAATTTTTGTTGCCTGACTCTCTAGCCCAGTCTCTTTTAGTTTTTCAATAAAAGGTTCAACTTTTTTTTGTAAGTGTTTTTGCTAATTCTAGATTTGATGCAAAAGACATATTTTCTTTCTTTAATTATTGTTCTTATAATTCCAAAAGCTCTGCTTTTCTTTTCATACCATGAGATATATCAATTACTTCAGTAAATAATCTGTTATTCATTTCTCTTAAAATATTTTCGACATCAGGGATTTTTAAAAAGTCAATAAAATCAATAACTGCCTGAAGACTTTCTGTCATTGTTACCCAAAAGAGATATTGAAGAATATTTTCCTTCATTTGTTTATCAAAAAGGTCTTCTACTAAATTTCTGGTATTTCGCTCAATTTGTTTCATTAGCTTATGCCTAATTGTCTATTATAAGTATATTTATTATATATCTTTTTATATCAAAAAAAATAATAAAACTTTAACTATCCTATAATATGTGGTATAATTAATGTTAGATTTTTAGTTTAATCCACTAGTTCAGGTTTCCTAAAGCAGGATATCCTGAAAAGGAGAAAAAAATGGAAATAACTAAAAAATTGGTTGCTGAAGCTATGGGTATGGAAATGGATGAAGATCCAATCCCTAATCTAGAAGTTCTAGTATTTATTGCTGCTCTTGCTGATACCCATAAAAAGACTATCTTCATGGTTTGTGATGAAGATATTGCTGAGAAAATAAAAAAACATCTTAGTAAGCCAGGAAGACATGGTGTCTGGAGAAACAAAAAAATCATTTTTTATGATTGGATTGAGCTCCAAGAAATACCTGTTCCTGAAACAATATTTGAGATGTCTTATTCCGGTGTTACCGGAGAAGATGATAAAAAGGTAATTCATTGTTTCTGGGCTCTTCCGAGAGGATTTCTGGATATAAACAAAAAAGAAAGAAATTTTCAGACAATCACAAGTCTTGCTACCAGCTAAGCAACCATAAACCCTAATGAGCGAGGCTTCAACCTCGCTCATTTTACTTATATCAATAACTTAATAAATTATTTTTCTAAAACCTCTACCTGCCACACTTCCTCAAAATCAGCTAAAGTAAAAGAACTTTCTATTATCTCTCCAACAGTATTAATAAACTTAATATTCTCAAACTCTAGATACTCACCCTGATCTTTTTTCACCAAATCATTTGCCTTCTGAACATCTTTGGGATCTGTCTTTGTATAAAACCAATAATACATAGCCGGTCTTCCCTGCTCTCTAGTGATATACACAGGTAACTCCGGATTCTCTTTTTGCAAAGCAACTACCTTTTTTATCATTTTTTCATAACCAGCTTGCCATTCTCCAGCAAAATGTTGTGGATAGACAAATAATAGATGTCTATAAAAAGAACAGAAACTTAGAATATATAAAGTAATAATACCAATAAATAAAACATTTTTTCTAAAGTTTTTTAATTTATAAAATAGACATGGAAAATCTTCTGCAATAAATCTATAGCTTTGCCACAAACCCAAAACCACTAGTAATAATAAGCTAGGAGCCATTGGTAAAATTCTGAGGGCATGTGGGGCGGGTCTCGAGATAGCTGCAGGTAAAACTCCAATTATTATCCATAACAATAAAAATGCCTGTTTTTCTTTACTGAATTTTTTTATCACATAGAAAAAGCCAACTAACATAAACAATATTTCAAATGGATAAAATAAACCAAAATATTGAGAAGAATGACGAGCAATACTATCACCAGTAACAAACAAAAAATCTGGTCTAAAATGAACAAAAAACTGAGAAGCTAATACTTCTCCATAAAAGAAGAAACGGTGATAAACAAACTTTGTCCACCAGGCATTATTATGTAGCTCTTTTGCAGTATTACTTTCTTCAATAATACCTATGTCAGAAAAAATTGTGGTCTCAGCCATTCGTTGACTAAGAACTGGAGATCCCCAAGCTTTAATAAATGGAGATAATAGAATTATCACAAATCCACCTAATATTAGAGATTGTTTTATTGTTTTATCCCAACCTTCTTTGGAAGTAAATAATAAATACCTTAATCCCAGAAATAATCCTAAAACAGGGGCAATAACCCTGGCACTGTGATAGCTGTACATAGACGCCACAAAAAATAGAACAGATATAAATATATAGAATAGAGAACTTTGTTTCTCTTTTCTTTTTACACTAGCCCATCCACTGCCAATTCCCATCACTATCAAGAAAGTAGCCAGATTTACCTCCCAGCCAGCTCTAGAAAACTGAATTAACCAAGGAGAAATACTTGCTAACATCATTCCCATTAATGATAGCCAAAATCTCTGTTTTTTTGTTAGATTATCTGTCCAAAGCCATATTATCCAACCCAATCCAAAAACAATTCCTGTCCCAGCAAATACAGAAGGTAATCTGATAGCTAGTACAGAAAGATCAAATAAAGCAATAAAAGGAACTAAAGCATAAAAATATCCAGTAGGTTTCCAATCACCAAATGATTCAAAAGCAACTAAAGGCCATGGATTACCATGATGATCTTTACCAGTCTTTAATATTGAATAAGCATCATATCCCAGGGCAACTTCTTCCCAATATGGGGAGGGTGGTGATTCTGTTACCTTATAAAGACGAACAGAGAAAGCAAAGATAGAGATTAAAATTATAGCTAAGCTAAACCAATATTTTTTCATAATTTATACTTACCTTTTGACTAAAACTAGTAAAATAAAATCACCTTAAGATTATCTTTCTAAGTTTAAGTAAATTCTAAATCTAATACTACCATCACTCCCATAAACAATATGATCTGCCTGATCATTTTTACTAAGAAGTTCATCTTCATTACTTGCCACGACTATTGTGTTCTTTCGTTCTAAGTCCCCAATCGTTACTTCATCTTTAAATTCATACTTAATTAATGACCCACCTTGATACCAAATAGGGTTAGTTTTTCTTGCAAATAATGCATAAATATATGGCTGGCCATAATCACTAGTAAAAATAATTTTATCTACTATAGGTTTATCATTAAGACCTTTTTCATAAGGAATAACATACTCAAAAGCTTCTAAATATCCATCTTGAAAAGAAGCAGCACTTTCTCTTGAGAAATTATAATAATAGTCATGAAGATAATTAGAAAAAATTACCAGATGAATTAGCAATAAAGTTCCTAGTAGAGATCTCTTTATGACTTCACTGGATATTTTACTAATTAATTGTAATCCAGTAATTGCCAATAAAATAAATCCAGGAAGAGCTAATAAGCTTCTATTGCTATGGGGTACTTCAGTTCCAATGATGGCCGGTAATAAACCAGTCGCTATTAATAGTAAAGATAAAGAAAATAATTTATTAAAACCATTGATTTCTAAATCATTTTTTCTTTTACTTAATCTCTTTTTTAAGAAAAAAACTATTGCATATAAACAAACTATACCTGTAGTGAACAATAGAACTCCCCACTGGCCATCTCCATGACGCAAGGTTGTTGTCTTTCCCAAAAATATAAATCTTGGGTCTAGGTGAGCTAATGTTTGTAAACCTATTGTTTTTATTAATTCTACAAAACTTAATCCCTGAGAAAAAATTAAAGTTCCAGCTCTTTCTAATCCTTTACCAAAAAAAGAATCATATAAAAATGGCAATAAAAGTAATCCACCTAGTACACTAGAAATACTTATTTCTTTAATAACTTTTTTTAACTGTAATCTTCGTTGCCATAATAAAACTAATCCCAAAATAGGCACCATTATTTTTGCACTGTGGTAAGTATAAATAGAAGCTATAAAACTAATCACAGAAAAAACTAACCACCAACCAACATATTTTTCATTTTCATTATAATTTCTAATATTAGTGAATTTCCCCCAAAATTTTTGCCAGAAATATAACCCCCAAACCACAAAAGATAAAGCCATACCAGATTCAAATCCAGCTCTAGAGTAATGTAAATGCCAAGGAGAAAGCATCAAAAAACCACCTCCTACAACTGCCCAAAACCGTGCTTTTGATGGCGACAGCTGTTCTATATCCTCCAAAAAACTTCTTAAAAACAGAATCATTCCTAATATTGCCAAAACTCCAGCTACTGCAAAAGGAAATCTTACTGCAAAGAGATTCATCCCAAAAATAAAAGTAGAAAATCCATTAATATAAATAGCTAGCGGAGCTTTGTAATCACCAAAAGACCAAAAAGAAATAGGTAGTCTTTTTAACCATTCATCCCGACGAGTAGTAAAAACAGCATATCCGTTGTAACCAATAGCTGCTTCATCCCAAGTCATTCCATGTGGAATATTTCCCAATTGATAGAATCTTAATAAAGTTGCCAATAATAAAATACCTAAGCTCGTCCAAAAAAACTGACGTGGAGAAAATGAACAGCTAAAGGTTTTTAATTTTTTCATGAGTTACGCACTAATAACCAATAAGGCTTCCATAAAATGAATGACACCTTTTGCCAAAAATTACTATTTTTCCAAGCAAACTTACAACCATTTTTCCAACTCATTTGATCCATTTTTCGTTTACCAAAAACACTCACATTAGTTGTTTCATGATTGTGATCTACTACCGCTTTTTCTTCAAACAATACTTTCCAACCTCTTTTTCTGGCTTGATAAGAAAGATCAATATCCTCCCAATAAGCTGGATAATATAATTTATCAAAACCACCAATTTCTAACCATTTCTTTTTATCAAATAAACCACTTCCACCACTTACCCAGGCAGTAGGTCCACTTTTGAGGTCTGCTGCAGAATGAATAAACATTCCTCGCTCAAACCACAGCTTATTCTTACCTTTCCTCTCTCCATGTTCTATCTCCAAAGGCCCAACAGCAAAAACAGAGGTATCTTCAAAATAAGGAACTAAATACTTCACACAATCTTTGTGAGGAGCAACATCATTATTAACTAGAAAAATTAAATCATGTTTTGCTGCCTCTACTCCTCTATTGGAAGTAACACCAAAACGCTGATTTTTTTGGTTATATAGTAAAACCACATCTATTTTTTTATTATTTTTAGAAAATATTCCTTTGTAAGTATCTACTCCTGCAAAAGGTGCTTGAATACTCTTCATAGAAAACTCTTTTTTCATCCAAGGAACTGTATCATCTGGGCCAGTATCTTCTACCACAATTAGTTCATCGCCATTTTCCAAATTATCAAATAAAGCAGGCAGATATTTTTCCATTAACTGTCTACCTTTATAAGAAGGGATTATCGCTGAAATACCTGGTCTATTTTTTTTCATTTTGTTTCCTTGTTTAAATTTTTTCAAATTATATTTTTTTTAAACCTAGCTGATTCATCATTTTATCTATATTTTTTTCAAAATGTTCTTGATCAAAATTATGAACTTGTTGTGCTGATTTTAAGCTCCATTCATTTCTCTTACTTTCATTATTCATAAGTTCTAAAGTCTTTTCAAGACAAGAATCCATATCCTTCCAAAGCCATTTTTCAAGATTCTTTCCTAGTACTTCTGGTTGTCCTCCTGCATTAATAACTACAGGAACTGCTCCTCCAGCCATTGCTTCTCCTGTAGAAATTCCAAAATGCTCCATTTTTTCTGGGTAATCTAGTTCATCAACTCCAAAACCAGTCGCATGCCAGTAAATACTTGCTTTTGCATACCACTCATTGAGTTCAGGCCTACTAACAGAATGGATAATCTCTATAGGTAATCCTTGAGCTTTTTTCAGAACTTCTGCAGCATAATCTTGATCCTCAACAGATCCAATCAAAACTAGTTTCCAATCCTTTGAGTTATCTGGATCTTTCTTAATTAGTTCTGCAAAAAAATCTACCAAAACATCTTGTCTTTTACTATGAAGTTGCCTAAAAAATCTACCAACATGAAGAATAACTTTTTCTTTTTTTATGGTTTTTTGTAGATTCTCTATTTCCAGAACATCAACCATTGGATGGT
Source organism: Minisyncoccota bacterium (assembly GCA_018657765.1). GTDB lineage: Bacteria > Patescibacteriota > Microgenomatia > UBA1400 > PJMF01 > CG2-30-36-39. The sequence continues at coordinate 81,528 of JABHWM010000005.1, read as the reverse complement.
GTACCGCATTTACTTTTATTTTCCAGAATTTTTCTACAACATTTTTTGTAAACTCAGAATTTGTATTAATAAAACTCCAAGAAGCAATCTTACATTTTTCTATAAAAGAAGCTGGTTCTCTTTTCAATGGAGTTTGAATATGTAAAATATTTTTTTTGGCAAAACTTGGGAAAAGACTCCCATCAGTAAATGAATATAATAAATCAAATTGACGAGTCCATAGTAATTTTTTTATAAAAGAAGCAGATGACCCAAGTGGAGATTTTATTAAAGAGAAGTCTTCTATGCTTTTTCCTAGAAATTTTTCATATCTATCATAAATTTTTTCAGAGGAATCTGGCTGATCATTAGGAATAGCCAATGAAACATCTCCATATCTAGAAAGAGCTCTAGCTACATCCAAGAAATACTTTTCTCCACCACCAACATGTTTGGGAAAATATGGAGAATAAAGGCAGGTTTTCATAACTTTAAATGTTTTTCTCTTTTTTCCAAAGATTTTTAATCTCTGTTTCTTTTTTAGAGTATCTATCTGATAAAGAAGGTTTTTGTTGTAACTCCCAAACCTGGATATAAATAATCATTCTATTTATTCCTTGAACAACTCCTTCTATAACTCCAGGCATTCCATCTTTGTATCCTTTTTTCAAAACAACTCTTCTAAAAAACTCCATTACTCCTTTACGAACCAATGTAAAAAGATTAACTGGTTTTTCTCCAGCTTTATATAAAAGGTCTGCCTCCAGTTTTGTCCAGTCTGCAGATTTTCTAAGGTTATCTTCCGTACTTCTGTGAGTTAAATGTATTAGTGAAGAATGAAGTTTTACAACTGTTCCTTCATAAACAGGGCTCTCATGAATTTTACCTGTCCATTCTTTGAGAGATTCTTTTTTGAAAATTCTAGTTACAAAATCATCTTGCCAGCCTCCATAAGAGAAAGGAAAGCCATAACAATAGTTTTTTCTTTGAGATTCTAAAACAGTAGCCTCACCAGTCTCTATATGAACCAAAATTTCTTTGGCAAAAGTAGGAGTAACCCTTTCATCTGCATCAATATAAAAAATCCAGTCACCAGTAGCGTGTTTTAAACCTTCGTTTCTTTTTCTAGCAAAAGAAGGATGAGAAAAACTAATCACTCTGGCACCGAGGTTTTCAGCTTTAATGACAGTATCATCTGATGATCCATTATCAACCAATAAAATCTCATCACACCAATCAAGAGAATTAATACAACCCTCTATCATTGATGATTCATCTTTTGCCAAAATAATTGCTGATATTTTCATCTTTTTCTTATCCATGATTATCTCTAAAACCTAAAGTTACAACTTAATAAGTTATACGACTGATTGTTTTCCAAATCTCAATAAAAAGAAGTCCATAACTCCTTTTCTTTCTGCATCAGAACCATTAAAAAAAGTATTAAAAGCAAATCTCAAAGCAGTTAACTTGTTTCTCCAACTGCCGTGTAAAGCAGAAATTAAAAGTCTATTTCTTGTTTGATAATATTGTTGAAATCCTGATCCTACTCCTCCAGGCATAGAGCCTCCATTCATGTGCCAAACAATAGACTCTGGGACAAAAACAATTTTATAACCAGCTTTTTTGGCTCGTAGACTAAAATCAACATCTTCAGAATATAAAAAGAATTTTTTATCCAAAATACCAATATGTTCTGTGACTACTCTTTTTACAAAAAGAGCACAACCTGTAGCAAAATCACAAGTTGTCTGGTGATCAAATTGCTTTCTATCTACTTCATCAACTCCTCTATGGTCAGCAACTAAATTGGGCCAATCAATACTTCCACCTGCATACCAAATAACTTTCCCTTTTTCTGCTCTAGAGTAGCTTTTTCTATGATATTCAAGTCCAGGAGTGAAATATATCTTTGAGACAGCTATACCAGCTTTTGGATCATCTTTAATAGCCTCATATAATTTTTGAACCCCATCTTTTTCTACTTCTGCATCAGGGTTTAATAAGAAAAAATAATCAGTCTGAAATTCTTTAACTGCATGGCTCATAGCTAGATTATTACCACCAGTAAAACCAAGATTAGCAGCACTTCTAATTAGAACTACACCTGCTTTTTCCATATCTTTAGATAATTTAAGTGGCTCCTTAGAGCCATTATCGACCACTATAACTTGATGTACGAAGCCATCTGCTCTAGCGTTTACGGCAGAACGAATAGCGAGCTCTGTATCTTTAGGAGTATTATAGTTAACAATAAGAGTTGTGACGTGTTCCATAGTATCCTTACATTATACTGGTTACTGAGTTATTTTACTGAAGAGACTGATAACTCCAAAACTCTACTTCTTTCTTAACATTATCATTTTCTAAAACTTCTATCAAAGAAAAATTTTCATTAAATCTATTATAATCAGGTATTTCTTGGTTAGAAACAACAAATAATCTATTTTCATCAGAATAGTTTCTGATTTCCCAATCTATTTTCTCAAAGTAAATATTATCAAAACGCTTTACGTGTTTAAAGCCTTCATTATCTACTGGATAGTATTCTATTCTTTCTGATAGAGTTTCGGGATCTACTTTGAGATGAAATAAAAAGTAAATGTATGGAGAACTCTGCTCATCTTGAACAATAACTTTGTCATAGTTATCTTTCAAAACATCAACCTGAAAAACTACTGATTTCATCTGCCATGACCAACGCTCTAAGTCTCTCCTTGGAAAGATAAAATAATAAGTAACCAAAAATTTATAGACTAAGTAAAAAACTACTATAAAGAAAATAGATAATATAATCTTAAAAAACTTAGCTGATATTTTTTTACGTAAAATATTAAAAATAACTAACCAGCCATAAACAGATAATATCTCTGCAGGTATAAATCCTGGTGAAAAACGAACTGTATGATTAGCCGCAAAAGTAATCATTGGAGCAACTGATGCTGTTATTAACCAAATACCCAAGATAGATAAACTTTCAGATGAGCTTATAAAAATAGAGACTATTCCCACAACTAGACCAAAAAATAAAAATGAGTACAAATTACCATATCCTGTAATATTGTGTGCCCCATTGTTACCACCTCTAATAAAAAGAAAATCTGGAGAAATTAAATTAAAGAAATTTGTTTCTATCTGATTTACGATAGAAGTATATTTATTTATTACAAATACAAAAAATGGGTGATTAGGACTTGGCAACATTTGTCGTTCTTTACCAACTTCCAAAGAATAAGATTGAGGACTAAATATAGAAAGACCAGAAAACTTAGTTTTATTAGCTCCACTAACTCCACTAGCTATCAATACTGACCCTATTATCATAAAAGGTAACAAAGCAATAAATAAATCTTTGAAAAAATATTTACCATTTTTGTCAGTAAAAAATCTTTTCAAAAAATCTCTATAGAAAAACATCATACTAATAAAAAACAAAGGAATAAAAGCCTGATAAGCATGGTAACCCAATAAAGTAACTGCCCAAGATAACATTGATAAACTAAACAACCGAATATCTCTTATTTTTAACTTTAAAAATTTCTCCTTAACAATCAAAAATCCCAATAAACCCAGAATAAATAAAAACATACTAAGGTGCGCTTCATAAGCAACATGAGAAAAATGAATTTGCCATGGGCTAACAGCTAATAATAAAGGAATTAAAATAGCTAATAAATTTTTTTTCTGTGTTTTGTCAAATAACCTCAAAACTAAAAAGTGACTAACAATAATAATTCCTATCCCGACTAGTGCAGAAGGTAATCTAACAACCCAAGCTTCTAGACCAAAAACAGCTATAAATGGAATCAAGCTATAAACATATAAAGGAAGTTTCCAGTCACCAAAAGACTCTATTTGAATAGGCCAAAACTGACCATGCTCTTCACGACCTGTTTTTAAAATAGAGTAAGCTGTATATCCAAGAGAGGCTTCATCTCTATTTAGCTCTAGGGGAACACTGCCTAATTTAAAAAACCTAAGAAAACAAGCTAATATGACAATTAAACCTAATAAAAATAATTTATTTTTAAATAGATTTTTCATAAAAAACTTTTCTTTCTAACTTCCAATAAAAAAGAATAAATACTATATTTTGAATTTTCTTCTTATCTTCCAATAAATATTAGATAAACCAGAAGTGTTTCTTACTCTATAATCAGCCCACCAATATCTCCATATTTTTTGCATTTTTTGCAGTATTAATCCGAAGTCCTCTGGTTGAGTTTCTTTTGATCCCATTTCTCCCCATTGTTTCAAATAAATGACTGCTTCATAAGTTGCTTGTAAAAATGAGAGCGAAGTACCATGCAAACCTTCTTCTGTACCATTCATCATTAGAGAACGCTTTGCCAATTCATTTGCAAAAATCTCGAACATTTCACTAGAAGAGAAATCATCTTTAGATGACTTTAATAAGCGTTCTTTTGCTTGAATAGAAGTATAGTGATTCAGTTTTTCTATAAAATGAGAAATGTCTTTATAGTTAGCATGTTCTATAGCATATTTTTCTTCAGCAGGAAATTTTTCTTGTTTACCAACCATATCTGGTAAACGATGAACCCCTACCTGCCAGGAAACAGCTCCTTTTTTGAAAAGACGGGGTTGATAATCAGGCCACCAACCTGTCTTCATAATCCATTTCCCGAAAACAAAGTTCTTTCTAGGGAAATGATAAATATCAGCAGTATTTTTATCTGAAATAGTGCTCAAAATTATTGTTTGTAAATCTTTTGAAATAACTTCATCTGCATCTACCACCAGTATCCAATTATGTTTTGCCTTAGAAATAGCAAAATTACGAGCAGGATCTGCATAGCCAACATCTTCATGTTGAAAAATTCTCTTGGTGTATTTTTTAGCAATCAAAAGAGTTTCATCAGTACTCTCCATATCAACAACAACAATGTCATCAGCAAAGTCAATAGATTTCAATGTTGTTTCTAAAGTCTTGGAAACATTTTTAGTATTAATAACAACAGATAGCTTATTTGTCATATGTATTTTCCATTGTACCCTCTAGAAAAGGTGCTTACAATAAGCCAAGCTAGATGATCCTAAATCATTGATTTTTATTGTTTTTTATAGTTTTAAATAAAGAGAATAAAATTACTACAATATAAGTAATTATACTAACCAATGTTAAATAAAGACCTGTTTTTCTAGCTGGAGTATTATTAGTAAAGTTAACTTTTATATTATGTTTTCCTTTTTCTAAAGAGAAATTAATTCTTCCTGGGAATTCTTCATTCATATAGTTAATATCAACTTTCTCACCATCAACAACAGCCTCCCATCCAGGGAAATACATAGTTTTTTGTAAAACATTAGTAGAACTATCAGTTTCTATTTCATAAACCATTTCTGAGCCGTTCCATGAACTAATATCTATTTTTTGATTTGAACTTGGAGGGTTTAATACAATTTTCTCGGTAATACCTATGTTTTTATGCTCATCAAACCATTTTGCTTTCAGCTCATTATCTGATGTAGATGTTCCAAAATACTCCAACCAATCATGATTTGAATTACTAATATAACCAACTGGATTGGTGTAAAAAATAGAATGATGTAAAACTATTACCAATATAATATACAAAATAAATTTATTTATTTTTTTCCATGAATTTAAAATCATTATTCCAGAAAAAGTGCTTACCCATAATAAACGCCATGGATATTGAAGATATGGAAGAACTTTTGAAAAATTCCAAACTTTTTTAGAGATTGGTAACATTAAAAATACTGATAAAAAGAAAACTACTAACCAAAAAATAACATCCTTGTATTTTTTTATTGAATTCTCTTTTTTCAAGAATTTAATTAATTTTATTAATGAATAAAATAAAATGACTAAAATAGATAAACCAAGAGTAGCTGGAAAAACATCATTAGGAATACTTATATCAGCTCCACCATGACCCCATCTAGAAAATAGTAATTGTTTGACTGGTAAAAATCTATTAGAAAAGTTATTAATTATGTTGTGACCATCAATAACAATATATTTTTTCTCAAAAATAAAAGGCAGCCAATAAAAAGCTGTTATTCCTAAACTCAAAAAACCATTAAATAAAAATTTAATTGCATAATTATTTTTTTTCCAATTTTTTAATTCAAAATAGAAACCATCAAAAAACAACCAAATTAAAATAAGCGGCCCAGCCACTACTAAAGATACTGGATGAGATAAAATTAAACTAGAAAATATAAAAATACTAAAAATTTTATACCACCACTGATTAGATTTTTTTCTAAGCTCTATAAAAATAAAAATCCAGGGTAAAATTCCTAAAAAAGAAATTTCTCCAAGAGCACCTCTTACAAAAATATTTAACAACATATATGGAGTTGTTTGATAAATTAGTGCTGAAGTAATAGCTAATAAAATATTTTTATTTTTTATATAAGAAAGATAGAACATTCCTAAACCACCACTAATAATAAAAATAGTCATTGTTAAATTAAGACTAATCTCAATACTCAATCCTAAAAAATAAAAAATAACAGCCGTTATATATGGAAATTGATAAGAAAAAAGAAAAATAGGGTAACCAAAACCATAGTTCAAATTAGGCCCCCAATACGGAGGAAATTGATTTTGTTTAATTGCTAAATAGTAATTAGCCAAACGAGCGCCATGTAACTCTAAATCATCTGTACGAGGCAAAGAATCAGTAAAAAGATTCCTAGATATAAATAAAGAAAAAATAATAATAAATAAACTTGCAAAAAAGAGTTTTTTCTTTTGCTCATTTTTTAATAATTTTAAAAATGTTTTCATAATCTTGATTAATGACAAATATTTCTAAACAACTTGGCTTTTTTTAATTTATCTCTTGTTTGATCAATATCATAAACCTGTACTTGTGTATGAACATTAGAGAAATCTTTAAATACCCAATCAGCAGGTATCTCCAAATGATTACTTACATAAAGAACTTTTTTATCATCTTCTTCATTACAAATAAAGCCATCCAATAGCTCATCACCAAACTCATATTTACCAAGTTTAGTAGGATGTGAAAAACCAAAACCATCTTGACTCACAGGTCTAACGATATTATCTTGATACCAACTAGGATCTATTTGATTATAAAAAGAAATTAAAATATGAGCATCTGGAAAATTTTTATCTATATAAATTAAATCATAATCAGATTCTTTTTCCAACATAAATAAAGCAATTTTGTCTGATAACTGATAAAAAGAGTTTTCGTATTTTCCAGGATATATATAACTATAGCTTATAAAAAATCTAACTAAAGATATTAATGTCAACAATAATGTAAATACTACAAAGGAATACTTATAAAACTTCTTTTTAATTAATCTGAAAACTTCATAAATACCGGTAGCAGAAAACAAAGTCACAAAAAGCAGTAAAGCACTGCCTCTAACTATTTGCGGATCTCCCACTAAAGCAGATGGTATGGGAGCTATCAAAAAACTATATTTAATAATATCTGCTTTATAGCCTTTTTTCTTAACCCAATAATTAATTCCCATTAGGTAAAAAGGAATTAAAAACATATAAAACTCAGCAAAACTAGGGTCATTGAGATACTCCAATTGATCTCCTTCTATAAAAAGGAAAGTAGGTAATAAGAATGATAAATAATTTTTACTAAAAGTTTTTATATAGAAAAATGGTTTGTTGTAAATAACTCTACAAATTCTAGGTAGAAATTTTGGTTGTGAAAGAAAACAAAAATTATGTTGCTCTAAAATAGTTGCCTCTACCCCATCATTAGAAAAAATAGATACTTGGGTAAATCTAGCTGTTCCTGATTTACCGAATAGCTGTCCGATGAGAGGTAATAAAACTAAAATAAAAACACTAAATAAAGCTAGTAATCTTTTTTTACTGAGCTTATATTTGAATGTTAAAACTAGTGTTAAAAATAAAACCAAAATAACAATCAATCTATAAGCTATATAAAAATATGTGCTAAAAGCTAAAAACAATCCAGCTAAAATAGCCGCTCTATTGTCTTTAACCAAGTTTTTTGAAGCATCTTTTACAGAATTCAAATCAAATGTTTTTATCAAAAAATAAATACCCCAAGAAAATAAAGCTAAAGCTAGATTAGACTCCAAAGCCATTCTAGAAATATGAATTGGCCAAGGACTAATGGCCAGTAGAAAAGCGGTTAAAAAACTTAAATGTCTATTTTTTGTGATAGTTTTTGTCAAATAAAACATCGCTAAAATAGTAGAGAGGCCAGCGATTATTGATGGGATTTTAATTGAAACCATGCTCATCGGCAGAAAACTCAGGAACGGCACTAAAGAATATATATAACCAGGAAGCTTGTGATCTCCAAAAGCTTCAAAATCTAGGGGAAAGCTGCGCCCCCACTCATCTTTTCCAGTTTTTAAAATAGAATAAGCATTATATCCAATACTCATCTCATCGTGAGTTAATCTGGGTGGAGAAAAAGACAAACGGAAAGTTCTTAAAAATAAAGCAATTAATAAGATAATAATTAATTTAAAAAAATCTGAGTTAATGAAATTATTTGCTAAAAATAAAAACTTTTTTAAAATAGACATATTACTAATGTAGTACATAAAATTGTATTTATAAACTATTATCTTCAAATTGCCATAAAATTATAAAACCCCCTGTTTACAAGACTCCTTATGTTGACGTATCCTTATATAGTAATTTGAATATGAAATTAGGAAAACTAATACAATGATTAACGTCACAGGATCAAATACTGAACCTCAACCACAAGCTAGCAATATTCCCCAACAGCCAGCTGTGAGTTCTGCACCAGCGCCATCTCCAGAGCTTGCTCCACAAGCACCCCAACAACCCGTTCCAGAAAAAAAATCTCCAATGAAAACTTATCTTATTGGAGGAATAATTCTTGCTATTTTAGCTATTGGAGGCTTGGCTAGCTTATTTTTAGTTGAAAAACCTCAAGATGTTAGACAACAAGCTACTCAATGTGTGGAACAATGTCCTGGTAGTGATGGTGTTTTAAGAAGTTGTACTCCTCCAGAGTCAGATGGATCATCTGATGATAGTATCTGTAACTCAGCCGGAAGAGTTCAAGGATGTGGTGGCGTAGATTACTGTTGCCCAGCACCTGGTGGTGCATGGACCACAAACATGACTGCCTGTGCTACTCCTACTCCAACCCCAGAAGTTTGTACTGAAATAACAGGCTCATGCATTGGTGCTAATGAAGAATGTATTACTTATGCAGATGGTTGTGAAAAAGATGAACTATGTGCAGTTCCATTTGAGGCATGTTCTCTAGGAGACTGTTCCACAACTTCTGTGGCTAGCTGCCAAGGAAAAGATTTTGGAGATACTTGTTCTACAGGAACTGAGACTGGTGAATGTACTTCTACAGGAGCAGCAGGAGATGATACAAAAGATATCTGTAGTTGTGCTGATGAACCTCTTCCAACCACAGAACCTACAACAGAGCCTACTACTGAGCCAACACCTCAGCCTACTACTGTTACAGAGCCAACCAGTGAACCTACTGCAGAACCAACCTCTTCTAGCTCAAGTTCTAGTAGTACTTCTACAACTAGTGTTACAGTAAATGTAGACCCTACTCAACCGCCTCTTCCTTCAACACTCCCAGCAACAGGTCCAGAAGATTGGTTGAAATATCTTTCTGCAGGACTTGGAGCACTAGGTGCTGGAGCAATCCTCCTCTTATTCTTATAAGAAGAATACTAAAATATAAATAAAATGTAGAACAGGCTGCTTAAAAATCAGCCTGTTTTTATAATTAAATCAGTATTTAATGTTTGATATAATTAAAAAATATATGAAAAAATCTGATAAATGGTTTGCAATAAAGGTCTTAAAAGAAATAAATCCAGAACTAAAAAATAATATCTAACTACCTTACCTTCGGCATATTAGATGAAAAGAACTCAGCTTGATTCCAGTATCCAGTATGAGTAATAGAAAAAACAACAAAAATATTTAAGATTATTAACAATCCAAAAAATAAAACTAAAAACCTTTGACTAGTTTTTTTGAAAGATATAGACTCAAAAAACAAAGGAGTAAATCCAAGACTAACAGCTCCTCTTACTCCCCACAAAGATAAATTGTAATCACCAAAAACACTAACCATTCTTAATAATGGCAAGAGAAGAATCCAAACTAATCCTGAAAGTAAATAAAGCTTCTTTTCATATATCTCTTTAAACAAAGACCCTATAGCTAATACAAAACTAGGCCATAACACAAAATCATACCAACCATGGAAAGTTGTTTCTCCTGCTGTAGAAATAATAAATAAAATATTTATCAAAGAAAAAAACTGCAAAAGTCTATACTTCTTTTGAGTCTTTTGTAAAATAAAAAATGTTGCAAAAAGACCAAGTATTTTCCAACCATCAAAAAACAGATGATGAACTAGTGTTGGATGTATAAAAAACCTGTTTTGAAAGGTTGCAAGACCTAATTCTCTGGTAGATTGAGCTTGTAAGACAGACAAAAATAACTCCCAGTTATAAAATGCTCCATACAGTGCAAACACTGCAACTCCAGTAACAGCTCCAAAAAAACCAACTTTAAACCATTTTTTTTCTTTTTGCAAAACCGCTAAAGCACAAATAGAGACAGGAACTACTATTCCAGAAATTTTAGTCAAAATAGAAAATACACTAACCCAAAACAATAAAGATAAACTCCACTTCTTTTTTTCATAAAGAATTGCCAATAAAGCCAATAAAATCCAAGTTACAATTAAATTCTCTGCTACTACCAACCTACTCCCAAATACAATCTCTGGAATAGTCATAAAAAGAATTGTTGTAATAGCAGCCCACTTTCTTTCTTTAAAAAACTTTTTAGCTACTAACCAAAAAATACCAACATTAATTGCTCCAATAATTACCATTGGCAAACGAATTACCTTAGCAGAAGGAGACTCAATCCAGTTAGCTCTCAAGGTGTGTGCTAACCCAGGGAAGAAGGAAAATAACGGTGGATGATCAAAAACAGGCCTAACTATAGGAGCATCATAAACTCCTGTTTTATATACGTAATTATCGTATGCCTGAAAATAAGACCAGGAAGCAGGAACTTTTTCTTGTAAAATACTAGAACCCAGAAGAGTCCAAGCACTTTCATCTGAAGTTTCTCCAAAAACAGGAAAAAGATAATAATTAGATACTCTAAAGAAAAAGCCACCAATAACAAATAACAGAAAAATTAAAATTTTTTTATTCATTTGTCTACTCATGCCCTTACTTTTTTTTAGGTCTATTAATCAAACTTTTTATCTCAACAAATATCTTTTTACCATCAAGTAAAGTAATTGATAATCCATATACTCCACTAGTAATAACAACTCCTAGTAATAATCTATAGATGTCTCTAGCCCAGTAATTTATACCTAGATAACCAACAATAGCCATTAAAATAGCAGCCAATAAAGCACTCTTAATCTGAGGAATAATTACAACGGGAATATGCTTCTTTACCATCCTGATAGATAACAATGAGGTGAAAGAAATAATAAAAGCAGATAGTGCAACACCATTAAAACCAAACTTCCAGATAAAAACAGGAGTCAAAACCCAAGTCAGAACTGTCCACATCCCCATTAATTTCAGAGTTTGATTAATATGACCAATAGCATTCAGAGTATTTACCAAAGGAGTAGAGATAGCTGCCCAACCAATACTAAGCGCAAAGAAAATAAAACTAAAAATGGCTGGTTCCCATTTATTATATTTTTCAAAAACTTGAGTAAGTGGCCAGATGAAGATGCTCATTCCTACTAAAATAGGAAAAATGGCTAATGAAATGAAAAATAAAGATTTTTCTATAGCTCTTTTTAAGATATCCAGCCTGTGCTGTAATCTAGAGTAAGTTGGAAAAGTAATAGCCATTACATTCTGAACTGTTAGGTTATATGGATACATAGACCAATTTTTTGCCCATTGAATATAGCCAAATTGATCTAAAGGCAAAAATATTCCCAAGATTAGATAAAAAAGCTGATCCTTAATTCTTGCTAAAAAATCATTAAATTGAAACTTTAACCCAAAATTTAATAATGATTTAAGAATTTTGGTATTCCATAAAAAACCAATCTTTTTCCATGGCTCAATAATCCACATTACTATCACTCCAACTATAGATCTAGCAATAATGGCATAAGCATAAGACAATACTCCCATTCCTTTCCAAGCTAGAGCTATTAATAAACTATAAAAAATAATTTGTTCAAAAATCTGAGGTACAACAAGTTTTTGAAAAAGAAGTTTCCTCTCTAATTTAATAGATGAAACAGTTTTTAAAGTAGCCAAAGGAAAAGAAACAGCTAAACTCAATAATACCCAGACACCAGCTATTCCTACTTTTTGTTGAATAAAACCAGTCCAAATTAATAATAAAATCACACCAACGATTAATAAAGATAAAATCCACTGTAAAGTAAATATTACTTTATATTCTTCATTATCTGGATTTTTCTTTTGTTGAACTAAGGCCGCAGCAAGACCTACATCAGAAAAGAAAATCAGTAAACCAATGATCTGGGTTACAAATCCATAAATACCAAAATCGCTAGGAGAAAGGAAAGCACTCAATATAATAATTGCTACTAACCCAATGCCTTGCATAAAGGCTGTTCTTAAAAAATAAGAAACAACACCTGAAACTGATTTCTCTTTTATCTCAGAGATATCATCATCCATTAACTCTTCTAGTTCGTCAGTTGTATCAACAGCAGTTGAATTAATCATAGATTTTTAAATTTTTTCTTTTTTAATATTTTTTTAGATACTGTTGGAAAACTAAAAGATATAAAAATAATCCAAGAAAAAAAGCTAGTTAAATCTGACCAATATCTAACAGGCGTGCTTTCAAAACGAAGACTTACCAGATGATCTCCTGAAGGGATTTCAATCATGATATTTCCATTTTCTCCTTTGTTTTTATTCCACCACTGATTATCGATCTCTGCTCTCCAGCCTGGATAAGTTGCTACTGAAAACTCTAGATTGGTTGTTTCTGTAAAAGAAGTTCTAATAAGTTTTTCATGAACTCTATCTGCAATAATCTCTACTGATTCGTCTGCTAATAAATCTTGATTAAGAATTAATGAGTCAGGAATTATTGTAGGATTTTCTTTCATATCAGTAGAAATATAATCAGGAAGAATTTGACTTAAGTTTTTACGAATATTCATTTTATCTGTGTAATAAAAATCATTAGCATCATCCAGATATTTTTCTGGTTGAAAATATATAGCAGAACTAAAAACAGTTATGACTATACAAATACCAGCAGTCCAAGATCTAGTAACTATATTTGTAAATAACCATACTCTGCTAGCCAGTAAGATCGATAAAAACAAAATCGAGATACTCATCCATCTCCATGGAAATTGAATAAATTTAAAAAGAGAAATCTGATCCCAAATAAACTGTGTTTTTAATAAACTCATCAAACTACTTAAAAGAAAAATACTTCCAAATAAAAATGTTAAGTAAAATACTTTATTAGAAAGAACTTTCTCTACATCTTTTTTCATTATTTTACGGAAAAAATGATACAACCAAAGAGCTAATAAAGAAAAAACTGCTAACAACTGTCCCCAACCTAAGAAAAAAGAAATACCGTCTTCTGTACCCCAGCCACTTCCCCCATATCCCCAATTGGGAGTAAAAAACTGTCTAATATATAAAAAGTGTAAATGATAATCAAAATATGGAGTTAAAATTATTTTTTCAACTTGGGTGAAGCTCTTTTCTAAAAAAGCAGGGACTAAATAAAAACTAGATGCAGTAATAGCTAAAACACCAGTCGTAAACATTTGCCAAATAATTCTCAGAACATTGCGAGCTCTAAATCTTCCTTTCCTAAAAAATTCAGGTGCTTGCTGCCAAAACATTAAGCCTCCATAACCCAAAGCAAAAATGATTAGTATTGGTAAAAAAATCATGGTAGTAATGTTGTGAGATAAAAACAAACCTACCAAAGAAAAAAAGAAAGTTTTCCAACCACTTTTCTGTTGATGAAAAATCTGTAATAAACCAAGCAATATCCAAGGTAAAAACATAATACCCCAGACTTCATTAAGAGCCCCTCTAGCAAAAAGATTCATTGCTCTATAAGGAGCCAAAGTCAAGAAAGCTGACAACAATAAACCACCCACTCTGCCAAACAACTTTTTACCAAGAAAATATCCGCCGAGAAGCGTTCCTAAGTTAGATAACAGATATAGAAATTTTATACTCCAAATTACATTACCAAAAAGTATAAAAACAACTGCACCTATATAGAAAGGTAAAGGACCATAAAACTCAAATAATGGCATACCATACCCATATCCAAAGTTCTCTGTCCATCTAACTGGGAAATGACCATCTTGAAGTGCTTGAGCCATTTCAGAGATTCTACCTGCGTGAGTAAAATCATGAACTCTAAAAAACTTGGAAGTTATCAATAAAGACCAAGAAGCAGCAAAAAATATCAACAATAAAAAAGATAAAACTGACCACTGTTTGAGTTTTTGCACCTGCTCATTGTAGCCCATCTTAAGATAAATTCCTACAATCTGTATCTATAACTAAACTTAACTACAATACTTTTTCTCTTTAACGAAATTTAGGCTACAATAAATGTTAGTGAACTATTTAAGTTAAAATTAATTATATGAAAAAAAACATTGAAATAGAAACAAAAAAAACTGAATTATCTCAAGATAAGTATTCAAACAACTTATGGTTTCTTTTTTTAAAAACAAATCTAATGGCTATGTCCATAGCTTTTGTTATGTTACTAATCACAGCTATTGGTATCGGAATCTGGGGATATAGCAAATTATTAAGATTCGAGAAGTCTGCTGGCATTACTCTCAAAGAACTTAAAAACACTGTTCAAATAGGATTAGAACAAAACCCTACAGAAACAAATAATCATAAAAATATTCTCCTGCTAGGAGTTGACTCTGTAGTTGGTAGAGGAGATGTCCCTCCTTTAACAGACACTATTATGCTTATCTCACTGAATTTAAAAACAGGTGAAATTAACACATTACCTTTACCTCGTGATCTATGGTCAGAAAAATATCAAACAAAAATCAATGCTTTATACTTTTATGGATTAGATAGATACCCTAATGAGCCAGAAAAATTCACTCAAGAAACTATCGAAGAATTAACAGATACTCCTATTCATCACACAATAGTTCTTTCACTGGATAAACTTGAAGAACTAATCGACTCTGTAAATGGGGTTACTATTGATATACCAAAAGGATTTATAGATCCAGAGTTTCCGAGATCTGGAGTTGACGTTACTGTAGAACGAGATCCTGCCATACTATATGAAACAGTTGAATTCAAAGCTGGAACACAAACTTTATCTGGAGAAAGAGCCTTAAAATACATTCGTAGCAGACATAGTGAAGGCGATGAAGGTACAGATATTTCTAGAGGAGAAAGACAACAAATAGTTATTAAAGCTTTATTTACACAACTTCTTGATTTGAAACAATATGTAAAAGAACCAGAACTAGCAGGGGCTCTTTATAAATTTTATGAGACATCATTCTCTGAAGTCTTTCCACTAGAAGAAATAGTTAGTACAGTCAAAACAATTATCCCTGTTCGTGAAAATATTATGTTTTCTAGTCATCAACTCTCTACCACTAAAGATAATCCTCAGACTGGAGCTCTAGATAACCCTAGACCTTCTTATATCTATCAGAATCAATGGGTTTACACTATTAATAACGAAGATTTATTTAGACAAGAAATCAAAGAAGCTCTTTTTTAAGTTTAAAAAAATAGTAAGTTATACTGATGCATTATCAACAAATTATGAAAAAAATATTTGAACAATCTTTCCCAAAACCAGTTTCTTCTAAAATAGTAATAAAAATATTATTAGTATTAATTATAATTTTGTCATATATCGCTGGCTTTTATCATTCTTCATGGCAGATTGAAGTACAAAAAAATCAGCAGTTACAATCTAAAGTGTTACCATTAGAATAAAATTTATAAACTGAAAATATAATAAGGAAATAAAAAGGGAGAAATAAATTATGGCACAAACTCTTCTCGTTACTGGCGGAGCAGGATTCATTGGCTCTAATTTTATTTTGTACTGGCTAAAAAACCATCCAGAAGACTCTATAATAAATCTAGATTACCTAACCTATGCTGGAAATCTCGAGAATTTAACCTCTGTAGAAAATAATGCTAACTATACCTTTATTCATGGTGATATTGGAAATAAACAACTAGTTAATAAGATTATGGATGATGTAGATACTGTTGTTCATTTTGCAGCAGAATCGCATGTGGATAGATCAATAAAAAATCCAGAGATATTTCTAGAAACAAATATTATCGGTACCCAAGTACTTTTGGAAGCTGCTTTAACTCACAAAATAAAACGTTTCCATCACATCTCAACAGATGAAGTTTTTGGAGCTCTAGAATTGAATACTTTAGAGAAATTCTCTGATGACACTGCATATAACCCCCACAGCCCTTACTCTGCTAGTAAAGCAGCTTCTGACCATCTGGTAAGAGCTTATGGAACTACATATGGACTACCTTACACAATTACTAACTGTTCTAATAACTATGGTGAATATCAATTCCCAGAGAAATTCATCCCTTTAACTATTGCTAACCTTATGGAAGATAAAGATATTCCTGTTTATGGTGATGGCCTCTATGTCAGAGATTGGCTTTATGTCCAAGAT
Source organism: Minisyncoccota bacterium (assembly GCA_018657765.1). Lineage (GTDB taxonomy): Bacteria > Patescibacteriota > Microgenomatia > UBA1400 > PJMF01 > CG2-30-36-39. Next base: position 64,831 of record JABHWM010000005.1, on the reverse strand, counting down.
CACTGTACTGCTATAGATAAAGTTCTTCAAAATGGAAAACTAGGAGAAACTTACTTAATTGGTGGACTTACAAAAGATATTTCCAATCTAGAGATCTCGAAAATGATTCTTAATTTGATGGGAAAATCTGAAGATCATATTAAATATGTAACAGATAGACCTGGTCATGATCGCCGTTATGCAGTGGACTGGACAAAAATAAATAAAGAACTAGGCTGGAGCCCAAGTGTTTCTCTAGAAGAAGGTATTCAAAAAACAATAGATTGGTACACCAGTAATGCACAATGGTGGAAAAAATTAAGAGATACAAATAAACAATATTTTGAAGAACAATATAAAAAATAACCTTTCAGAAAGTTACTTATGAAATCACTTTTAGCTACTGGTCTTAATGGTCTTGTAGGATCACGTTTTGCCAAAGATTTTGAAAACACCTATGAGTTCGATAGTCTTGATGTACGTGATGAAAAGCAACCAACTGACATCACTAACTATGACCAAGTTCTAGAAAGATTTCAAAACTCAGATGCCACTCATATTATCCATTTAGCAGCTTATACAGATGTCACTGGCGCCTGGAAACAAACAGATGATGAAAACGGGATTACTTATAAAGTGAATGTGACTGGTACTGCCAATGTCATTAAAGCCGCAGAAGTTACTAACAAACACCTTATCTACGTTTCTACTGCCTATGTATTTGATGGTGAAAAAAAGGAATTATATACAGAAGAAGATGCTCCTAACCCTATCGAATGGTATGGAAAAACTAAATTCTTAGCAGAAGAATTAGTAAAAAAAGCGCAATGTCCTTGGACAATTTTGAGAATAGATCAACCTTTCAGATCTGATACTTTTGAAAAAGTAGATACTGCTCATAGAATTATGCAGGGAATAAAAGATGGTTCTTTATATCCTCAATTTACCAATCATTTTTTCGGCCCTACTTTTGTTGATGACTTTGGAAAAGTAATTGATTTTGTAATTAGAACAAATACAACCGGACTTTTCCATGCTAGTAGTGGAGAAAGCTGGACTGATTATGACTTTGCAGTAGCTATCAATGAAATCCATAATCTTGGTGGAGAGATAGGTAAAGGTGACTTAGAGGTATATCTAGCTAACTCAGAACGTCCATATCAGAGAAATACTGCTATGAGTAATGAGAAGATTAGTAAAATTCTTGATTTTGAGATGATGAGTGTGAAAGAAGCTTTAGAAAAAGTTGAGTAAGTAGAAAAAACTAAGCTTTTTTCTTTCTATTTTCTTCCCTCCACTCCACAATCTTTTTGTGATCACCATTCAGTAAAACTTCTGGAACCTGCCAGCCATTATAATCTTCTGGCCTAGTGTATTGAGGAAAACCTAGCTTGCCAGGATTGTCGTGAGATTCTCCTTGGTTACTTTCTTCATTCCCCAAAACTCCTGGTAATAAACGAACAATACTATCTACCATTACCATAGCAGCCGCTTCTCCACCTGTTAAAACATAATCCCCGATACTGATTTCTTCATCAACCAAATGTTCTGTAATACGCTCATCTACTCCCTCATAGTGGCCACAAATAATAGCTAATCTTTTCAAACTAGAAAAATCTTTGGCCTTTTGCTGAGAGTGAGTCTGCCCCATTGCAGAAGTTAAAATAATTTTTTCATCAGGAGTACCTTTTCTGAAACCGTTATCTTCTAGAGCTTTTTGAATAGGCTCTATCTTCATCACCATTCCTGGGCCACCTCCATAGGGTCTGCTATCTGCTCTTTTATGCTTATCAAAAGCAAAATCTCTGATATTAACTATTTTTACCAAGTTTTCACTACTAGCAATAGCCTTCCCTAAGATAGATGCTTGAAAAGCACCCTCAAAAAACTCTGGAAATAATGTAAAAATAACAATCTGCATATGATGATTATATAATGATATACTGGCTCAATAAATAGAGGATAAAAATATAGGAAATCAAACTAATGAATGTAACTTTTATCGGAACTGGCTTTGTAGGAGTTGTGAGTGCTGCTGTTTATGCTTCTTTTGGTAACAATGTAATTGGGCTGGATGTTGATGAAAAAAAGATTGCATCTCTAGAAAAAAGCATTGTTCCTTTTTATGAGCCACGTCTAGAAAATCTTCTAAAACAACAACAACTAAACGGAAATCTTACTTTCACAACAGATTATGCAACTGCTATAAAAAACGCAGATGTAATTATGATTGCTGTAGGTACTCCTTCTGCACCAGATGGCCAGGCAGATCTAAAATATATCTTTGCTAGCTCTGAATCATTAGCTGCTCATATCAAAGAAGATGCCATTGTGGTTGTAAAATCAACTGTTCCTCCAGGAACTCTAGAAAAAGTCGAAGAAATCATTAAAACAAAAACTAAAGTTAATTTTTTTACAGCTTCAGTTCCAGAATTCTTAAAAGAAGGATCCGCTGTTGATGATACCTTGCACCCAGATAGAGTAGTTATTGGAGCAACTTCACCAGAGGTATTCAGTGTCCTTGAAAAATTACACGAGCCTCTCAATGCTCCTATAGTCAAAGTAAAACCAGCCTCTGCTCAGATGGCAAAATATACCGCTAATGCTTATCTTGCTACTAGAATTACTTTTATTAACCAAATAGCTGATTTATGTGAAAAAAATGGTGCGGATGTTGATGATATTGTGAGGGCTATCGGCTGGGATAAACGCATTGGTAAACATTACTGGTATCCAGGACTTGGATATGGTGGTTCTTGTTTTCCAAAAGACGTTAAAGAACTAGCTGCTTACTCTAGAGCTATCAATGAAAATGATAATTTGTTCAATAAAATCAATGAAATAAATGAAAACCGTATTCCAAAGCTTTTACAAAAAATAGAAAATAAAGTAGATGGCTTTGAAGGTAAGAATATTGCAGTACTAGGTCTCTCTTTTAAACCAAATACAGATGATATGCGTGAAGCTCCTGCCACAAGAATAATTCCTGTCTTGCTAAGTAAAGAAGCTAAAGTCAAGAGTTTTGATCCAATGGCTTCATGGAAAAGTTTTTTTAGGTTAGAGAACCTTGAAGAAAATCATGAACAAACAAAAACTGTGGAAGAAGCTGTTGCTCAAGCAGATATAATTCTTTCTTTGATAGAATGGCCAGAAATAACTAGTTTTGATTTTTCAAAAACTAGAGTTAGTAATAAATCACAATGGTTTATTGATGTTAGAAATCAATTCAGTAAGAAAAATCTTGAAGAACAAGGTTACAAATACCTTGGTATAGGTAGATCATAAACTTTAAAATAAAAAAGGGATACAAATTGAAAGAAAATATTCTTATTACTGGTGGCACTGGTTTTGTAGGTACTCATTTGGTTGAAGAACTAATAAATCAAGGAATCTCTCCAGAGAGTATTCATGTAACTACCCTCAATAAAAAACCACACCCTTTTCTAGATAAAGTTTTACCAGAAACCAACTTTCATCAAATAAACTTAACAGAACCAGAACCTGTTCTAGAACTTTTTTCACTCTTGTCCCCTGCAGTTATTTATAACTTGGCTAGTTTTTCAGCACCTGGATTAAGTCTAGAAAAAAAGAGTCTCACCCTATCTGTTAATACAAATATTCAACTGAATGTCTTGGAAGCGATGCTCGCTCATACTCCACAAGCTAGATTGTTATCTATTGGTAGTGGAACAGAATATGCTCAATCTCCTCATCCACTAACAGAAACCAGTCCTATCGGTCCAAGAAATCCTTATGCTGTTTCCAAAGCTACTCAAGATATGCTGGCTCACTCTTATCACACCTCTTATGATCTTGATATTGTGAGAGTTAGACCATTCAATCATATTGGAGAGTTTCAAGCTCGTGGTTTTGTCATTCCTGATTTTGTTTACCAGATAACTCAAGAAATAGAAAAAGGAGTAAAAGATAGTATTCATGTCGGTAATTTAGATGTTAGAAGAGATTTTTCTGATGTGAAAGATGTTGTCAAAGCTTATGTTTTACTTATGAGCCAAGGAATTTCTGGAGAAGTTTATAACATTGGAAGTGGTATAGATATTTCTATCCAAGAACTCCTAGAAAAACTAAAATCTTTTTCCAGCATTGATTTTCCAATCATAATAGATGAAGATAAAAAACGCTCTGGAGAAACTGATGTCAGTGTTGCTGATATTTCCAAGATTAGAGCACTTGGGTGGGAACCAACAATTCCTATCGACACAACCTTAAAAAGAATAGTACAGTGGTGGAGAAACCAATAGAAAAATTAAAATAAAAAATCATAAAAAAGAAAAAAGGAAATTAAAAATCATGAAAAAAGCATTTATTACTGGAATTACTGGTCAAGATGGTTCCTATTTAGCAGAATTTCTACTTAAAAAAGGCTATAAAGTCTTTGGACTTACTCGTAGAACTAGTACTCAAAATTTTGCCAGAATTAAACATATCGTTCATGACCCAAATTTGAAACTTATCTCTGGAGATCTAATTGATCAGCATTCACTAACTTTTGCTCTTAATGACGTCAAACCAGATGAAATCTACAACCTTGCTGCACAATCATTCGTACAAGCCTCTTGGGAACAACCAGTTCTAACAGGAGAATTCACTGGAATCGGCGTTACTAGAGTATTAGAAGCAATGAGACTTGTCTGCCCAAATGCAAAATTCTACCAAGCTAGTTCTAGTGAAATGTTCGGTAAAGTTAGACAAACTCCACAAACAGAAGATACTCCTTTCTACCCTAGATCTCCATATGGAGTAGCCAAAGTTTATGGACACTGGATTACTGTTAACTACCGTGAATCTTATGACATGTTTGCTGTTTCTGGTATTTTGTTTAATCATGAATCTCCTCGTAGAGGATTAGAATTTGTAACTAGAAAAATAGCTAATGCTGTGGCTAGAGTAAAACTTGGAAAACAAACTCATGTTGAACTTGGTAACCTAGATTCAAAAAGAGACTGGGGTTATGCAAAAGACTATGTAGAAGCCATGTGGCTTATGCTTCAACAAGACGAGCCTGATGACTATGTCATTGCTACAGGTGAAACCCATTCTGTCAGAGAATTCCTTCAACTAGCTTGTAAAGCAGCTGGTATAGACGACTGGAAGAGTATCTACAAACACAATCCCCTCTTTGATAGACCAGCAGAAGTTGATCTTTTAATGGGAGACCCTACAAAAGCCAAAGAAAAACTTGGATGGAAACCGTCTATTAGTTTTGAAGAATTAGTTAAAATAATGGTAGAAGCAGAATTAGAACTAGAAAAAAAATCTGAAAATTAAATAACTATGTCTATAAAAAAAGCATTAGTCATTATTCCAACTTATAATGAATTGGAAAATATTGAGAAAACAATAATAGAAGTTTTTAAAAATTTGAAATCTGTAAAAAACTGGAACTGTGGAATTCTTGTAGTCGATGATACTTCTCCAGATAAAACATATGAATTAGTAAAAAAACTTCAGAAAAAATTTTCTAAACTAGAGCTCTTAATAAATAAAAAGAAAGCCGGGCTTGGTGGAGCTTATCTAAAAGGAATGGAATATGCTTTTGGTAAACTCAAGGCTGATTTGGTATTCCAGTTTGATGCAGACCTTTCTCATGACCCAACTAAAATCCCTTTATTCTTTGAAAAAATAGATCAAGGAGCTGATTTAGTTTTAGGCTCCAGATATATTTCTGGAGGAAGCATCCCTGCTGACTGGGGACTACATCGAAAATTTCTAAGTGTTGTTGGAAACCTAGTTGTTAGAACAGTTTTAACTAATTTTTCAGTCAGCGATTGGACAACTGGTTATAGAGCTGTTACAAAAAAAGTTTATCAAGCAGTCCATAAAGAGCTAGCGGGAGATCAATTTTCCGGATATACTTTCCAAATAGGTTTATTAAATAAGACAGTAAGAAAAGGATTTTCTATAGCAGAAATACCTTTTCACTTTAAAGATAGGACTTTTGGTAAAAGTAAAATAGGACCTGAATATATAAAAAATACTCTTGAATACATTATGAAAGTAAGACTTCAGGATCTTCTAAAGAGCAGAATTTTAAAATTCGTTATAGTCGGTGGAATAGGAGCGCTTACTCAGCTTACTACCCTTCAAGGATGGAGAACAATCTTTCCATATCAACTAGCCTTCTTTTTGGCTATTGAGGGTGCTGTCTTAATGAACTTTATTCTGAGTAACCTCTGGACTTTTTCTGATAGGAAACTAAAGCCAACTCAATATCCTGCAAAATTCTTACAGTTCAACCTTGCCTCAGGTGGTTCTATATTAATTCAACAAGCAATCGCTTTCCTGGGAGAAACATTTGTTGGTCTATTTGCTCTTTTCACCCTACCAATAATCAATCTAAATATTGATACAGGTATGATGTATGCAGTCGGGGGAATCCTAATTGGAATGTTCTGGAATTTTTTCGCCTACAACAAATTCATCTGGAAAAAGAAAAAATAAAAAATCCAGCTAAATCGAAAGATAAAAATATACAATGGGTTTCTTTCCTGCCTCTCCACTTAAAAAATATTTGCTAATAGCTATTCTACTAGCTGCTGTTTTTTTGCGTTTTTATAATCTGGAAGAATCTCTTCAATTCCAAGGAGATCAAGGTAGAGACAGCATGATCGTAGCTGATATATTTCGTGAAAAAAACCTTGTTTTCATTGGACCGGTCACTAGTGTTGGGAACATGTACCTAGGTCCACTATATTACTATTTTATGATGCCATTTCTTTGGCTGACTTATCCTAGCCCAATGGGCCCAGTCTATGCTGTTGCTGTCTTAGGAGTTATTACAACATATCTTGTTTATTTTTTAGGAAAAAAACTCATCGGAGAAAATGGAGCTTTAATAGCAACTTTTTTCTATACATTTTCTAGCGTAATTACTCAAGCAACTAGATTCAGCTGGAATCCTAATCCAGCCCCATTAATTTCACTATTAATGATCTATGCCAGCTATATGGCTTGGAAAAAGAGCCCACGCTACTGGATCTGGGTAGGGTTATGTTTCAGCATCTTACTTCAACTTCATTATCTTACATTACTTAGTTTACCAGCCGCTGGCCTTATCTGGTTACTAGCATTCAAAGATAACTTTAAAACTTTTATAAAAAATAAATCAAAACAACTCAAAAAAGAAACTTTTATAAAAAAAACGAAGATTATTTGGAAAAACTTCTCAAAGCTTCTAATTCCTACTGGAATAGCTCTTACTATTTTTATTGTTTCTTTGACTCCATTAGTTCTTTTTGACCTAAAACATCAAGGTAATAACCTGAAAGCTTTTCAAGGACTCGTTAATAGTGAAGATAATTTTAAATACATTCCAAAGACTTCCTTTATTGAACGAACTACCAAAACAATCAAAGAAAATGAGGGCAGAGGAATGCATATTCTTTTTGAGATAATGATTGGTAAAAATAGACCTCTTAATAAGACACTACTTTATAGTGTAGCCATCTTTATTATTGGTTTTGCAATACTTCATAAACACCGTAAAAAAGATATATCGCCACTAATTGTTATCTGGATTTACCTAGGAGTGGGTATTCTAGGAACATCTCTTTATGAACACACTATTTTTAATCACTATATAGCTTATCTTTTCCCGATAACTGCTCTAATTTATGGTTGGATATTAAGTAACATAAAACCAAAAGCTATCTCTTTTACAATCTTTTTATTATTCTCTGCATATTTTATTCAATACAATATGCCAAACCTTCCATTAAAATCACTAGGTTGGACTATCAAAGATATTCAAAATACTAGCAATGTAATACTTGAGAAAGTTGCTCCTGGAGAAAAATACAACATCGTTTTACTCTCTGAGAGTAGAGATATAGACGGACAAAACTATAGATATTATCTAACAACTGGTCATACTCCCCCAGTTAAAACAGAAGACCGAGATAGTGTTGAGACACTTTTTATCATTAATGAAGAGAAGACTCTTTCCAAAGTTACAGATTCACCTATTTATGAAATAGTAGTTTTTCCAAATAAAACTCCAGCGGAAGTATTCGAGATACCAGGTGGACCAGAAATAACAGTTCTAAAGAGAACTACCCAAGAAACGAATCAAGCGCTAGAATAGTAATTAATATCTATGGAAACAACTAATACTCCTTTCCTATCTGTCATAGTTCCCTCATATAATGAAATGAAAAACCTAAAAAGAGGTGTTATCGAGGAAATGCTGGAATTTCTCAATAAACAAAAATATTCATGGGAAATAATTCTTACTGATGATGGTAGTACAGATGGCACTATAGACGTATTAAAAAATATTGCTAAGAAAAATCCCAACGTTAATGTTTTAGCTAATGTTCATGCTGGTAAAGGACCTACCGTAAAAGCCGGAATGCTATCAGCCACTGGCAAGTGGAGATTATTCACTGACTTTGATCAATCTACCCCTCTTGAAGAAGTCGAAAAACTACTCAAGTTTACAGAAACACATAAGGTTATTTTTGGATCTAGAGAGATAGCAGGTGCTAAAAGAGATAAAGAACCATTTTACAGACACTTAATGGGCCGAGGATTTAATTTATTGGTGCAAATCCTTGCTGTTCGTGGAGTAAAAGATACTCAGTGTGGTTTTAAATTATTCTCTGCAGAATCAACAGAAAAACTTTTCCCAGCTCTATATGTTTATGGAGGACAACAATCTAGAGAAGATGCTTTTACTGGAGCTTTTGATGTAGAACTTCTCTTCTTAGCTAGAAAATTCAAGGTCGCTCATAAAGAAGTACCTATTCTTTGGAAACACCATAATACAGATAGAGTTAGCCCTATTAAAGATTCATTGAGAATGCTCAGAGATATCATCAAGATTAGGATTGCTTATTTGATGGGAAAATATCGAGCTAATCATGAAAACTAAAAACAATTTTTCTTTAAACTTATTACTCTTTTTTCTTTTTATAACAAGTTTTTTTTATAGCTTATTTTCCTACTCCCTTACTGATCCCAACCTAGTAATAACAACCTGGCAACCATATTGGAACTTTCAACAATGGATCTGGCAAACATTTTTTCATAATCCAGTTTTATTAACTACAATTTTCAGTGTTTTCATAGCTGTTTTTTTCACTATATATTTTTGTGGTTTTAATAAACTAAAAAAACAAAACAAATATTCATCTAAAGATTTATTCATAAAAATATTTTTTGCTCTTTCGCCACTTATTTTTAGCTACAATGCTTTGTCACATGATGTATTTAATTACATGTTTAACGCCAAAATGGTTACTCTCTTCCATGCTAATCCTCATACCAATGTTGCTTTAGATTTTTCATTTGATAACTGGACAAGATTTATGCATAACACTCATACTCCTGCACCATATGGGTATGGTTGGACTGCTTTTTCTATTATTCCTTCTTTGCTGGGTTTCAATAAATTCATTATTAATTGGTTTATCTTCAAAGTTATTTCTTGGATAAGTTATCTTCTACTATTTTTGGGTCTCCAGAAATTATCACAGAAACTAAATAACAAAGATCTCTCTACCCAACATGTTTGGTTAATATTTGCTAACCCACTGATTTTTATCGAGATTCTATCTAATCTACATAATGACTTCTGGATGTTGGCTCCAGCAGTAGCTTCTTTAGCATTAATAATTAAAAAACCAAAAAAGAAAATATTCTGGACAGTCTTTCTTTCATTACTACTGTTGTCATTTTCTATTAGCACTAAATTAGCAACTCTAGTAGTTCTGCCATTCTGGATACATTGGGTATCTCAATGGTTTATAAAAATTAATTTAACTAAAAATAAAAAATTATTTTCAAAAGAGAAAATCAAAAAAGTATTCCCTTTATTAATTTCAATTGCTCTCTTTTTACCACTTTTCACTTTACGCTCCCAACAATTTTTACCTTGGTATCTTTCATGGTCATTTATTTGGCTGCCATTTATCACTTTTTTACCATGGCAAAATTTATTAATTTCTTTCAGTATTAGTGGTCTGCTACGCTATATACCTTGGTTACTAACAGGAGGTTTTGAAGGAGCTGTCTTACCCCAACAAAAGTTATTTACTTGGGTTGGTGGACTAATCATCTTTATTATTCTAACAACCATTTCTTCCCTTAAAAATAAAAAACTAGTAAAAATATCCTGAGCTCTGTACAATGAAATCTGTGAAAGAAAAATCAAAAAAAATATTCTGGTTCAAAATAGGTATGCTTTTTATCACAGCTATCTATTTTTTGACTCACATTATAGCTTTGACAGAGTTGCCAGTATTTGCAGATGAAGCTATTTATATTCGTTGGGCACAGCTCATCATTGATGACTGGAAACAATATCTTTTCTTCTCCATGAATGATGGTAAAACACCCTTATTTATCTGGTTAATTACAAGTGCTCTCAATTTATGGAAAGACCCGCTTCATGCAGGGAGAATGATCTCTGTAATTGTTGGTATTTTTCAGATAGGAATAGCTATAAAAACAGTAGAAAAACTAAAAGGTGGCCTAGTTGCCCAAATGTTAGCTGCTTTCTCTGTCATGTTTTTACCATTTTGGTATTTTCACCATCGAATGGCTCTAATGGATGCTCTACTAACTCTATTCCTTTCCTGTTCATTTCTATTCCTAATCAAAGCTCAACTAGAAAAAAAAGAAACTAAAAAACACACAATTATATCTGGAGTTTTCTTAGGGCTAGCTTTATTTACTAAAATACCAGCTATCCTGTTTTTCCCAGCACTAGTTCTCTTGTCTTTTATTCCAAAGAAGAATAGTAGCTTCGCTAATCGTCTTACTAAAAGTGCAAAAGTAGTTCTAATAGGAATGTTTATTTTTGCTTTACTCAAACTAACCCCTACCTTTGGACAACTATTTAATAGAGGTGGAGATTTCCTTTACCCACTGTCAGAACTAACTGAAAAAGGTATTTTTACTATTTTATGGTCAAATATAAAGTTAATATTTCAATCACTTTTTAGATACCTATCATGGCCTATTATGATCCTGCCACTTTTTGGATTATTTCAAGAAAAATTCAGGAAAACTCATGGGATTTTAATTCTTAGTTTCTTGGGTTTTGTGGGACCAATACTTTTACTAGGTAAAACAATTTACCCAAGATATATTATGCCTAGCATCTTTCCGATCACAATCTCTGCAGCATTATCATTTGAATATCTTATTAAAAAAGCTCAAGAAAATCTTAAGAAGCCTCTTTCATTCTTTTCCCAAACTGCTTTTATTCTTTTTGCGCTCACAACTATTGCCCAAACAGCAATCATGTTTGTCCTTATTTCTTGGCAAAAACCATTCTATCTACCACTAGTCCCGATCGATCGTATTCAGTACCTTACAGAATGGTCTGCTGGGGATGGTATTAAAGAAAGTACGGACTTAATGCTTCAAGAAACAAAACACAATTCCCTAGCAGTGGCTACAGAAGGATACTTTGGTACATTACCAGATGGAGTATTAATGTATCTACATAAACAAGATGTTACGGGACTTATGGTTGAAGGAATTGGTCAGCCTGTTCGTGAAATCCCAGAAGAATTTACCAATAAAGCCAGACTCTATGAGTCTACTTGGTTATTAGTAAACTCTCATAGAGAAAAAATGGATTTACAGAAAAACTCACCAGAGTTATTAATTCAAGAGTTCTGTAGAGGAGAAGGCGCTCCTTGTCTTCAGCTATGGGATATTTCTACTGTGATTGATGCTCCGCAAGATAAAATTCTAGATAACTAGACTTTTTCCATAAAAAAATAAAAAGTATTTTTAATAATTTCAGGTTTTTTTCAGCTTTGGCATATACAGTTATATTTGTGCCAACACATTTATTTTCTACCGCTCCTATTATCAAACATAGTCTTGCTACCCCTTTAACTAATATTATTACTAACTCTGAGTTAGCTGTCCAAAATCTGCAACTGGAAACATCCTACTCACCAGAAACAGAACTTCAAAAAGTTCTCTTAAATGCTCAATACATGAAATCAGTGATCATGCTGCAAGAAAAAAGACAACAGTATATATTCTCACCACTAAGAGCTATTCAAGAAATACTACAAATCAATCATTCTAGTAAACTAAAAAAAGGCTTAGTAACTAGAGTAGCTATTCCTACAAAAAAGCACTTAACTGGTAATAAATTATTATTTCAAGAAATGATTGTTTGTTTATTAAATAATGCTTATGAAAGTTATAAAAAAAGAACACTCCATAAAATGGTTTTCTTTAGTGCAACTGATCATAAAAAAAACTGCAAAATAACTATTGTTGATGCCGGCAAAGGAATGAATTGGTGGGAAAAACATTTATCAACCTATCCTTTTAAGTCTCTGAAACAAAAACATTCTGGCTTAGGACTTTATTTCGTAAAAAATACCCTTGAAAAAGATTTCAATGGAAAACTTGCTATTAAATCTCAGAAAAATAAAGGAACAACTGTTACTCTTTCTTTACCATTTTATAAAACTTAGATTAAATTTATTGAAACTCAACTATTTTGTATCCAAAACCACGTCTGGTCTGGATAATAGTGTGATATTTACCAAGCTTCCTGCGTAATCTTCTTATATAGACATCAATGGTATTGAGTTGCGCTTCATCCTCTGATCTCCAAATCGTCCTAAGTAAGTGATTTCTAGAAACAGTTCTCCCAGCAGCCTGAATTAAATAAAAAATAATATCTTTTTCTCTTTTCCTCAAATAAATATCTCCATCAGGAGTAATAAAACTACCTGACTCTGGTAAAAAAGAAATTAAACCTAAATCAATTTTCTTAACTGCTGGCTGTTTTAGCTCCCAGGTAAGCATATTTTTTACTTTCAAACGTAACTCAGCCAAAGAAAATGGTTTTGGTAGGTAATCATCAGCACCTTTCTCTAGACCATTAATCTTATCTAGTAATCTTGATTTTTTTGTCAAAAAAATATATTTAGTCTGTGGATATAATTCTTTGAGATACTCTATTGCCTCTATAGAATCCCCATCTTCTACGAATCTATCTAAGATACAAAGATCTGGAGTGTTTTTTTTACAAATAGAATAGAGCTTTTCCAAACTTGGGGTTACAAATATTTTTCTATCCTTTGTTTTCAGGGCCGTAGCAATAGTTTCTGCAAGCATTTTATTATCTTCTAAAACAAGTATTTTTCTCATAGCCATTCCTCTGGTATACTACATATCTATTATTCAGCTTAATATATAAAGCTGAAAAAAAGCTGAAATCCCGGATAGTGAAGTGGCATCACCACAGGTTCTGATCCTGTTATCCTAGGTTCGACCCCTAGTCCGGGATCAACTCAAAACTATTTTCTGATATAATTTCTATAAATGAAAAATAGAAACATTTCTATTGATTTAATAAGAATTCTTGCAATCCTAGGGGTAATCGGAAATCACCTTATGTATCCTGTGGCTAGTAGGGGTGATTTTTTTGGAGGATTTGGGTGGTGGATTTCTTTTTTGATTTATACTTTATCTCTTATTGCTGTTCCTATGTTCATAATGATTAGTGGATATTTATTGATAGATAGAACTGACTCCATTAAAAAGAACTTTGAAAGAACAATAAAAAGACTAGTTATCCCTCTTACTTTTTGGTTTACTTTCTACTTAATTTGGAAAACTACATTTAGATCAGTTTTATTTTCTGCATCAGAAATAATGAATTTTATTGTTTCTGGAAATATGTTTATTTATTATTTTTTAGTAATTTTAATTGGTTTATATTTATTATTACCGATTATTCAACTCATTGCTAAATATGGATCAAAAAAACTACATTTATCAATTTTATATGGAAGTTTTATTTTAACTTGGTTTATAGGTCTAACCCATTATTTTTCAAATCTGACAGGAAGCATAACAAGTTTGACAACTTGGTGGCTTCCATTTTTTTCTTATTTTTGGTGGGGATTTATTGTTAAAAAAGAAATGCTCAAAAAACAATCAAAATTTTTTCAATTATTTTTCTCTTGGATTTTAGTTATTTTCTTTTTTGGTTATGCTGGATTTTTGTTAAAAGCAGGTAATACAACACTGGCATTTAAAAATGGTATTTTTTATTGGCATGATTATTTAAATCCAGCCATAGGTTTGTCATCAGTTGGATTGTTTACCTGGATTATTTCTAATAAAACATTAAAAAAAGTAACCCTTAAGCCTATTTTTAATAAAACTATTATTACTCTGGCTTCTCTTTCATATGGAGCTTATTTAATTCACATGTTTGTGATGGATTACATTGATATAAAACATGGTTTTGCCATAGAATTTATAGGAAATAATTTAATAAGTTTTATAATCATCAGACCATTGATTACTATATTGGCTAGCTTTTCGATAAGCTTCTTTATTTCTAAAATACCTTATTTGAGAAAAATAATTGGAATTGACTAAAACCAATTTCATCTCAGATAAATCTGTGCTACAGTAACTCCATATGCCTGATAAATACTCTGCCGTCTGGGTTTCCCATTCATCTATTTCCGACTTTCAACAATGCCCAAGAGCATATTACCTGAAAAATATTTATAAAAATCCAAAATCTGGAAATAAAATCCAAATTATGTCCCCAGCCCTAGCTTTAGGACAAGCTGTACATGAGGTAGTTGAATCACTTTCTAATATTCCTACAGATAAACGCCTAAAAGAATCATTACTAGAGAAATTCAATGTAGTCTGGAAAAAAGTAAGTGGTAAAAATGGTGGGTTTTTAGATCAGGAAACAGAGCAAAAATTCAAGCAAAGAGGTGAAAACATGCTCAGGAGAATCATAGAAAATCCTGGTCCAATCACTCAATTAACCGTCAAAATAAAAGAAGATCTTCCCCACTACTGGCTATCAGAAGATGAAGGAATCATTCTTTGTGGAAAAATAGACTGGTTACAGTATTTACCAGATACAGACTCTGTTCATATTATTGATTTTAAAACTAGTAAAAGTAAAGAAAAAGGAGAATCTCTACAGTTACCTATTTATCTTTTATTAGTTAGTAACACTCAACAAAGAAAAGTAAAAAAACTCAGTTACTGGTATCTAGGAATGGAGAATGAACCAGAAGAGATTGCTCTCCCAGATCAAAAAGAATCACATGATCAAGTTCTAAAAGTTGCTAAAGAAATAAAACTTGCTAGAAAACTCAATAGATTCCGTTGCCCAGAGGGAGAAAAACGCTGTTGGTCATGCAAGCCTTTCGAACAAATCCTGTCTGGAGAAGCCGAGTTTGTAGGAATTGGTGGCTATAAAAGAGATATCTTTATTCTTCCTAGAGACAATGCTCCCAAAAAAGATAGCGTTATCCTGTAAAATACGATATTCATTATGAAAAGCTTTGATAAAAGATTAGCTATTGTTTTTATTATTCAAATCACAGAAGTGTTAGGGTTTTCATTAATTCTGCCTTTCTTACCTTTTTATGCTCAATCATATGGAGCAACTCCATTTGTTGTTGGACTTATCTTGACTGTTTTCTCTTTATTTCAATTTATCTCTAGTCCAATAATGGGAAAACTTAGCGATACTTATGGTAGAAGACCACTCTTAATGGTCTCTCAATTTTCTACTTTTATTAGTTTTATTGTTCTGGGTCTTTCTAACACACTTTGGATGATTTTTCTCTCAAGAGCTATCGATGGATTATTGGGTAGTAACTTTACCATTGCCCAAGCATATATCAGTGATATCACTTCTAAAAAAAATAGAAGTAAAGCCTTTGGAATTAGTGGAGCAGCCTTTGGTATTGGTTTTCTCATAGGACCTGCAATAGGTGGCTATCTCTCTCAATTTGGCTTTGCTATTCCTGCTTTCCTAGCAGCAGCTATCTCTGGAATAAGTATTCTTCTTACTTATTTCTTTCTTCCAGAAACAGTTTCTAATGAAAATAAACCAAAATTTTCTTTCAAGAAAGTAAAAATACTAGATTCAGAACCATTCAAAAAATATCTCCTAAATAAAAAAACTTCCTACAATCTATTACAATTCTTTTTCTATTTATTAGCCCACTCTACTTGGGTAGCAAGCTTTGCTCTCTATGGAAATATAAAAATGGGATTAACAGCTCAGCACATAGGATTTATCTTGGCTTACATAGGACTAATAAGTATTATCCTAAGAATAAAAATTATTCCTAAAATGATTGATATCTGGGATGAAAATAAACTTATCCTGTGGGGAATGAGTTCTGTAATTGCCGGTCTTTTTATAGCACCAATGGTAAACTCACTCCTTCCTTTTGTGGGAATAATGACCCTCTTTTCTTTTGGTACAGGAATCGTCAGACCGCTACTCAATGGAGCTATCTCTAGAAGTGCTAGTGAGAAAGAACAAGGATCTATCATGGGAGTAGCAAACTCTCTAGGAAGTCTTAGTCAAATAATAGGGCCACTATTAGGAGGATTTTTACTTTCCACAAGATATCCAGAAAGCATGTTGTTTGTAGCAGCTGGAATTATGTCTTTAGGGTTAATATTTTTTCTAAAACAACCTGCTCAGACTTCTCAAAACCAACATTCTTGAGATCTAGAAAAAGAGATATTCCAACCAAAACAAGTAAAAACAAAATTGTAAACACAAGAACTTTCCAGAAATGAAACTGCATTGTAACCATATATATTTATCCTGATCTTTTTTTTGTGTTGTGTCAAGTTTTATAGCTTTAAAAAAATAAGTTTAGTTTTAAGATAACTAGTATAGTAAATATAATTTTGATTTGATATGATCTAAAAATATGGAGAAAAAAAAGGGAGGTAGATACTCTAAAGAGTATCAAGAAAATCTTGACAGACTTAGAAAACTATTGAGTAAAGATCTAGAGATAGATTCTCATCCTATCCCTACTATTTTAGAAATGAGTCCAGAAGAAGCTACCAGACTGGTCGTTCAAGGTATTCAAAAAATTGTTAGCAATGCTAAAAGTGAAAGTATCAAATATCACCATCTCGGTGCTTCTCCATATGATAATAAATTAGGAAAGTATTCTACTGACTTAAAACTATATATAGAGCTATTAGAAAAAAATACAAAAGAATTTCTAAAAAAATATAAAAAAGTTATTAGAAAATTTGAATTAACTAGGCAAGTCAAAGATATCATTAATATAGCCAAAGAATTTAAAGGTGAAACTAGATATATAAGAGATCCCAATGCTAGCCCAGGAAGAAATCATCACACTGGTAGACATTATTACTAAAATAATAAGTTCTTTCTAAACAACAAACCAAGCAAATCTATTTTTACCCAGTGAATCATTCCAAACTTCTTTTAAGCTAACTTGATCAATACTTTCTAGTTTTTCTTTGGTATGAGTATCATCAACCTCTAGAAAAACATTACCAGAAAAATCCTTCTCTTGAAGTTCCTTCAATAGTTTTTTAATAAGATCTAAACCATCTGCCCCACCATCAAGTGCTAAAATTGGCTCAAAATCTTTTACTGAAGAATCTAATCTAGAGATTCTTTCATGAGGAATATAGGGTAAATTAGCTACACAAAAATCATATTCATCTAAAGCTGAAATATTTTCTACAAGATCTGACTTAATTATATTTATTTTGCTTTGATTATCTTCTTTTACTAAATTATCAATATTTTTTTTAGTAACTTCCAGAGCTTCTGCAGAAACATCACTCAAAATACAACTTGTTTCTACTCCTTTATTTAATAAATTCTTGAAAATGGATATTCCTAAAGCCCCACTTCCGGTCCCAACTTCTAAAAAACTCAGTTTTCCTTTATGCTTTGAATAAATAGAAATAATTTTTTCTACAAGATCTTCTGTCTCTACTCTAGGAATAAGAACATTACTATTAACAATAAAATTATTGTTATAAAAACTGGTATATCCAGTAATATATTCAACAGGCATCTTTCCATAAAAAGCTATATCTTCAGGATCAAAGCCATACTTCAATAACTGATTTTTTTCATAAGGTGTAAGTGAGCTCACAGGCATTATTTATCTTTCTTGTTAGGATTGACCTAGTGAGTATTTTACGATAGATTCAAGAGACTGTATTGAGGAGTATCTATTGCATCAAAATAATACTTATCTAACATTAATATTAATAAAAAGAGAAAGGTCTCTTAGATAATGAATAATAAAACACTGACTCAACTAATGATCGGTGCTGTTGCTTTTATAGCAGGATTTGTAGCTGGTTCTCTATGGACTGAAAACCAACTATTAAAATCAGGAACAGCCGGAAATGGACAACAAGTAGGAGCTCCTATAGCAGCTGGTGAGAAACCTGTAGCAGCAGACTCTTTATCTGAAATGCCAGAAGTAACAGAGGAAGATCATATCCGTGGAAACATGGATGCAGAAATAATCTTAGTAGAGTACTCAGATTATGAATGTCCTTACTGTAATAAATTCCATCCAACCATGACAAAAATCATGGAAGAATATGGAGATAAAGTAGCTTGGGTATATCGTCATTATCCACTTAGCTTCCATGCTAGAGCACAAGCCTCTGCAGAAGCTGCCGAGTGTGTAGCAGAAGCTGCTGGAAATGATGCTTTCTGGAAATTTAGTGACATGCTTTATGAGAATGCCGCTTTGGATGGAGCAGAAGCCCTTTCTGAAGATAACCTCATAACAGCTGCTACAAAATCTGGAGCAAATGCCGCAGCAGTACAGAAATGTATTGATGATGGAGATCTTGCAAAACTTGTAACAGCAGACTTTGCTGGAGGAAGAAACGCTGGCGTTTCTGGAACTCCTGGAACTATCCTAGTTACTCAGGATGGTCCTCAAGAATTGATTTCTGGAGCACTTCCTTATGCTCAGGTAAAATCAATCATTGATGGATATCTTGAATAAATAAAGATTTAATAAAAGATATATAAAGGGCGTTCGTAAGAGCGCCTTTTGTGTTATCTAGATTCGTTATAAATAATGAAAAAAATAGATCTTAAACAAAAATCTAATCTAAATCTTCAACCTGAAAATCTTTAACAATAGCTTGAATATTTTTTCTGTCCATCCACTCATTTATCTGTAAGGTAACAGCTGCATTAATAGATTGACCTACCTGTAAAGAATCTGAAAGATCTCCTCTTCCCCAAGCCAAAGCAGTTAACTCCAGATTGTCAGTTTCATCTGTAAGTAATAGTTTTAGGTGATTTTGTTGTTTACCAATAGTTCTAATCTCTTTTATCTTGATATTCTTCAAAGCAAAAATAGGTTCTGGATTTTTCTGTCCAAAAGGAGAAAACTTTTGCAGATAATCTAGAAATTCTAAAGAAATAAAATCTAAAGGTAGTAAGCATTCTATAGAGAGTCTTTTTTGTAAAAGATCCTTATCTATATTTTCTCTGCCATAATTGAACATATAATCTATAACAGGTTCTAAATTATCATGTTCAAAACCAAATCCAGCAGCCATTGGATGACCACCAAATGCTAATAATAAATCTCTGGTAGATCTAATAACCTCTGTAATATTTACCCCAACAACAGAACGAGCTGATGCTTTTGCTGTCTCTCCTCTAGTACTAATCACAATAGATGGCTTAGCATAACTCTGAGTTAATTTTCCAGCAATTAATCCAATAATCCCCTCATGAAATTCATCTGAATGAACTACCAAAATATGTTCTTTCTTCTGTTCTGAAACTTGCCCACGAGCTAACTGATATAAATCTTGAGTTAACTGCTTTCTATCACTATTGGTACTATCAATTAAACTAGCTAATTCTGAGGCTCTTTTCTTGTTTTTTGTACACAATAAACGTAAAGCATCAACTGCATGAGATAACCTACCCATAGCATTAATTCTTGGTCCCAAAACAAAACCAAGTTGCATAGATTCTATATTTTTATTTTCTAAACCAGCAACTTTCTGAAGAGCTAATAAACCGAGTCTTTCTCTCTTGTTCATGACTTCTAAACCATGATGAACAAAAGCCCTATTTACTCCTTTTAAAGGCATCAGATCAGTAACTGTAGCCAAAGCGACTAAGTCAAGATTCTTACGAGCTGCCTCTTCTGTAAATTCTCTAGCCAAAACCCAAGCAACGGCTGCTCCACATATCTTTGTACTGTGAACCACAGCTAAAGCTTCTGGTAAAGTTTCATCAGGCTGATGATGGTCAGTAATAATAACGTCAATATTTTTTTCTTTTAGCTTCTCTACTTCCTCGTGAGCTACAATTCCAGTATCAACTGTAATTAATAAATCTGGAGTTGATGTTTTGTATATCTCTTCTAAGGCAGCAGTTGTTAAACCATAACCATGTTTCTCTCTATGAGGAATAAATGGCAAAGCATCTGCCCCTAGATCATATAAAGTCTGCCATAAAATAGCTGTAGCGCTGATTCCATCAGCATCATAATCACCAAAAACTATTATTTTTTGTTTCTTTTTTATAGCTTCCAAGATACGATCTTTGGCCTTCTGCAACATCTCTATATCTACTCCCAACTCTTCTGCAGATAGATCAATAGGATTTTTGGGTTCAAAAAAATCTCCCTTATTAGCAACTTGTCTATTCTTCAACAGAATCTTATAAACATCTTCTAGGGAGCTAGGAACTTTTTCAGTTAATAAATGCCACTTCATATTGATCAGAGTAACATATTTTATAGAATCCTTTATAATGAAATTATGAAACTAGAGTTACCATTTGAAGTATTATTCATCAGCCACACTTTACAAAAAGCTGGGTTTGAGTCTCACCTAGTAGGTGGGGCTATTAGAGACTTAGTTCTACAATCTACTAATGCTTTCTATCATAAGAACATCGCTATTACTGATTATGATTTTACGACTAATGCTCAGCCAGAAAAAATCATGGAGCTTTTCCCTGAAAGCTTTTATGAAAACAATTTCGGGACAGTTAGTATTACTCATGAAAATACTCTGTATCTTTTAAAAAATAATTATCAACTTCCAGAAAAAAACTTACTATCTGCTATTTCACAAAATAAAAAAACAGAAACCTTAATAGATTTAGTAAATGCAAAAAAACTTCATGAATCTCTAGAAAAACCAATCAAAACACTTCCCTCTGAAGAAAAACAACCAAAACCTTTCGAGATTACTACTTACAGAACAGATGGCACATATCATGATCACAGAAGACCAGAATCTGTAACCTGGGGAAAAACAATAGAAGAAGATCTAGAAAGAAGAGACTTTACTATCAATGCTTTAGCTATAAAAATAAACCCTTCTTTTCTTGAAGGAATATTCTCAGAAAAAATTATAGAAACTAGTTATTCCCTTGAATCAAAAGATTTTACTTTGACTGATCCACACAATGGTATCGAAGATTTAGCACAAAGCACGATCGAAGCTGTTGGTGATCCCAATCTCCGTTTTAAAGAAGATGCCTTGAGAATGCTAAGAGCTATTCGTTTTTCTGTACAACTAGGGATGAGTATCGGAGAAAAAACATTGACAGCATTAGGAGCTCATGCCCCATTAATTCAACATGTTAGCTGGGAAAGAATTCGCGATGAATTCATGAAAATGATTGCTAGCCAAGATCCCAAAAAAGCTATCCTTCTTTTAGAAAAAACAAAAATGCTAGAGTATGTTCTTCCAGAAATTCTAGAAATGAAAGGAGTTGAACAAAGTGGGCACCACACAACTAATGTTTGGGTACACTCATTAGATGCTCTGAATACTTGTCCTTCAGCCGATCCAATTGTTAGACTAGCAACTCTTCTTCATGATGCTGGTAAACCAAGAACATTTGATAATAGTAATGAAAATATTACTTTTTATAACCATGAAATAATTAGTTCTAGAATAGCTTCTAAAGTCGCAAAAAGATTCAAGTTCTCCAAAAAAAATATTGACCGTATGTTTACCTTAACTAGATTCCATATGTTCCATTATCAGCCACAAAATACCGATGCATCTATTCGCAGGTTTATGCGTAAAGTGGGCTTGGAAAATATCGATGATATTCTGGATCTTCGTGAAGGTGACAGATTGGGCAGCGGTGCTAAAAAAACAAGTTGGAGATTAGAAGAAATGAAACAAAGAATGGTTGAACAACTCAATCAACCAATGGCTGTCAAAGATATTGCTATTAATGGAAATGATCTAATGACTGAACTCAATCTAAAACCCGGAAAAAATCTGGGAATTATTTTACAACAACTTTTTGAAGAGGTTATGGAAAATTCAGAGTTAAACACAAAAGAAATTTTACTAGAAAAAGCAAAAGAAATTTCAAAGAATCTTTAAAAAATTGAACTCAAAAAATATAAAATTACTTTTTCAAATCCCAGGTACCTCTTTTATTAAGTTTCATCATAGTAGCATTTCCAGTTAGAAGCGTAACTGAGTCAACCTCATATGAAAATGGTTTCATATTCGTAGATAACTCATTTATTTTTTTACGAAATTCTTCAGTAATAGGGCTATTAAAACGAACTAAAGTAATATTACTAAAAAAGTATTTATCATTTAGATATTTTTTATCATCTGGCACTCCAGCTTTATTCAAAGAAGAATCTAAATCCAAGATAATTTCATCAAGCTCTGGATCTGTAGTACCCACTAAAGCCAAGTTATAAGGAAAAACTAACAAACGATAATAATAAATCTTAAAAGCTTTATATTGAGGAATAACCTGCTGAAAAACTTCTTTAGTTGTTTCTACATCTTGCTCAGAAAATAAAGGTGGATCATTAATAACCTTAACGTTTTTTATAGTTGCATGAATCGATCCATTCGGATAATAAAAATGTTCTGGAGATATATCTTTCAAAGGTTGAATAATTTCTTGCTGAATTTTTTCCAAAAAAGAAGCTTTGGGAAAATGAACACTAGTCAAACAAATTCTATTATCTTTAGAAAAATCTTTAACTGGTTCAACCATAGAAAAAGAAGTTGTATTCTTTTTCAAAGAACTCTCTATAGATTCAATTACTTCGATTTGCTTTTTTTGGTGAACTGTATCTCGGAACATATTAGATTCCTTTAAAACTATTATTAAGCTTCATTTCTTAGAACGTTTATTCCACTCTACAAGTAATGGAACAGCTGTAAAAGTACTGGAATAAGTACCAGTCACAGCCCCTATGAGTAAAGCAACTGAGAACCAACGAATAGATTGCCCACCTAGTAGAACTAGAGATAACAACATAACAAGAATAGTGATTGAGTTATTCAATGAACGAACTAGAGTTTCACTGACAGCTCTATCGGCCATCTCTTCAAAAGAATATTTTGGATACTTACGATTCAGTTCTCTAATTCTATCAAAAACAACAATTGTGTCATGAACAGAGAAAGACAGAGTTGTTAATAAAGCTGTCACAAAAAGAACATCTACTTCTATTCCAGAAAAATATCCCAGTAAACTAAAACTTCCCAAAACAACTAATGAATCATGTAACATTGCCAAGATTGCAGAAACTCCAAAAGAAATATCAGAGAATTGTTTTGCAACATATAAAAGAATAAAAACAATCAAGATTAACCCAGCCCAAAGCATTTTTCTAATCAATTCTTGCCCCAAAATAGGTCCTACAGTCTCGAATCTAATGACCTCTACCTCACCTACCTCTTCAGAAACTTTATTTACAAAGTTCTGCTTAATCTCTTCACTAACCGGTTTACCTCTCAGAATAAAATTATCTCCTGCTGAAGTCTGAACAGATTGCAGAGCAAGTTCTTCCCCAGCTAGTTCTTTCCATTTTTCTTCGTTAATATCTTTATCAATATGAAGCTCTAGTAAAGTACCACCAGTAAAATCAATAGCTGGCTTCAAACCAACAGTTAATAAAGAAAAAATTCCAGGAACTAAAACTATTGCCGAGATTAAAAAAAACAACCAACGATGCTTCATGAACTTCATGATTTATCCTTTTTCTTATATATTTTCTCTAAAATAGGGGCAAAAGATCTAAGTAAAGTTCTACTCACCACTACCCCCGTAAATAGACTTAGAAGAACCCCTATTAAAAGAGTTACTCCAAAACCTCTTACCAAACCACTTCTATTCAAGAACTCCAAATTTAAAGGATTAATCAAAACTAAAGCAGTAATAATAGTAGCTAGATTAGCATCTTTGATACTTTCCCAGGCTCTACCAAAACCAAGTTCTAGTGCATTGAGATAAGAATGACCAACTCGAAACTCTTCTTTAAAGCGCTCAAAAATAAGAATATTAGCATCGACAGCCATCCCAATAGAAAGTAATAAACCAGCAATCCCTGGAAGAGTTAAGGTCACACCCAAGATTTTATAAACAGCAATCGTCAAAACTGAGTAAACAACCAAAGCCAAAGCAGCTATTGAACCATGAAATCCATAATTCAAAATCATAAAAACAATAACCAATCCCAATCCAACCAAGCCAGCAAAAACACTTTGTTGGATAGATGCTTCTCCCAGATTTGCCCCAATAGTTCTTTGCTCAAGAATATCTATCGGAACAGGCAATGCGCCAGCATTGAGCTGAATAGACAGTTGCTTTGCACTTTCAATGTCAAAACCACCTGTTAGAATCGCTCTCCCATCCAAAATAGCAGTAGAGACAACCGGCATAACAACTGGAATACCATCTATAAAAATACCTATTCTCTTACCAATGTTATCCGTAGTCAAAGCAGCAAAAAGATCCGTACCAGTTCCATCAAACTGTAGAGCAATTACTGGCTCACCAGTATTTGGATCAAACTGTACATTGGCTTTTTTTAGTTCTTTACCAGTTAACTCTGTCTGAACAAACCCTAAATTATCTGGCAATATTAATTCCAAATTTTCCTCTGAATCATCAGGTAATTCTATTTCTTTTTCCAAACGAAAATCTAACTGAGCTGTTGTTCCCACCAAAGACAAAGCTTCTTTGGGATCATCTATACCCGGAAGTTCAATAATTAAACGATACTGATCACCAGATTTTGAAGTTTGAATGACTGGCTCATTTACTCCATATAGATCTATCCTACGACGAATAATTTCTTGTGCAGAATCTAAAGCGTCATCACGATCTTCGGCGGCAATATTAGTCATATCAGCCTGCAAAACAACCTGCATTCCTCCTTGTAAATCAAGACCTTTCTTTAAAGGAATATCACTAGAGAAATTATTACCAAATAAATTGATAGATATTTTAGGAACGTGAATTTCTTTTTGAACCTTAAAATTGGCTATAGAAAAATCTAGATTAAATTGACTGGGAAGGGCAATGTATGCAGAAAAGATAGTCAAAAAAACGATAAATAGTAAGCGTTTAGTCAGACTTGTCATGATCTACAAGCCTTGAACCTGACGATGAGCAAACTCATCTTCATTACCTAATACCATAACCCTAGTGCTGTATAAAATCTCCATAATAAATGGATCTCTACGAGTTTTACGGAAATTAAATTCTTGAGCATCAAAGACAGCATAGTTAACTTCTCTACCCAGTCTTTTCTCTTCATCTTTCATAAGAGCTTGTAACTCAGAAATCACTACATCTCCAATTACTAGTACCTCTACTTCATCATTGGTTGGTGCAAGACCACGGACATACTTTCCAGAGAACATGACGAACTCAACCTGACCTAATTTTCTTCTTAAACGACGAATTTTTTTACCAAGACCAGTGCTCTTCACTATAATTTGTTCAAATTCTTGGAAATATAGATATTTTTTATTTAGAAAGTAATAAAGTCTATTACCTCGCTGTTCACTTTTCAGTAAACCAGCTCCCAGTAAACGATCCAGTTCTCTTCTAACCGCATTTATTTCTTCTTTAATATTCCTGGTAATCTCACGGACATAATACATTTCCTCTGAATTAGTGAAGAAAAGCTCTAACATTTTCACTCTAACTCTAGAGACAATAAGATCTTTTAAATTAGCCATAATTATACTTATTTAGTTATATTAATTGAGTTGTTTTTGTACTCAAAAAAAGTATACCACGTTTTGAAAAATTAGTACTCTACTTCACTACCGATAGATAAAGCTGAGAACCAGATCATTCCACGAGCCATTTCGATATTTTTACCTTTTGAATCAACTAACTCTAACTCTGAAGTTCTAGTCTTTTTACTCCAGGTTGCTTCGATAGCTTCTCCATGTTTAAAGATAAGAGCATCACCAGTACCAGTTGTACCGTAGATCATGTGTTTTTTCTCGTTAATTGGTCCTTTTTCAGTCATCAATAAAACAACCACGTTATGAGCCATGATCTGCTTATCATTATTAATATCCATGTGTTTTTCTCCACCCATAGATCTAGCATAAGCATCTTTTTCTGCATCATATTCCCAAGCAACAGAGTAATCTCCATAACCACTCCAGAAATCATAACTTACACTAGTAGCACTTCCAATTTCTGGTTTTTCATCTTCAAAAGAAAAGCCATCATAGCCTTCTTTCCAATCACTACCTTCGACAACTTTTCGTCCAACTTTTCTATCTGGAGACATGTTTGTCCATTCTCTTTCTTCAGAGACTTCCCAAAGTTTTTCTGTAGTAGTTACCATAGTGTGTTCTGTAGCAATATCTTTTCCAGGAACACGATTATAGTCACGAATAAAAGTAGGATAACCAATAGAGAACTGATTTAGATCATTTTCTAAAGCCCAGCCATAATCTACTATTTGACCCAAAGCATTTGTTGGACCAGGAACGTTAGCTCCTCCAACATGAACATACATTGGTAAGTTAAATCCAGATGTCCAATCCAAGAAATAAGTTCTTGCAGATCTAATAGGTGCCAAAGTTAAATCCTGAATTTGAGCTGCACAGTAAAACATTGCACCAAATCTAGTGACACCACCTTCTGCAACTGCTTCAAAAACAATATCAGCCTTGGATAAACCAGATTGAGGTCTAGCTTCTGGATGATTCTCGATCATCACAAAAAGAGGACGTCTTGTTTCCCAGGTATCTTTTTCTATCTGAGAATATAACGCTCCATTCAAAGGACAAGCCTGATCTCTTGGTGCTGCTGGATCTATCTCCAGTAAAGCTCCCAGTAAAGTCTCTCCGCCTTGAACCCCATCTGAGCCAACTGTTCCAGGTAAAACCACTTTTGATTTATCAAGATATGAGAAAGCGCTAAATGAGCCAACTGCCGAAAAAGCATAGAGAACTAGAGCTAAAATAAGGTGTTTTTTTTGCATTTTTATATAAATCCTTTTCTTTATAATTCAAAATTTTTCATTTTTAAGATGTCTTAGTATAAACAAAAATAGCCAATAAAACAGCTATAATTACAAAAGTATATATCCCAGTTCTCCAAAGATCTTTGATAATATATTGTTGTTCTTGATTAAAAAATCTTTTTTTTGTACTTATTACTGATTTTTTACTATTACCCTTTTTATTATCACTACTAACAATAGTTTTTTCCAGAGCAGACTTTTGCTGTGCCTGAATTACATGTTTTCTGTTTTTCTTTTGGGCTTTAGTTCTTTTTTTTGCCATATTATATATCTCTTCTAAAAATATCAAAATAATTTACTGAAAAATACGCAACACATCTCTTACTGAGAGAATAATTATTAAACTGAGTAATAACACAAATCCTCCAAAGTTTGCAACTCCTTCAAATTTTTGAACTCTTTTTTTACCGATAAACTTCTCCAATAAGATAAATAAGATTCTACCACCATCAAGAGCAGGAATCGGTAGAATATTCATGATACCCAAATTGAGAGATAACATTCCAGAAAACCCAAGTACTGCTAACCAACCTTGTTCCAAGAGATTATTACTACTAGCCTGATGAACTATTCCTACGGGACCTGCTAATCCTTCTGGAACTCCAGAGCCTGAAAAAATATCTTTGAATAAAGAGAATAAAGCCATAACTATCAAGCCAGCCATACTAATAGCCTCTTGTAATCCATACCACATACCCAGAAATGGCTGTAAATACCAAACTTCTTTTTGAAAATAAAAATCACTAAAAACAACACCCATCGACCCCTGACCGACAGGAAGTTCTTCATCAAGACGGATATAAACTTCTTTTTCTGTTATTTTTTCTAGACAAGTATCTTGCTCACAAGGACCAACTAACTGAACAGCAACTGTCTGTCCTTTATTTATCTTGGTAAACTCGATAACTTCAGTGATATTAGTTGTTTTTATAGTGTCATCAAATAAACGAAAGCCAACTATCTCATAGTCTGCCTCTATTCCAGACTGTTGAGCAGGAGAATCTACTGCAATCTCTGCTATACGAGCTCTACCTTCCAAGTCTTTGGGAATACCCATAACGCTAAACACCACAGAAAAGACAGCTAAAGCATAAATAATATTTACTAATGGACCAGCAAAAATAACTGCTAACCTAGCTTTGGCTGATTTATTATAAAAAGCATCTTTTGATGCTATCTTTGAATCTTCTTCTGAGTTGAACTCTTCACCTTCCAATCTCACAAAACCACCAAATGGAATGAGGTTCAAAGTAAAATCAGTTCCTTTCCAGGAAAAAAGCTTTATAACTTTTGGAGGATACCCAAAACCAAACTCATGAACCTTTATTTTATGTTTTTTGGCTAGCAAAAAATGTCCAAGCTCATGGATCAAAACTAAAAAAGAGAGAATGAGGATAAAAATAAACGTTGTCATATACTACAAAGAAAGTAATTCTTTTTCTTTGTCTTTTACTAAAAGATCTATTTTCTCTATATATTCTTTGGTCAAATTTTCTAGTTCTTTTAAAGAAAGCTCTATATCATCTTCACTAATACCAGCTTCACCTTTTTGGGAATCAATAGTCTGTTTTACATCTGATCGTACAGAACGAATCATCACTCTGCCACTTTCTGATTTTTGATGAAGTATCTTTACCATTTCCTGACGTCTCTCTTGTGTAAGAGGAGGAACTGGAACCTTGACTGTTTCACCATCTACTATTGGATTAAGATTAAGATTGGCTGCAATAACTCCTTTTTCAACAGCTCCTACGAGACCTTTATCCCATGGAGAAATCACCAATAATGTAGGATCTGGAGCGGTTACAGAACCAACTTCATTAAGATTCATCACAGAACCATAAGCTTCTACAGTAACGTCATCCAGCATCTGAACAGTTGCTCTACCAGTTCTGAGAGTAGCAACTTCACCTTCTGTATGTTTTAAAGACTTAGTAAATTGTTGAACATAATCATTTTTTTGAATCATATACTATCCATTCTACCCTAAAGATTTAAAGATGTGAAAGGATTTTATAAAAGAGCTGATATACTGCTTCATTAAGATATGAAAAAAACCATAGAAAACTACACAACTTTATTAATTAATAGCTTTACTCAACCAAACAGCTATAAAAAATGGGTAATATTACCTAAAAAACATATCCTAAGCTTTTTTGTTATTAGTATGCTGTTAGTAGGTTTTTTACGTGGTGCATATTTTTCTGTTGTTCAAATACCAAAAATCATCACCTCTTTTACTAACTTCCAAGAAAAAATAGTTAATCAATATCCAGAAGATCTTATTATCAGCTGGAATGAAGAACAGCTCAGTCTTTCGCCAGAAGAAAAGTATGAAAATGCAGATCTAGATTTGGCTCAATTATTTGAATCTGAGTTTTTTAGACCTAATTTGATTCGTTATAGATCAGAGTTTTCATCAGAAGATGAAAAACAACAACTTATAAAAGATGAACAAACATTCGCAGTGATATCCCCTGAAGAAATAAGTTTTATGATTGAAGATGAACAAACTGGGGATGAAACAAAAATAGTTACTGAACCATTAAGAGACATCATCACATCACCTGGATTTTCACTTCAGCATGATGACTTACCAGCTTTCCAAAAACTAACTAATGAAAAAATAAAGGAATTCCAACCAAGAGTACAAATGGCATTTCCATTTATTATTATGCCTTTCTTTCTTTCTGGTAAATTTTTTGTAAGTTTTATCTATGCAACTTTCCTCTGGATATTTTCCAAACTAGCCAAATTCCCACTAAAGACATGGCGTCAGAACTGGAAGCTTACCTTGTCTATCCTGGTAACTGTTAGTTATATTGAACTTTTGGTAAAAGTTATTTACCCAAATACTTTTTCACCTATCCAAGAAGTTGCTTTCTGGGCTATATCAGCTTTTGTTTTATTGAGTTGGAAATTTCCAGAATTCTTTGGAGGTAAAAAAATCACTAAGATAAAGAAATCTAAATAATTTTTAGTTAGTTATTAGCTTTGCAAAGTTCTTATTAAATCTAAGATAGGTAATTTATTTGGCGTCATCTATCCGAAGCTCCATATCAATAGGAGGGAAAGGGTGCTGTTCAGTCGTTGGATTTGCTTTTTCTAATTTATCTATAGCTACTTGAAGTTTCTTCCCGATAGGGCTGAGTTCTTGCACTAAAGTAGGGGTTGGGGTCTCCACTGTTAGTTCTTCAACTACCTCTTCTGGCTTATTCAAGGCTGCCAAAATAATAATCGTAATCAACAGTACTACTACTCCAATAACAATAAAAACAATAGGTTTTGTTTTTTTCTTTTCTTTTGTAGCCAGTGGATCTATCTCTGGTTGAGGAACCTCAAAAATAGGTTCTTCTACAGAAAACTGGGTTTGATTTTGATTGTAGTTTTCTTCCATTATTGTTCTCGCAAAAGTTCTTGTAAAAATGATACTGTTTTATTAAGACCAGAATAAATAGGATCCAAAGTTTTCAAGGAATTACTAGAGAAACTACTAACATTGCCATCCACGATATCTTCTCCCAGTTCTACCCAGACTTCATCCAAATTAATCTTCACAGAAGATATTAATCTATCTGTTTCTTTGGAAGCTCTAGTCTTATCTGCTGTACTAGATTTTGCTTCTAGATCATAAATATCTTTTCGGACCAAAACAAGCCGGTCATAAACATCTTGTAGTTCTCCCATAGAAAGAATTGCCATAGCCTGTAGGGCTACTTCTTTAAAATCATCTTCTTTTTCAGTTACTTCATCTGCCAAAGAATTAAATTGAGTTCTATCTAACATCTTGATCACTCTTTGCTTATGATCCACCATCCACCTACCTTCTGTCTCTATTCTTTTCACTACAATTTCTTTGAGAGAGAGCTCTATTCCTTCAGAACTAATGATATTAGCCCTCAATAACTCAAAATAACTAATAAGTACTTGATCACGAAGAGCAAAAACTTTTCTAGCAGCTTCTGTAGCATCATTAATAGAAGCCAAAGTTCCTAGCTGATGATACTGATCTTTGGCGATTACAAACTCTTTATCTGCATCTCTGTATTCGGATAACTGTCCTCTATAAACTTCCTTAAGACCGGCTATCTCTGATTCTAATCTCTCTCTGGCCACAACTTCCTCGTTTTTTACTGGTTCTGGAATTTCTTGAGCTAAAACAAGAGGAATAAACAAGTTACCCAACAAGAAACTTCCCAAAAGGATAGTGATGGTAATTAAGTTTTTTTTCATTATTACAATGTTACCAGAAATAATAGAATTCCCACTAGTAGTGACATAGCTAGATACTCCATTACCACATACTGTGTTAATTTTTTGGACTTTACATGAGTAGTCAAACCCCAGACAAAATAAAAAACAGCTAATCCAACGACTAGAACTCTCTGCATTAATCTATTGGGCCAAACAGAAAAAAAGCTGATCGTAAAAAATAATAAAGCTATTAATAAAGAACCATAGGCTACTTTGTGTTTTAATATTTCTCTTCTCATATTAATTCACCATTCCTCCCTTGAAAAAAATCAACATAAAAGCCACTGCACCAAAAACCATTAGATGACCTAGGTTTTTCCCTAATAATCTATCTGTTTTTCTATTATTAATAATAAATGTGTCATAAACTAACGTCATAACTACCAAGATAATCACAGCCAAAAAGAAAGCTTTGGTGAGTTGTAACGGAGTGAGAAGTACTGAGTCACGAAAATCTACAGGAGAAACCATTTTCCCAGCCAGAATAGACTTAGAATCTGAGTCTACAAGGTTAGCTCCCTTCACTTCGGCTTGTGTTGCATCTGTAAGGAGTTGAGTTTCTGGTTCTTTCTTTGAACCAACTAACTGAGTAGGAGCAGCTGGTGAACCAAACATCTGGACTACGAGAGTTGTCTCGAAACCATTTAGTTTCCCATCTATAACAGCAATTCCTATTTCCTCGAATTTTGGATTCATCAGATTAGCTTTATGAGTAGGAGAAGCCATCCAGGCTTTGACCATATCTGTAGTGTTCATAAAATCACGAGCCAAGTTTTCCCCGGCAACTTTGTATACATAGTTTGCTTCTTCAATAAAAAACCAAGGCTCTGTACCATCTGGAGCTGTATGAGACCAATATTGATCTGTAAACATATCCTGTCCCTTTGCCAAAGCTGCTTCTGAAAGTTCATTATTCAGAGTAAGCCCACCTAACCCTTGATCAACCCGTTTTTCATTAGTCTGAAGAATTACTTGCTCTGGGGTAATATTGGAAGCATAGCCCAAAATAGTATGCTCTAATCCTGGAAAAAAACGTAAAGCTCTAAGCAAAGAAAAAGCAGCCAAAACAATCAGTGAAAAATAGAAAAGAGCTTCTGGATGAAGTAACTTGGGACGATGATTATTACGAGAAGAAGGATGAAAAAGATGATTCATTATCTGAGTAAAACCTTTTTTAGATCGACGATTAGTTTTTTTACGAGGCATATTTATAAATCCATTATGCACTAAAAAGCTCCCTTCCTACAAGAGAAAAAGAGCTTTTTTTATTTTTTGCTAAAAATCAGACCTGATCTAGATGAAAAATAAGGTCTAAATCAAAGGCATCTCCCATAGCTTCATTACCACAGTTATCTGTACGAAGCTGTAAATTCATCCTGCCTCCTGCACTTACAAAACCATCTGTTATAGAACTAGGAGTTGTATCGATAGGACCAATTGCCGAAACTGGTGTCCAAGCCAAACCTAGTTCCTCATTACCCATATCATCATCAAAAACAATCTGAACCTCTGCACAGTCATCTAGTTCCCCTTCACCAATAATATCTGTCTCTCCCTCTGGATTATCCATCTCTAGACTATTGGATACATCAACCTCCAGCCAAAAGTTACCACCTACACCTCCTACGCTAGAAATAGCTGTCCACATCTGATGAACTTCTCCAGGGATAATATTATTGAAATTAAAATTAAGTGTTGTTGGATCTGTATCTCCTACCCTAAGATTAATAGTCGCTCCCTTGACAGTATTTCCCATTACCATTTCTGTATCTTGTAAAAGAGCTTTGGTAGCTCCAACAGCACCGAAGCTAAGCAATACTGCTCCTAAGAATGCAAAAGATAGTTTTTTAATGTTTTTCATATGTACCTTTCTAGTACTCGTATCATCTTGGATACTTTTTTTATTGTCTTTAATTTAAGCTTTGAATCTGACAATAAGCTTACTTTCCTGAGTTTTTATTTTTCAAAAACATAAAAATAATTAAAAATGAAAAAATAAAAACAGTTATCCCTATTAATAGTGGAAAATATTCTGGAAACTGAAATGATTTTTCTTCTGAGTCTTCAGCTACAGAAGTACTCTCTCCCAAGACACTCCCCGCCTGTGGGGGAGTGTTCCAGTTGTGATACTCGGGAATTTTGTTGTAATCATAATAGGTGCTTTGATTTGGTGGTGAAGATTTTTTCTGCACTGGAGTTAGAGAATTATGAGGTGGTGGTAAAGAAGGACCTAAATAAGT
Organism: Minisyncoccota bacterium; assembly: GCA_018657765.1. Lineage (GTDB taxonomy): Bacteria > Patescibacteriota > Microgenomatia > UBA1400 > PJMF01 > CG2-30-36-39. Next base: position 31,233 of record JABHWM010000005.1, on the reverse strand, counting down.
AGTGGGGCTTGGAGATACTGTAGCAGAAACTTTGGAAGACATTTTGATCTCACGAATTTCTAGCTGAGTAAGTTGTTGCTTATCCCCCATTTCTCCGGCAAAAAAATAAAAACTATGCTCCCCTATAGAAATATCTGGAAATAGAAACTGTTTTTCCCGCCACTCTCCCCAATCAGCTAAAGAACAAATCTCTAGATCTATTTCTTTCTCGATCAATTCATCATCCAAAAAAACCACAAAAAACGGCTGATCAAAGCCAGTCTCTGTCTCATTTGTTCTACACCTGATAGAAAACTGTAAAACTCCAGTTGTATTTTCTGTAGTAGAAAATTCTGCTGTTAGTTTATTAAGAGGTAAAAACTCTCCTCCAGTATTAAATAAAAAAGAATCTGTAAGACTTTCATACTGGACCGACCCTAACCAAGAAAAATCCAATAAAATGTCTACTGAACTTTCCCATGGAATACTTTCTACCGAATAATCATGAACTGGTTCTGCTATCTCCCAAATACCATCTAATTCTGAATGGAAAAGCGTGACACTAGGAGAAAAAACCTGAGCTCTCACAAAAGTATTAGAAAAAATAAAAAATAAACAACTAATAAAAGAAAACCAAAAAATACGTTGCATTATCTTTATGGTTACACACAAAGATGACACCAATTGTGCCTTGAGAAAAAAGATCGTATAATACCACCTCTACCACGGCCCCATCGTCTAGTGGTTAGGACACCAGGTTCTCATCCTGGCAACCGGGATTCGATTTCCCGTGGGGTCACAGCAGAAAGAAACGGACAGATAGGTCCGTTTTTTTATGCTCTGAACTCACGATTGAAAAAAACTGCTGCTGAGTAAAACGAAGCTGATTCTTAACCAAGTTGCGAAGCAACATGGCTAATGCATGCGAACGAATGTAGTGAGAGAGTCGCTATTTCCCGTGGGGTAACATTATATATTTTTTATCTCTTCCACTCTCACAAATTCATCTTTAAATCTTTTCCACTCAAGGCTAACCGAATATCTCTTCAAAGGACCTTTTTTTGAAGAAGTAGAAATTATTAATAATGTCTTTCCTTCGTATAGAATCTCATAATTATCAACTCCTTGACCAGCCGAAAGAGCTAATTTTGGATTTTCTCCATCTTCAGTTCTATCTTTCCTACAAAGATCAAGAAATCCATACTGTTTTGGATGAAAATTTCTAATTGATCGACCACTATGCGTCCAACTCAAGGGAACAGGAAGAAAATCAGATCTTTCAATCCCCCCGTAATCAATGATCATTTCAACTACGACCTCAACTTCTTCAGCAATTATATTGCCCTCATTAAAAAAAAGAAGTCTCGTATGGCCTTGTACTGTAAGTCCTTCTCTCTTTCCATTATGAAGTTGTCTATTTTCCATTTCCTCAACTATTATGACATTTGATTTTTTAAAAAGACTCATTATATCTTCTTTGAAAAGAGCAACAATGACAGTTGCAAAAGTTCCAATGGCGGTTAGACCTCCAACAGAAATCCACTCAGAACTTATAAAACATCTCAAATTAAAGGGATCTAAAAAAAACAAAACTGATCCTATTCCAAAAAAATACCATCCAATCCCATTTTTGATGTTTTTCATATTGTCCGATTAGTAATTGTTCTAAAAAATTTTAATTGTTCGTAAGCCCACTTATCAACCTTTTTATCTTGATCAAAATTTACAAGCCTATCAACAGTAACATTGCCAGTATTTGGCTTCCACAAGCATAATTCAAAATGACCTATCCCATGCAATACATTAAAAATAAACATTTCCTGACCACGCTTAATATCATAATTTACACCATGCTGTTCAAATAATCTATCAAATTCACTTGGTTCAAGATTTGTTTTTATTTTCAATGTTCTACGATTTCTGCTCACTTTTTCTTGAAAAAGAGAGTTGGGATCATCATCCCAATCAATAATTACTTTATATTTTTTCGCAATTTCTAAAACTTGAGTTTTAGTTTTAAGATTTATTGAAATCATATTTAACTAAACTAATTAATTTTTCTTTTTTTTAAGCTTTTGTTTTTTTCTTTTTTCTTTACCTTTAAGACGAGTGCCTTTACTAGGAGAGGATCTATTTACTTTAGACAAAATTTTTCTTCTAGCTGTTTCTTTTCTTGATTCAACAACATAGTCTATTCCTCCTAAGGAAGGAAATCTGAAAGACATTTTTGTCTTACCCCCAGCATGAGAAATAGATAAATCTCCAGAGCTAATAACATCCATTCCTATTAAAAAATCAAATCCACCACTTAATTTATCACATTGCGGAGTTCTAACATGATGAATTAAAACTTTATTTGGTAAAAAAACATTAACAAGATAAGTATCTTCAAGAGAACTATGATTAACACCATTTACAGTAGTTTTAGATATTGGTTTTAATTTCAATTTCTTAGCTAAAGCTTTTGTAATCATTGAGGTTGTTGCCCCAGTATCCCAGATAGCCTTAGCTGAAATTATTGGAAGTTTTGGATTTTTCTCTAAACTTGGATCAAATGCTTGAGAAACACCTATATCATTTGCCAAAACATTAGTTATTCCTTTATAAGATGTTGTGAAAGAAAGAGATGATTCATTTGACTTCATAATTATTTACCTAAAGATCACTCTCGATTGAAATGTTTGAACTGACTCTTCTTCAGGAATAGATTTTTGTATTAAAAAAGTTCCAATATCATTGTTTTTCAAGGTTTCTTCATAGGCAGTTACTTCATTTTCATAAACACCAATAACTTTTTCTCCTTTAATAACTAAAAACTTATTTGGAAATTCTTTTACAAACTTTTTTAAATTATTTTGAAAAAAATGATACTCTTTATCTAACATAGGATCTTTTGATTTTATTTAATATCTGGATACATGCTTCATTATACCAATAAAAGATTGTAAATTATTATTCAAATCCCCTTACTGAATAATAAGTCCTAGTCTTTTGATATCTTGACCGGTGGGACTACTGGGTTTCATTTATTTATATTAGCATGAATAGAAGCTAAGAGAAGATAATGTGATAGTATCTACTCTCATGATGACTGAAAATCTTTCATACAGTCCTGAACTAGAAGGATACAGGCAAGGTTACAATGCAAAAACCTTGGCCTTAGATATTATTGATCAAATATTAAGAGATAATCTAGAAGAAGCTAAAAATATTTTAAACAAAACACGTAAAAATGTAGTAAATAATGCTAGAGGTCATCAAAAAATATCTTTGGTCACACTACAAGCAGCCGGTTTAATCCCTGAGTTGTTTGAGGGGGACATGATTGTTGATATCAGACAAGTTAAAAAAGCAAAGAATATAGTTATTGCTAGTAGGGACATGGATATTGAAAACTTTGAAAAAGTTGGAGGTCTCCCCTTAGATCAAAATGCTGAGGATTTTATAGCAAGTCTAAGTAGATAAAGTTTAGTTATTTTATATCTGTTGCGAAAAAACTAGATTCACCTTTCCATATTCACAAAAATTGAACAGTAAGTAATGTCTTAAAAGCCAAGAATCTATCTGGAATTTTTTCAACAAATTCATCAGGTAAATCATCGAATTTAGATCTACCTAATTTTTCCAAAAAGAAATGACTATGACTACTAGTTCTATCAATCTTATTGAATCCAAATACGTACTTTATCCCTTGGCTTTTTAAATAGATATATAGCTTTTCATAGAACTCAGCATTTATACCTTTGTGTCTGATATCTGGTCTATCATCGTGCTTTGGTATATATGCAATTGTTTGTGCAGACTCTCCTTTTAATGACAAAAACTTTATGGTGAAATATAACAAACCATGATCATGTTCTGCTAGTATACTTTTGGTTAACGACACTTTTTCGAGCACCGTAGAAGGAGATGAAATTAAAATGGTCAACTCTTCATCAACTCTAGTAGGTTGAATCACATCAATCTTTGCATCTGGATACATGGCTAATAGCTTTGGAGGTAATAACTGCGATACTGCTTCTGGACTGAAATCAATTTCATGACTTTTGGGAGAAGATTTTTCTAGGCTGTGCATTGTAGAGTTTTCATTACTAGACATAGTAGTCTTTCATAGATGCTATTTGAGACCTCTTACTGAATGAGAGCTTCCTTCTTTTCCAACCTCACATTCCTAACCTTTTTATATAAAAGAATAAAAATAAACACACCCAAAATATATCCTGCAGCAATCAATAAAGCTGTCCTCAATTCAAAAATATCAAAAACATATCCAGCTATAACTGCCAAAACAGATGCAACAAGTGATTCATATACCTTGATACTAGAAAGTGTTGTAGCTCTAATTTTTGATGGAATATGCTTTTGCCCAAAACTATTAATAATGGCATCCTTAAATGGTGCTGAAAGATAGAAAATCATAGAAGATAATAAGCCTAATATTCCAAAGAGTTTGCTCATTCCCAATAATCCAACAATATAAATAAACCAAGACATACTAATTAACTGGAACTCACTTAAATGCTTCTTTAGTTTTGCAAATTGAGAAACTACTAATGCCTGTAAAAGATACACCATAGAAACAAATACTCCCAACCATTTCACATCAAATAGTTCTAAACTCAAAATATATGGTTTATCTACTGAATGAATATAATAACTATGAAATCCATATAAAAGAGAAATAAACAAAGTAATAAAAAGCAGTTCCTTTGAATAGAAAATATGTTTCAAGCCTGCAAATACACTTAATTCTTCTTCAGCAATACTTTCTGAAGCTTTTACCTCTGATTTCATAAACGAAATAATTACCGCAGAAATACAAAAAAATGTAGCCAATAAATAATAAGGATAGTTATAGTTTATAGAAAATAAATATGCCCCAATAATACTTCCTATCCCTGCAGCAAAGTAATTTACACTTCCACTAAAAGAAATAATCTCATCATATATTTTTAGTTTTTTTTGATCTTTTAAATAATCATATATATATGCCTCCAAAGATCCAGAAATAAAAGAAATGCCCAACATCCAAACTGCAGCATAAAAGGCAAACTGCATAGTAGTTTCTAGTTGTGTCCAAATAATTGAAGTAATTGTCATTGTAAGTAGTCCAACAATTACACTAGCCTTTCTTCCAAATTTATCTCCAAAAAAACCAGTAGGAATTTCAAATAAAAATCCAGCTACAGAAAATACCCCAAACACAACAGCTATATCTGCATAATTCAATCCTTTTGCTAAGAAAAACAAAGCAATAATCACATTGATTGGATATAATCCATAAACAAATCTATATAGAGTATATAAAAATAATGTTTTATCTTTAAAATATTTCATCTAAAACAATTTTAACACTAATTTAACTAATTAAAGAAATATATATTTTATCCGTTTTTATATTCTGTTCAAATACTCTTACTGAGTAATAAACCTAAGTTATTTTATATCTACTTAGATTAATCCCAAAGAATCCAATACTCCCATCACACTCATCAGTATTATTAATGATAAAAATACCATAGATAAAATATTAAATATTTTATTTGGTTTTTTATACCAACCCCACATTAAAGTGGCAAACAATATCATGTATAAAATAATTTCAGGTATTCCCAACAAATGAAACTCCATTGGAATGTTTGTATAGATTATCCCCTCAAATGAGCCGATTGCTGGAGATATCGTTATTAAATAACCAAGTCCAAATAAAAGAAACCAAAACTTAACCCAACCTTTTTTTGTATTAATAAAAACCTCTTTAAATGGGAGTAAAAACAATGAAAGAATAATACCCCTTACTATCTGTAATCCCATGCCAGCAGCAACCCAAGGTGACTCTGTGGAACGCATAAAAGACAACGCTCCAGAGCCAAAACTCTTGTCATATCTCAATACTAATAAAGCAAAAATCCCTGCAAAAAAATATGAGATAGTGTGTGTAGTTGTAACTCTCCAAATGAAAGTTTTTGTACTGTTTTTTATTTTATTCATGATCTTAAGTATACAGCTATTCAAATAGGCTATTCAAATCCCTTTATTGAGTAATTAAAAGTAACTAACCATGCAACTATTTTCTATTAAAGTAAGAATAAAAATCTTTTTCATACAATGATAAATTTAGCTAAATCTATTTATTTAGATTTTTTTCTACTTTGAATATTTTTCATACCTCCACCTATCTGTAAATCAGTTTCTTCTGTTACCTTAATTATTTCTTCACCAATAGTTCCCATTTTTTCAAGTTCTTCATTTGCTTTTTGGGCAGATCTGGGACGTCTATCAAAGATAACTTTAGCATTAGTTACTTTAGCACCCTCTAATCGTTCAAAACCTGTTTTTTTCATATTTATAACTCTATCATAAATTATTTACAAATTTTAGGAAAAATATAGGCTAGCTATTCTTATCAACCAACTCACTCAAAACTTTAACCAATTTATTTTCTTTCCACTGACTATTATTATAAATAATCCCTGGTTTTTTATTGAAAATGTGATCAAAGTAATACTTCACTGGCTCAAAAATATTTTCTAAATTCTTTGCCTTACTTATTTCAATCCAATGAGCTTCTCCCTCAACGCCAGTATTTAAACTAGGTGATTCTTTTAACTCTACTTAAAAATCAAAAGCCATATACATCTCCTCACGATCCAGGTGATGATGCATTGCTACTACTTTGAGCTTAATATCTTCTGGCGTGATAGTTATACCAGTTTCTTCTTTAACTTCACGAATTGCCGAGGTTAGCGGATCTTCTCCTTCATCAATATGCCCTCCTGGGATAGACCAAAATCCTGGAAACTTTTTCTTTGTTTCACTACGCTTAAACATAAGAACTTTATCTTTATGGAAAATATATACCTCAGAAACAAAAATTGGCTGAGCTACTTCGTGGAGTCTTTTTATGGGTGTCATAGAGGTTCTATTTCTTTAATATATAAATTCAGGGTCTTCTTCCAATCGATCAACTATCTCACTTATAGATATTGCCTCCTTATCATCTAAGATTTTCAACCTCTCATTAGAGATAAATTTTATAACTTTGGCTAAGTAACCTTTATGATTAAAAGAATCATCAATTTTGTGATGCATATCTACAAAGTCTGGCAAAACTGAGCCAGACCCATCCTTTTGATAATCTTCCAGATATGCCTTCAAAAAAACTGAAAATGAAATTACTGAATTACCACCAAACAATAAATGCCTAACCAATCTTAATTCAGGAAAATATGGTTTTTGAAACTTAATTTCTAGCTGCTTTGATCCTAATTCTCTAAAAGGTATACCTTGATCTAATGCTATTGCCATTAACTCAGTCATACCTTCATTTAGTTGATTATATGCCCACTGTTCAGGCCATTTATCATCAATTCTATCAAATCCCAAATTAAACCCATGCTTCATATGTTTCTGTTGAAGAGAAAAATCATCATCATCCTCATCAGTCTTCTCTCTTATATATTTAGACATCTTACCTGAAGCTACATGAAAGAATTCATGAAAAGATATTTTTCTTAAATTTTGTTTTAAACTACTTACTGCAAATAATACTGAAGATTTCTTACCAGAAGTTAATTCTGAAGCATGATAATTTGATCTCTTGAGTTCAAAATCATCTGCAACAAAAATATCTGAAGCTAGAACTCTGTTAATTACTCGATCTGAATCAATACCAGAATCTTCTAATTCTATTCTTAATAAATCACAATATTCTTCACGATTTTTTTTAATTTCAGTTTCCAAATCTATAATTACTTCCTTAGTTCTAGCAACATGATCTCTAATTATAGCTTCAATTATATCCAGTGGTAATTCCTTAATATGATTTAAATTCAAATATCCTCTTTTCAATTTGAACAATTCATCTGGATCATAATGATCTTTAAAATGCTTTAATAGTTTTGATGATATAGACTCATCTAGCATTACACTCTTGATCATATCTATTATTTCATCACCAGCAACCAACTCTAAATATCCATTCCTAGCACTATGTACTTTTGCTCTTAAGAGCATATCTTCTCTAGCTTTTTCAAGTAAATCAGAAATTTCTATATCTGTATCATCTGTCTTTCTCATTTGATCTATTTCACCTAAAATAGATTCTCCAAAAATAAAATCTTCCCCAAAAAGAGGGTTATCAATAACTAAATTTTCTTTAGTTAATAATTCATGAGGATTTGCTCTATATGATTTTGAGGACACTTCAGTATTTATCATCTTACCTAAAGAATACTTTTAAATTGATGATTTTTCTATAATAGAAAACCACTTAACTTCTAACAGTTTTCACCAACCCCTCCAAACCTTTTTTCAACAAAGAACAGTATTTTTCATACCATTCATCAGCATTTGGAAAACTATCTAACCGATTGTTTTTTTCTTTGAATAATTTTTTAACAAAATCTATATCAAGACTATCAAAAGCTTTTTGATAATCATCACAATACTTGAAAACAATTCTAAAAGAAAAATCACTATCTTCACCTCCAAAACCACTTACTGGTAAAAGAGGAATACCTACTTTATGAGTACTCATTGTCTCCTCCAAAATATACTCTGCCAAAGCTATCCCTGTAGTAATACCTTTTTCCAAAAACATTTTTTTATATTTGGACCTAAGTTTGATCAAAGCATAAAAAGATCCACCAGGATTATCTTCTACATCAAAAACCTCTTTTATAACTTCTAGTGATTTTTTAGAAATAAGAGCATAAATTAGACTTTCTTTTAGATAAAATTCTTGAATCAATGAATAAGTACTTTTTCCATCCAATTCTTTACTAATATCTTTGTTATAAATCTCTGTCAAAGCTAGCTGAGCAGCACAATTAACACTTCCATGTCTATGTGTTGCTATAGACTTAAAGTCTTTGATTAAATAACTCAACTCAGGAGAAACAATCAGTTTACCTAATCTCAGTCCTGCTAAAGCCTCATTTTTGGAGTACCCACAAGACCTAAGAGTTAATGGGTAAATCTCTGCCATAGAGACAAATTCATAATCTGGATAAACTATCCTATCGTAAATTTCATCAGCTAAACAAATAATTGTTTTTTTATCAGAACTATTCCTCTGCATTACTTCAGCTCGTTCTTTAAGATCTTTTCTAGAAAACAATCTACCACTTGGATTATTGGGATTAGTTAAAACAACAATTATCACATCTTTAACTTCCAAAGATTTTTTAATAGCTTTATCAAACTCATCCATACTTTTATATGAATAACGAAAAACAGGGCAACTATTTATTTTTGCCAAAGGAGCATAAGAAGGATAAGCACAATCATCAATGACAACCGCTGCTGATAATAAACTTGTAACATAGTCCAAGCCACCTTTTGAAGTTGGTGGGATAAAGACATTATCTGCTGTTATTTTTAAACCAGCTTTTTTATAAATTCGTTCTTGCTCTTCATCTGCAATTAATTGTCTAAGTTTTGGTAATCCTTGAGGATCATAATATTGACTGATTGGGGATAGAACTTTTTTATTAGAATGAACTTCTTGAAATTTTTTAATTAGTGTTTCTGGAAGACATTGAGTCAAATCATTTCTACCAAAAGCCGTATCCAAAACAACATGGCCTCTATCTCTAAATTCTTGAGCTTTTGCCAAAATGGCATAAGTAAGAGTAGGCTTCAAATCAATTCCATTTTTATATAACATAATTATCTATCCTAAAAAATAATTTTTAATTATAGAAATCACTTAAAACTAATTATATGTGCCTTTATTTATAGTACTGTCCATTCATTATCTCAATACCAAATTTATGTTTTTAATTAATCTAATACTTTATTGGTTAATAATTTCAATATCAAATTTTTGTTCTCTAACTTCCATCTCTATAAGAGCATCATGTTTAGCATAATTCATTAAAGCTTCATATTTTTTTTGAGAAATTTTACAAGTCCTCCCTGTTTCTCTTTCCAGAAGAGGAAAGAAATCTAGAAATACAACTTTTTTTATATTCTGAAATCTCTTAATAAAATCAACTAAAACAGACATTCCATCCATACTTTCATATTGGTCTTTGATAGCAACTGATCTACCTTCTCTACACATATTTCTGACTAAACAATCAGAAAAAGGCCGAAGAATCATATAAATCTCTATAGGAATAGCTAACTCTTCTGCAAGATTTATATTCTTATCATTCATCCAACGCTCTTTCCGATGTAAAGCTGTTTGAATCAATACAGACCGGCCAGTTTCTAGAGCTGTTTTAAATAATAAATCACTTAACATCCAAGATTCTTCTCTAACTTTTTGAATATCTTTTTGATCTTCTGCATCATAGTCTTCCAATAACATCTCTCTTATCTCATCCAAATCAATTTCCAAACGATCCTCATCATCAAGTCTTGTACGTACTACCTCTGTTTTACCAGCAGCAAAAGGACCAGCAATAATATTTACTTTTTGATTTTCTGAAACAGAAACTTTTTCAAGAATTTTTTCTACTATTCTTTCATGTTTATTGATTAATTCTTCTCTATCAACTTCTAATAATGTAGGTATGACTTCATCTCGTTCTATTAAATCCTCAGATTCATCAATTATTTCTTCTATAATAGACAACCCATCTTCTTGATAGGAGGCCTGATAGAGTATTAAATATTGGCTCATAGTAAGACCAATAGTAGCCAACTTATCTTCTGTCTCAGAAATTGAATCTTTAATTATTTCACTAAGTTCTGACCAGGCTTCATCATAAAAATTACCAGAGATGAGTTCTGAAATTGACTCTTTTTTAGTTCTTGGAATTAATAGTAAAAAAACAGCAACTTCTAGTAACTCTAGTTGAAACTCTTCACCTTTTTCTGGAATATTTTCGAATGTATTTATTAGTCCATTATTATGAACATAATTTAATGCTTTTTCCGTAATCATTTGATGATTATAGGACAACATTATAAAAATGTCTATGTCTGGTGTTAAAAATAAGTTCAATCCTATATATTAAAAGTCTTTATTAATTACAACCAAAAATATATATTAATTTTTATTTTATCAATGCTATACTTATCAATAGAAAATAAAAAACTAAATAAAGGAAATAATAATGCAAATAAATCAAACAATTCCAGACATGAAACTAGAAGTATTTCATGAAAATGAAATAAAAAAAGTAAATCTAAGTGACTATCGTAACAAATGGTTAATAGTATTTTTCTACCCCGCAGACTTCACTTTTGTCTGTCCAACAGAACTCAAGGAAATGGCTAGTCACTATCCAGAATTTCAAAAAGAAAATGCTGAAGTTCTTAGTATTAGTACTGACACTGTCTTTGCTCATAAAGCTTGGCATAGTTCTTCAAAAACTATTTCTGAAATCAAATTTCCTATGGGAGCAGACCCTGCAGGAAAAATCTGTAAAGAATTTGGTACTTATATAGAAGAGGGAGCTGATGAAGGCTTGTCTTTACGTGGTACCTTTATCATTGATCCTGATGGAGTTTTGAAAGCTATAGAAATCAATAACAATGATATTGGACGAAGTGCCTCTGAGTTATTCAGAAAACTACAAGCTGCTATATTCACTAGGAAAAATGGTGGTGAAGTCTGCCCAGCTAGTTGGGTCCCTGGTAAAAAAACACTCAAACCAGGATTAGATTTAGTCGGTAAAATTTAAGGAAATTTATGATAAATTTAGTAGAAGAATTTAAATACATTCCTCCTACACCAGAAGAAAAAAAAGCTATGTTTCTTGAAATAATTGGTCTCCCTAATGACACTTCTCATGAAAAAATCGTAGAAAAAATTGCTGAAATAGAAGAAGCACAAAATAGATTAACTAAATTAGCTATAGATGCAGGTGGACCACAAAATCTTGATAAATTAACCGGCTGGATGGAAAAACTAAGAACAATGGATGGGACAGATAGTACCCAACTTTGGATGTATATAAATGATTATAAAATAGATAATAAAATGCCACCTTGGAATATTTAGTAAATATTAAAAAATTACTATAAATAAAAAAATAGTTTGTATCCATGTTTTTGCTCAATAAAATCTGATATTATGTCAATGTATTAAAATACAAAATACATGACAAAAGAAGCAAAATTAGAACAAGAAGAAACAATAGAAAAAAAGAATATCTCCCCTTCTATAGAAGATCTTTTAGAAGCCAAAGAATGGCAATTACTTTTTCAACAACAATTCATGACTGCTCATGAATTGTCTGATGTAAAGAAAAATCATCTTCCAGAATTAGAAGGAGCTGAATACAAAGTAGAGACAGAAAAACTCCTCAAGCTAAAAAGTATTTTAGAAAAAAACCCTGATGATTCTGAATTTAGGGAAATGATACCAGAAATTAAAAAATTACTTCCTAGACAGTTTGATGAAATGACTGGCATGATTCAGCATCATGAACATGAAGGATATGATCCTACTGAACATACAGTAAACACTTTATATGAGTTAGAGACAGATCAACTAGATGAAAAAGATAGAATCATTGCTAGAACAGCAATGATTTTTCATGATGTTGGAAAAGTCAAAGATCCTTTAAAACGTCTCCATCCATACTGGTCAGCAGAAATAGCTAAAGATTTTATAAAAAAAATGAACTTTGAACCAGAAGCACAAGATAGAATCCTTAATCATATTAGAAGACATGATGCTTTGGGTGATATATCTAGAGAAGATGGAAGAAATATACTATCTCCCAACTCTGTCTTATCTTTTTTCTCAAATCAGACTGAGCTTGAAATTCATTTCCAGATTGTCAGGGCAGATATTAAATCTATCCCAAAATTATCAAAATATGAAGAAAAAATCATAAGTTCTTATAATCTACTAAGACAAGAACTACAAAATGATAGTGATAGGAAAAAGCCCACAAATGAAGCAAATATTGACTTACCTTTTGAAATGGTAGACCGACAAGAAGCTACTGATATTATCTCTAGTATCTTTGAAGAATATTTCTATGAAGCTTATTTATTTAAAGAAATTGATATCACTGAAAACCAGCAAGAAAGACAAAATAAATTTTCCTCTTTATCTGAAGAAGATAAAAAAACAATAGAACAATTTATCATTCAAGAATCTATTTTAAACCAAGAAGACATGGCATTTGCCCTCAAAATAACAGGTAGAGAAACTGATGAACAATATGTAGATGAATTAGAAAAAAAGTATTCTTTAGAACTTCACAATCTCAGGGTTGCCGTATATGTATTCAAAAATACATATAATACATGGTGGCTTAAAGATAATTTTCCTCCTAACTATCAACCATCAGATGCAGAACTTACCATAATTAAATCAAAGGTTGATTCAATTGCAGAAGCTGCAAAAGTTCTAGCAAATTTTCAAGTAGATGCAACTCATGCGACCAATGAAGAAACCTTTGACGTAATTGATAAAAGTAAGGCTTTAATAAAAGCAACTGAGAAAACATCAACTGATGGATCTCAGTATGAAGGAAATGGCGTCTATACAGGAATTCTAGGGGGATTCGACTGGTGGGGAAATCAAAGCCTAGACTTATTCCATATGAAACTACCTTTATCAGAAGCTATTCCTATTTTTATCAACTTTAACTTCCCAAAAGCAATGGCTAATGTTCTTTGTGAAGTACTAGATATAGAAAAAGATCTCAGAGATGTAGCAATCCCTCATGGATTACAAGAATATCATCAGACTGAATATAATGACGTTGATATTTCAGAATGGAAACTAAAAATACTCAGAGAAATTCTAGGAACAGAGGTTTATTTAATTTCAGATCATAATGAACTCCCCTGCGTCATAGCAGATACTGATAAAGACCCTATTCTTTGGGGATCTATTTGTAATGTCTTAAGAATAAGAAGATTTATTCCAATTAGTTCTCTTCTAGATTATGCTATAGACGGATATGAAGATAAAATTGATTCTGAAGAACCAATAAGTAGTGGCCCATATTTCCAAGAACAAGAAATTAAAGAATGGCAAGATGAATTAATAGGTAAGACTTTAAGAATAAGAGGAATAAAGATTGAAGATATAGAATAAGAGGAAAAATTACTTGATAATAACCTATGATATAATGTTTCTTATGAAAATCAGTAACTTAAACAGCTATTCATGGCACTATCCACTCAAATGGAGGTGTGTTTCTGATGCAATAAAGGTTTATCTACACAGATAAAAGAATAAAAAAGTCAATTAATCACCTCCCTATTGGGAGGTTTTTTGCGTTTAAATTCATAAAAAACTTCAATTCAAAAATTAACATTAAAAATATAAAAAGAAAGAAATGCCCAAAAAGCACACCCAAGAGAAAGGGTGTAAATAAATAAAAATGAAAAATATAAAAATAAAACCCAGAGGTATGAAAAAGCTATATGCCTTTGGCAGTAAAAAATCACTAGATTTGTCACTCAGTGAAAATCCATTAGGATGCTCGCCAAGGGTTTCTAGTACCTTCAGAAAGCTAAAGATAAACTTCAATGATTACCCCAAAGTTAATGGTAATGATCTGAAAAAGGCATTGTCGCAAAAATTATCTATAAATGAGAACTTATTCTTTATCGCTAATGGCTCTGAATCTATTATCAATATGATTCCTAGAATTTTATGTAAACCCAATGATGAGGTAATTATTCCTGAGTTAACATTTCCGATGTTCCAAACTTGTAGTGAACTGGCTGGACTAAAAACAAAAATTATAAAAATGAATAAAAATCTAGAAATAGATCTAAATGGTATTTTGAAAGGCATTACAAATAGAACTAAACTCATTTTTATTTGTAATCCAAATAATCCTACTGGAAATGTTTTATCCAAAAAAAGATTAATTTCATTTTTAGATAAGGTTCCCAAAAAGGTATTAATTCTTCTAGATGAAGCTAACATTGAATTCGCCGGAGAAACACTAGTAAATGAAGTTTCTAAAAGAAATAATCTGGTTATCTTAAGAACTTTCTCCAAAGGATTTGGACTAGCCAATCTAAGGGTGGGTTTTGCTGTAGCTCCAGCTCCAATTATTAATAAATTAGAAGAAGAAATAAATGTATTTCCAGTAAGTGGCCTGAGTGAAAATCTAGCTATATCGGCTCTAAGTGATGATTTATTTATAAACAAAACAAAAGAGTTTATAAAAAAAGAAAGATTGTTTTTGGAAAGTAATTTAATAAAAATAGGTTTTAATGTCTTTCCGTCTCAGGCAAACAATTTATTTATTAAATTACCAAATTCTATAAATAAAGGTAGATTTTTAAAAGAAATTACTAGAGCTGATATCTCATTAGTAGATGGTATTAATTTTGGAAAATCAACTTCTCAATTTTTTAGAGTCAGCCCAAGAAAAAGAATTGTTAATAAAGAGTTTTTGAAAAGAGTAAAAATAATTATTGAAAAAGAAAAAATATCTAGATAAAAATAGAAACTTAGAGAAACTAAAATGGCGTCTATTTCTTATAGACGCCATCTCACTTTTTAAGTAACTATTTTTTAGTAAACCATTCCAGTGATCTTATAAATAGGCATAATAATAGAAACGGTTAAATAAACTATCATTACAA
Organism: Minisyncoccota bacterium; assembly: GCA_018657765.1. Lineage (GTDB taxonomy): Bacteria > Patescibacteriota > Microgenomatia > UBA1400 > PJMF01 > CG2-30-36-39. The sequence continues at coordinate 15,726 of JABHWM010000005.1, read as the reverse complement.
ACATCATTCCCATAACTTTATATTCATAATTTTTATTCCAAAGCTTTTTAAGTAAGATCATCTCTCCTTTTTTATATTTTTGGAGTTTCTGTTTTAGATCATCTTCTAAATAATCACTAGATTGAATAATAGAAATACTCATCAATATTAATAAAGACATTGCTATTGGAAAATAGTATTGGCTATAAACTGGTAAAGGGAAACCCGTTACTCCAGCAATTTCTATAAGCTTAGGGATAATTATGAATTGCATCATTACAGACACTATAGCCATTGCTCCTATCACAATATATGAATTGATTCTTTGAGCTTTTCCCAAATTTTTAGCATCTTCTTTTTTTATATATCCCCAATACATAATTAAAATCTTTCTTTATAAACTCCTAATTTATAAATCTACCAAGCACTATCTACTTCATAATACCGTCTTGCAAAAACAGGCTTACCATCAGCTAAACGAAAATTCTCTACAACTTCCAATTTTTTATCACTTACAAAATCACCTTCAAAAGCTATTTTCATTCCAGCCTCTGTTCTAAAGTCTCCATTATATAATTTTCTATTTTCTATTCTAAATTCTTCTTTTACAGAAGAATGGTCATGATTCAGACGAAACTCTGTATTATTAGAGCGAGCATAAATTCTAGAATAACAAGGCCAATCTCTTCCTGTTCTAAAAATTATTTCATCTCTTGTCGTACCCACCAAAACAATACTATAAACCTTAGAAAATGGAGAAGTTTGTCTAATACCAAAATTAGTCATTTCTGGATTTCTCAAGTAATGATAAAGAGCCATCATCACAGCTCCTGAGTGAGGTTGTAAAGTTTTTAAGCGAGTTGTAGACATAAGTTCTGCTTATTATACTCTAATAAGACCGCTATGAAAAAAGCATAAGTTACCTCTTTACCAGACCTTACTTTTCTCTCTATAATGAAAATATGGCGGACACATTTTCCAATTTTGTCAAAACTCTAAAAAAATTCTTTATTCCTTTCCCTCATTTTTCTCCTAAGACAATTAAACTCTTTATACCTATCCTTCCTTGGTACCTTTTTCTAAGAGGATTAATAAAAATAATCCAAGGACTAAGGTCTGTTTCTGGTAGTTTTCAGTTTGGTTCTCTTCCAAAGATGTTTTCTACTCTGATAGATATTAATCCCTTTTACCTTTTTTGGGATGGAATCTTGAATGTCCTAGTTGGAGTTCTGTATTTCAATGCTTTCACTGCTCTATCACAAAAAAATAAGAAGGTGAATTGCAAAGCAAGAGAAGCTACCCTGGGGTACAAAAAACTAGGTTGGATTTCCTGGTTCCAAGCATCGGCTCTATTAGTTTTTGTTCGTTTTTATGAAGTAATTTTTCATCAAAGCTCTGTTTTTTGGACAGTAATAGTCACTATTATTGGTTGGTATGGAATCTTTGAATTTGAAAGATTTTTTTCAAACAATTTAACTAAGAAAACTATTAAAAAACAACCAAAAAAGAAATCTATATCTAAAAAATAATCTCTATATTTGACAAGCACTACCCTTTCCAGTTATAAATAATATGACAAAAGTATGACACAGAGGATATTTGCCTTATGACATTAAAAAAAATAACTGCTAATGCAGTCAAAAACAAACGAGTTCTACTCAAAGTTGACTACAACGCTCCCACAAGAACAAATAAAAATAAAATAGTAGTCATGGACGATACTCGTCTTAAAGCTACACTCCCAACAATAGAATTTCTAATAGAACAAAAAGCTCGGATTATCATTACTTCCCACTTTGGTAGACCTGGTGGCAAAGTCATTGATGCTCTCAGATTAGACCCTATTGCAAAACACTTAGAAAAACTTACTGGTAAAAAAATAAAGAAAATAGATATCCCAGCTGGACCAGAAGCTGAAACTGCCGTAGATAATCTACAACCTGGTGAAATATTAATGCTAGAAAATAGCCGTTTCCACCCAGGAGAAAAGAAAAACGACTCTACTTTTGCAAAAGAACTCAGTAAATTAGCTGATGTCTATGTTAATGATGCCTTTTCATCTTCACACAGAGAACATTCCTCTGTTGTAGGAATAACAAAACATCTGCCTTCTTATGCAGGATTTGCTTTGTTTGATGAAGTAGAGATGCTCAAAGATCTTGTTGAAAAGCCAAAAAGACCTTTTGTAGCTATTGTTGGAGGAGCAAAAATATCAGATAAAGTAGAAGCTATTCGTAATCTTAGTAAAGTAGCTGATGTTATTTTGGTAGGTGGTGGAGTTGCTAATAATTTTATTAAAGCAGATGGTCTAGAAGTGTTTCACTCATATCTAGAAGATGAACCTGCTGATATCAAAAAGAAAAATGTTTCTTTCGTAGCTGTTGCAGAAGAACTTATTCATAACACAAAATCAGAGAAGATGTTACTTCATGGATATATTCCTTTACCAAAAATCATCTATCCTTCTGATGTAATTGCAGCAGATGACATGGAAAATCCCAAAGAAAAGAAAGTCATTGATCTTACTAATGGTAATAATCATGAAAGAAAAAAGAGCTGGATGTATTTGGATATTGGTCCAAGAACACAACGTTTATTTAGAGATATTATCTTAGAAGCACAGACTGTTTTTTGGAATGGCCCAATGGGTGTTTTTGAACAAAAAGATTTCGAAGAAGGGACCAAATCAGTTGCCACAGCTATCGCCAAAAGCAGTGCCAAAACTATTATTGGTGGCGGAGACACTATCAGTGCCATCCATCAGCTAGGACTAGAAGATCGCTATGACTATATTTCTGCAGCCGGTGGAGCAGCTCTAGAATTCTTGGGAGGAAATATACTTCCAGGTCTCAAACCATTACAAAAATCTTAAGCTTCATTGATAAATACTTTGAAAACAAGACAACTAATAAAAAAATGAGAACAAAAGCTAGACTTACCATTACTCTTTCACAATCAGTTCTGAACTCTGTTGATACTCTGGTTAATGGTATTACTATAAGAAATCGTTCTCATGCAATAGAAACACTACTGAAGAGATCCCTCTCCCCGTCTATCAAAACTGCTCTTATTCTGGCTGGAGGAAACGAAGAAAAAAACCCTCATCCAGGACTAACTAAGATAGGTGGTAGTTATCTACTAACACATACATTGAATGTCCTAAAAAAACATCATATTAAACGAGTAATTATTTCTCTTCATAAAACCGATACAGAAATCATGAGAATCTTTGGTAAAGGAGAAAACTATGGTCTTCAAATAGAATACTCTATAGAAGAAAAACACCTAGGAACTGGTGGAGCCATAAAAAAAGCAAAAAGTCTATTTAAAAACATGCCTTTTTTAGTTATTCATGGAGATATCCTTACTAACATGGATCTTTCAAATCTCTGTTCCTTTCATTTTGCAGAAAAATCCCTAGCTACTATTTCTGTAAAACCAAGACTTGGAGAATTAAAATATGGTCAAGTCTTTATTCAAGGTAATAAAATCATTAAATTCCTTGAAACTAGTGAAAATTCAGGAATTAGTATTATAAATACTGGAGCTTATGTTTTTAACCATAAGATATTTGAGTTTTTTCCTCAAAAAGAGATTTTTGATCTAGAAAAAGATGTCTTTCCATCACTCGCAAAACAAAAACAACTCAGTGCCTCTATTTTTCAAGGACTTTGGTTTGATGTTACAGATGAAAATAGCCTTAAAAAAGCAAAAAATGACTGGAATAAAATTCAAGTATAAAGTATAAAAATATCTTTAAAAAAACATAAAAAGGAAAAAATCATGGAACAAACACTAGCCTTATCCCTATCCCACGCTACAGAAATAGGAGCCATTGAAGCTGCAAGAGCTGCTGGTTATGGAGACAAAAATGGTGCTGACCAAGCAGCTGTTACTGCAATCAGAGACTCTTTTAATAAAATAGACTTTTCAGGAAAAATCGTCATTGGAGAAGGAGAACGAGATGAAGCTCCTATGCTGTATATAGGAGAAAAAGTAGGAACTGGAAAAGGAAAAGAAGTAGATATTGCCATTGATCCTTTAGAAAACACCAATGCTACTGCAACTCTTGGTCCAAGAGCTATAGCTGTTCTGGCTGCTAGTGAAAAAGGTGGACTTTTCCATGCTCCTGATATGTACATGGAAAAACTTATTGTTCCACCAAGAGCTGCTGGAAAAGTAAACCTAGATGATCCAGTAAAAACAACCCTAAAAACTCTTGCAACAGTACTCAAAAGAGATGTTGATGATCTAACAATTACTATTCTAGATCGTAGCCGTAATGAAGAAACAATCGCCAAAGTAAGAGAAGCTGGAGCTAGAGTAAAACTGATCATGGATGGAGATCTATTCCCAGGAGTTGCTACTTGTATGAGAGGAACTGGAGTTCATGCTGTCATGGGCATCGGAGCCGCCCCAGAAGGAGTTATGACTGCTGCTGCCTTACGTTGTATAAAAGGAGAAATGCAAGCTCGTTTCTGGCCAAAAAATAAGGGAGAAGAAGATCGACTCAAAAAGATGCGTGGTAAGTTAAATAAAATCTATACTCATAAAGAACTAGCTAGTGGAAAAAACATTATCTTCTGTGCAACAGGTGTCACTAATGGCGATATCCTCAAAGGAATTAGATTCTTTGGAGATGGAGCCAGAACTCATAGCTTAGTGATGACCAATCAAAGTAATAAAATTAGATTTATAGATACAACTCACGTTTTTGATAGAAAAACCGTTGAATATCATATATAAAAACTGTAGTAAGTCATTAAAAAAGGAAAATACTCTCATGGAAAATAATAATATCGATAACTTAGTCTACCAAGCTGTATTTGGTAGTGATCAAGAAAAGCAACAAGCTAGATTTAATATCTGGAAACAAGGGATAAAAGTTGGAATTATTCCAAGCTCGATTAATGATTTATATATGGCTAGAGGAAGAAAAGATCTTCCTAATACCTTTACTGTTCCAGCTATGAACCTCAGAGGTATGACTTATGAGCTAGCCAAAGCAACCTTTGCAGCAGCCAAACAACACAACGTCTCTGCAATGATTTTTGAGATCGCTAGATCAGAAATGGCCTATACCATGCAATCTCCTCAAGAATATGTCAGCGTTATCACTGCTGCAGCCTTAAAAGAAGGTTGGACTGGACCACTATTTATTCAAGGAGATCACTTTCAAGCAAAAGCAGAAAGTCCTGGAAAACCAAAAGCTGGAGAAATAGAAACCATAAAAAACTTAATAAAAGAATCACTACAGGCTGGTTTTTATAATATAGACATAGATATGTCTACATTGGTAGATCTTGATAAAAAAACAGAAGCAGAAGAACAAATACCCAACTATAAATACTCTGTTGAATTTACTAAATATGTTCGTTCTTTAGAACCAGCAGAGATTACTGTCTCTCTAGGAGGTGAGATAGGTCATATTGGTGGAAAAAACAGCACTAAAGAAGATTTTGATGCATATATCGAAGGTTTTCAGAAAGAACTACCAAAAAACATGGTAGGTATGAGTAAAGTTAGCGTCCAAACAGGAACTAGTCATGGGGGTGTTGTCCTAGCTAATGGAGATCTAGCAGATATTAACTTAGACTTCTCTATTCTAAAAACAATTACAGAAATTGCTCAAGATAAATACCAAATTGGAGGTTCTGTTCAGCATGGAGCATCTACTTTACCTGATGAATATTTTGGTCAATTCAAAGAATCAAAAGCTCTAGAAGTTCACCTTGCTACAGGTTTTCAAAATATACAAATGAATCACCCTGATTTTCCTGAGGAACTACTTAGTGAAATGTATCAGTATCTAGATGAAAACAAGACCGATGAGAGAAAACCAGATCAAACAGATGAACAATTTCACTACAGTCTGCGTAAAAAGACTTGGGGTGTTTTCAAAAAACAATGTTGGAATATGCCAGATGAAAATAAATTAAAAATTAGAGAAACTCTCATCAAAAGATTTGAGTTCTTCTTTAAAGAACTAAATGTTGTAAATTCCAAGGAAATGGTCGAGAAATACATTAAGCCCGTTATTGTTACAAAAACATTAGCTGATTTTGCTGTAGGAAAAGCACTTAAAGATGTCAAAGGTCTGAGTGATTAAATATTCAAACTAATTGCCTTCCTGATAAACGTCCTATATAATATATATATGCCTTTACCTTTAGAAAAAAGAGTCATTAGAACTCTTGAAAAAACAATCGGTGTAGATCTTAGTGAACCTAGTGTTGGAGATGTTGCTTTAGAAAAACTTAGACAACCAATAAATAGAGCAGCTGATGCTGTTGGAAGATCAATGGAAAGAGCCAAAACAGAAGGTTGTTTCTATGATGAGATTGGTGGACCAGTTGTAGATGCTATTGCAGAATCAAAAATTATAACCCGTTTTGCTGAAAGACTTAAAAAACTAGGTCAAAGAGGTCCGAGTGAAGGTAAAATCCTCTATTCTGACGATGAGAGATATAAAAGATAAATCTATTTATCTGATTCCAAGAATTTTACAAACTTTTCAAAAGCATCTCTACGATGACTTATCTTTTGTTTTACTTTATCTCCCAGTTCTCCGAAAGTTTTTTCATATCCATTGGGAATAAAAATAGGATCATAACCAAAACCCTTATCTCCTTTTGGTTCCATAGCAATAAATCCATGAACTTCTCCAGAGAAAAATGTCACTGAATCTTTTTTTAGACCTTTTATACTAGAAACTTCATCAATATCTGGTACATATAGACAAATAGTCGCTACATACTTGGCTCTTTTATTATTATAGCCATCTAGTTTCTTCAATAAAGCAGTATTTCTTTTACTATCAGAGCCCTTTACCCACCTAGCAGAATGAACACCAGGACTTCCATCTAGAGCCTGTACTGATAGACCAGAATCCTCTGCTACTGTTATTTTTCCAGTTTTTTTCGCAAAAGCTCTAGCTTTAATCTCTGCATTCTCAGCAAAAGTCTTACCAGTCTCTTTTGGAGAGAATTTTTTAAGCTTAGGAAAATCAGTAATAGTCTTCCAGTTGATTTCTGGAGTTAAACTAAGAACTTCCTTAATTTTATGTTTGTTACCCGTAGCTAGAAAAAAATCACTCATATTAGAAAACTTTCAAAAAAAGGCCCCATAATAGAGGCCTCTTTACTATTTTAATAAATAAAAATCTATTTTCCACCGAACATACCACCCAAACCACCAGTCATAGACTGAAGTTTTTTGGCAGCAATTTCTTGAGATTTTTTAATTGCTTTATTCAAAACTTCAACAGCTTCAGCACTGCTAATTCCTTGTACTGAAAATTGTTTGATTTTTTGATCACCAGAAATAACAACAACAATATCACCTTCTTCTACACGAATTTCTTCTCCAGAAAGTTCTTGTTGCATTTTTTTTGCCTGTTGTCGAAGATTATTTAAATCTCCTAGGGCTTTCAATGGATTTGCCATTATTTAATTCCTTTCAACTATATTTTTATAATAATAAATAATATTTCTTATTTTGTTCTTGTTCTGATTGTACTATAAAAAAACCTACATTAAAGCTTCTGATGCTAATTGAGACAATTGAGGAGAGGGATTTTCTACTTCTACCAGAGTTGCTTTTACTGGAGCAACCTGTAAAACAACCTGAAGAGGTAAACTACTTCCTACTATATCCTTTACGCATTCTCCCAATAAACTCATATATTTTTGCTGCTGCAGCTGTTCTTTATGAAACTGGTAATAAACAGATACTTCTGGCATTCCAGTATCATTAATAGAGGGCTTACTAGATCTGAGTAGTGCAGAAACTGTTGGATTTTTGTCTTGGACTACCTGTAAAAACCTGTCCCACTGTTCTATCAAAATTTTGGCTAAACCTTGGATTTCTTCAGTTAAGTGAAAAACTTCTTCTTCATCTTTTTCTTCTTTTTCCTCTGGCAAATTGTCTTTTAGGTTATTTTTATTTGTTTTCAATAAAGACTCAGAGTTATCCTCATCTATTTTTATATCTGATACCAAATTTTCCGATTCTATTGCATAAAACTCATCAACTTCTTCAATAGGAGCTTCTTCTTTTACAGAAACATCAGCCTTATTAACCATTTTTGAGCTTACGACCTGTTTAGAGATTTTTTTTTTGGAAGTATTAGTCTTTAAAGATGTTTTACCACCTGATTTTTGTTGAGCTCTCTCAATAAGTTCTAAGAGTTTAACTTCTAAAGAAAGAAAAGTAATAGGAGAAAAAGCATCAAGGTTTGCTTTGAGTAACTCTTGAATTAAAAAACGAGCTATTTTTTGAGTAAATAGTGGCTTGCCTTCTACTACTTCAAGATCTTGTAAAAGAGATTTATGAAGCATTGAGAACAAAACTTTATAAACATATTTTTCAGAAAATTTTTGTTGACGTAAATCATTAATTCCACTACTCACTCCTGTAGAATCTTTATCAAAAACAAGCTGTAAAATATCTTGTAAAAAAGGCTCGACACTTTTTCCCAAAATCTTTTCTACTGTCTCCAAAACTATTTTTTCATCATCAGCAACAGATTCCAAAATCTTTACTCCATCCCGGAAACTTCCATCAGCACGCTGGACAATAGCTTCTATAGCATCTGCATCTGCTTCTATTTTTTCTTTTTTCAAAACAGAACCCAAAGCCAAAGTTAGCTCTTCATCAGTAGCTTTCCTAAAAGGAATATGCCTACTGCGAGAGACAATTGTTTCTGGTATTTTGTGAAGCTCAGTTGTCGCAAGAATAAATAAAGCATGAGCTGGAGGTTCTTCCAGTAACTTCAGTAAAGCGTTGAATGCTTCTGTAGTTAACATGTGAGCCTCATCAAGAATATAAACAGTGATTTTACCCTCCTGTGGAGGCAACATAGCTCTTTCTTTAAGAGCTCTAACATCATCTATACCTCTATGTGAAGCAGCATCCATTTCCTGAACAACAAAAGATGATCCTTGATAAACTCTTTTGGAAAAATCTGAGTCAGTATCTGGATCTACTAATGATTTGGCTTTTTTGAGTGGTTTTTTGAAAAATAAAGCATCAACGACTTCTTCATTCTTGGGATCATTTAACATTGCTCCCAAAATTCTTGAAGCAGAAGTTTTACCAGTCCCCTTGGGACCTGCAAACAAGAAAACCTGAGGGAAAGTTTTTTTTGTCATTAACTTTTCCAAAGCCTCTCGCACTGGAGTGAGATGTAATTCTTTAACAAGATGAGGACGATGTTTTCTGTGCCAAGCCATATTTATTCTTTAGTCGTGATGATACCCTAACAGATGCATAAGCCCATGTTCAAGATAGAAACAAAGCTGTTCATCTACTCTTTTCCCAAACTTCTTTGCCATTCTGATTGCTTCTGGAAAACTAATAACTACATCCCCCAAGTGAGGAGGTATCTCTTCTGGTAAAGGAATTTCATTTAGTTGTTTTTTATCATGATGTGGAAACGAAAGAACGTCTGTTTTTCCCTTGTGTTTTAGTTTTGTTTCATTAAGAGTTTGTATTTTTCTATCACCAACTATAGAGACATCTACTTGAGCATGATCTACTCCGTTTTTTTTCAAGGTTTCTTCTACCGACTTACGAAGCATTTTTCTAGAAACTGGATAACGGGAACCAATAAAGAAATTTATTTTTATCATTGAAGATTTTCCCAGCTCAGATCAATAGGACCCAAAGGAATTTTATCTTCTGGATCATCAACAAACCATAAAATAATTTTACCTTTACTCTTTGGACTCCAAACTTTTCCTTCACGGATAACCTCTGGAGAACCACCAAATTGTTTCTTGACCCACTGAGCAGGACCAGCATCACCAACAACACCCACAACAGCTACAGATTCTGAAGGGTTAATCATAATCATTTTGCGAAATTTGTACCAAGGTTTTAGATCTTTATAACTTGTATTCCATTCTGGTAGATAAAGTGTCTGAACTGCAAAATAATATTTCTCTTGTTGAATAGCTTTTTCAGAAAGCTTTCCGTTCTCTGTAAACCAACCAAAAGCTCCCCTACCTGGGGCAATACCTGCTTCTTGATAAGCATCATGTCCAGATAAAACATCACCAGCAAAACGCTGTAAATGTTGTTCACCACCCATAATTCCAAGACTATGATTAAGACGATGTTCATCTAGCTCTGCAGTTACCTCAAAATCAAGAATATCAGAGAGTTGTTGTTCTAAATAGAGTTCTTCATCCTTGGCTAAATGACCTGATGGACGATTAACCATTCCTACCATTTTGGCAAAAATCTCATCATGTTCCTCTTTTGAAACTTGAGAAACAATCTCGTCTGAATCTTCTTTCTCCATAGCATAAACTTGAGGCACCTGTCCTTGAACGTTGGGCTGATTCATAGCTATCTGCCCTGCCAAAGATAAAGCTGCTAACAACTGTTGAGAAGTAGTTTTTAAATTAAGTTGTTTAACTTTTTTTAGAAACTCTTCTTTTGTTAATGGAGTGATTTTTTTCTTTGCCATATATTTTATTTTTTAATACAGAAATTAACTTATTTGTGCAATAGCTTTCTTCAATCTAGCTAGTACTTTTTCTTTACCTAAAACATCCATTGTCTCAAACAATGGAGGAGTTGCTTTTCTACCAGTAACTGCCAATCTGATCATCATAAAAAATTGACCACGATGCCAATCATGCTTTTCTTGAATAGATCTCATCACTTTTTCTATAGACTCTGTTTGCCAGTCTTCAATAGAAGAAAGCAGCTCAATAGTCTTTTCTAACTGATCTATAACCCCAGCTTCATCTGATCTTTTCAGTAAAAGTTTAGTTTCTGGTGTCTCATCAATATAGAAAAACTTAGTCAACTCATTAATATCCAGAAGCGTTACTAATCTTTTTGAAATAAGAGGTAAAATTTTATCTAATTTCTGTGTTGGAAATTCTGCTGGTAAAAAAGGTGCAACTTTTTCTTTTAGCTCTTCCATAGAAAGTTTTCTAATATAAACACCATTTAACCAATCTAGTTTTTTCATATCAAAAGCCACAGATTTTGAACTCATGTCTTTAGGATCAAAAGCTTCAACATACTCTGCCAAAGTCATGACCTCTTCTTGATCTTCTTTAGCCCAGCCAAGGATCATAAAAAAATTAAGTAATGCTTCAGGAAGATAACCTCTTTCCAAAAATGAACGAGAAGAAACTGTCCCTTTTCTCTTACTCATCTTTCCTTTTCCATCAGGATTCAAGAATATAGGAATATGAGCAAACACAGGTTTTTCCCAACCAAAAGCCTCATATAAAAGCACATGTTTTGGCGCAGAACTAATCCATTCTTCTCCACGCATAATATGGCTTATTTTCATCAGGTAATCATCTATAACCACTGCCAAATGATAAGTAGGAAAACCATCTGATTTCTGTAAAACTTGATCATCTACCTGATCAGAATTAATCTCTATATCTCCACGTAAAAGATCATCAATAACTACCGTTTTGTTTTCTGGTACTTTAAGACGAATTACATAAGACTCACCGGCTTTTCTACGAGATAAAGCTTCTTCGGCAGATAAATGACGACAATGTTTGTCATATTTGGGAGCTTGCTTATTGGCTTTTTGTTCTTCTCTAACTTGTTCCAAACGCTCTTTGGTACAAAAACAATAATAAGCTTTACCATTATTGACTAACTCTAAAGCCTTCTCTTTATATATTTCTAGTCTCTCTGACTGAATATATGGACCAAAATCACCACCTCTATCTGGACCCTCATCCCAATCAAGACCATAATCAAGAATAACTTTCTTGATTTCTTCCAAAGATCCAGGGACTTCTCTAACTTTGTCAGTATCTTCTATTCTAAGAATAAATTTACCGTTATTTCTTTTTGCCCAAGCATAATTCTTCAGCAACATCGCCATACTACCAACATGTAACTCTCCAGTTGGACTAGGGGCCATTCTTGTTCTTACTACCTGACTCATAAACAACTTTCCAAATTAGAATTAATTTTCTTCGTTAATATAACGGGTATCTATAGCAGAGACATACCCAACAAACCCATTATCACCTGTAAAAACATAGATTGGTTGAAGATATTCTTGTTCATTATCCCAATCTTCATAGTATCCAATATCTACATCTCTGATTACTGCTTCTTGCGAAGTTCCTTTTTCTGCAACAAAGCCATTTCCAGATTGTAGAACTTGCCAAGCAGATTTTGCAGAACGAACTGGATAAGTTTCCATCTGCTCATAATCAACTGGCTTGTAGTGATACTCAAGATCAACAATACTTTCTTGACCAGATAAAACACCAGATATTATCGCTGTAACAACTCCATTTTCTGGCTCTGGATTATACATTTCATACTCTTCATCAATCATTGTTCTATCTAGATTTACTTGAATAAAATCTGCATCAGAAAGAGAGAAAGCTTCTTCTAACTCTCCACCAATAGACTTTAAAAATACTACGTCACCAGAGCTAGTAGCTATATCATCTGCCAAAAGATCTGTTTTATCCAAAAATGACTTTAGCCTTCTAACTGCTTCATATTCTTCTGGAGTTCTACGAGTGTTAGTGATCAACTCTGGTTTGGAAAGATAGTTGGTCTTGTATAAGAAAGTTTTGTTCTGAGTATCTATTTCTAAACTAGAATCCAAAGCCCCAGTTTTTGTCCAACGATAAGTACGACTATCTAGAAGCTGTGGTTCAAAAATAAATCCATAGGTAGCAGCAACTTCCTTTACTTCTTTATCTGCCAAGAGGCTAGCAATAGATTTTGGCATTAAAAATACCTTTGCCCTATCAATATCAAATTCTGGTAAACGACTACCCAGACCAGTCTCTAGTTTATAACTGGTAGGTCTTTCTGATTCTTTTTTTTCAGGAAAAGTAAGAGCCGGCAAAACACCAAAACCAATAGTTGGCGGTGGTGGTGGTTCTGGATGAGTTGCTTTCCAATAAGCAACAAAAGACACCAATAACATTCTACCAACCATTAAAGACACTAAAGTAACTGTCCCATATTTGACAAATAAACGACCAAATCTTGTCGCTGTAGTCAGATTTGCTGTAGGTGGTTGAAGATTAGAAGCCATATCCTTATTCTACAGATCTTTTCCTATAATTTGGAGAGGAAACTCGACTTCTTTCCACTGAATGTTATCTCTAACATAATGAAGCAGTATTTTTGTATCATTATATCTATCATCACTGCCCAAAATAACAATGATATATTCGTGATTTTTTATTTTTGAGATTGTTATAAGAACTTCTTTTGCAAGAGGAGTTGTTCCTGTTTTTCCGGCAATAACTCCTTCTTCTCTGCCCAGTAAGACATTTGTTGAAAATAAGAAGTGTCTTATAGAACCAGTTTCATTTTCTGCTATATAGCTACGCAGACCCATCCATTCTGCAATAGGAGCTTCCTTGAAAACTCTCATTGTTAACACAGCCAGATCACGAGCCGTACTAATATTATCCGGATGATCATAACCAACAGGATTTTCAAAACGGGTACTAGTTAGATGTAAAGCTTGAGCATTTTTGTTCATTTCTTTCACAAATGATCCAGCTCCTAGAATTTCGTCATTCTCTCTATAAAAATTATCTGCCAAAGCAAAGGCTGCATCATTTGCTGATTGGACTAATGCTGCTGCTGCCAGATCTCTAACTTTAATTCTCTCTAATGGAAAAAGACCTCCACCATCATGATCTAAGGCTGAGGCTGTAGAAACAGTCACTATTTCATCTAAGTCATAAAGTTTTAATGCCGATAAAATAGTCATTAATTTCGTAGTTGATGCTGGAGGAAGTGGTAACTGAGGATTTTTTTCTAAAATAACAGTCTTAGTAGTGTTATCTACTACAAAGAAAGCTTTGGCAGAAATATATTCTTCCAGTTCTTTTGGTGATCCAGCAAACTCTGCCGAGGGAGTTGCTTCAATAAAGGGTAATTCAGTTGTTGTAAACAGAGTAACAGAATGCTTTGGTTCTTGATAAAACACTCCTTTTTTTACAGCTAACCACCAAGTTATTGAGGTAATAACTAACAATACAAAAACAAAATAAAACCAACTCCAAAAATATTTATTAGATTTCTTCACTAATTTATTGTAAGGACTTTAAAGAAAATACTCTAGGTACAGAAAAGCCTAATCTTCTTTTTTAAACTTCACCGCCAAAGAAAGTTCTGCCAGTTGCTCTTCAGAAACTCCATTAGGAGCATCCATTACAGAAGTTTTTCCAGTAGAACTCATCGGAAAAGCAATTACTTCTTTCAAAGATTCTTCTCCAGCCAAAAGCATTACTAGACGATCTAATCCTAGGGCAATTCCGCCATGAGGAGGAGTTCCTAGTTCAAAAGCCTTGAGCATATGACCCACGCCTTCTTCTATCTGCTCATTGCTGTAACCCATAATCTCGAAAGTAGCTCGGAGTAATTCTGGATTGTGAGCCCGGATACTTCCACCACCTACTTCATAACCATTACATACCAAGTCATATTGAGCTGTCTTAATATTCTCGATATTCTCATGAGCTAGATGATCTTCTTTATCACCTGGAAGAGGAGAACTAAAAGGATTGTGAGTAAATGTCCAACCACTCTTACCATCTCTTACTTCTGCAACATCTTTTTTATCTACTTGTTTGAAAAAAGGAAAGTTTACTACCCAAGCAAAGGCTAAAACACCTTGCTCCTTTTCTTCTTCAGAACGCAAATCAAAACGATCTTCTCCATAATTATTCATAGCATCTTGATAAGTCACCACAGGGAATGTCTCGTCTTTCAACTTTCCACCAACTGCCTTAACTGATTTTTTCACAGTTTCTTCTACCAAATCCATAACTTGTTGCTGATCTACAAAACTCATTTCTAAATCTAATTGAGTAAACTCAAAACCACGATCAGCCCGGAGATCTTCATCACGAATACATCTGGCAATCTGAAAATATCTCTCAAAACCAGATGTCATCAAAAGCTGTTTGTACTGTTGAGGACTCTGAGGTAATGCATAAAACTTACCAGGATTGAAACGAGAAGGAACTAGAAAATCACGGGCACCTTCTTTGGTTGACTTGGTTAACATTGGTGTTTCTATCTCAACAAAGTCTTCTGTATATAAGTTATCTCTGATAGCTCTGATAAACTCAGAACGCATTTTCATAACTTTTTGTAATCTGGATCTTCTCAAATCTAGATAACGATACTTGAGTCTAGGTTCTTCACTAATCTCTTTACCATCTGTATTTATAGGGATAGGTAACTCTTTGGATTTATTCAAAACTTCATAAGATTTTACTTCGATCTCTACAGATCCAGTCTTTAATTTGGGATTAATGAGTTTTTCTGGGCGTTGTTTTACAAGTCCAGTAATAGAGATTACTGACTCTGCAGTTACCTCTCCCATCATTCCAACTCCAACACATTGAATCACCCCAGATCGATCTCTTAGATCAATAAAAGTTACTTTTCCATGGTCTCTTTTACCTTCTGCCCAACCTTGTAAAAAAATTGTTTCTCCTACTAGTTCTGGTGTTTGTGAGATAAGAATACGTTTTGTCATAGAAGGGTATTATAACCAGTCTTGGGCTTTCTTGATAGTAACCTTTTCTAAAGATAGATCAGAGTCATAACATTTTTAATATTTAAATAGGCTCTTGCCCAGATAAAAATCTAAGCTAGCCTTTCTTTTTTTGTTTACTTTGTAACTTAATATGTTTATTTAGCATCAATTTTAGTTTTTTTTCTAAGTTTTTCTTATCTCTATTATACCGCCATTCACACTCT
>JABHWM010000004.1 GCA_018657765.1 Minisyncoccota bacterium | reverse complement strand
GTAGCAGTTGAATCAAAAGAAAACTCTTTTAAAATTTGTCGAAAATGCCTCTCCGAAATCCGTGCATTTTTTAAGTACCTGTTTTTGTTGATATTAAAGGCCATTTTGGTGATTATACACCGCTAATCTGGTCTAGACCCAATATAAATATAAGGGCTTAAGTGAGTTATACGGTTGCTAAAAACACGGTTTTGGGTTGTAATATCAGGTAAAAAGGGAGAAAGTATTATGTTTCAAAAAAAGATTTGGGCCGTTATTCTATTACTATCGGTTGTCCTCATTGTGGTGGGAAGTCTAAAAAGAATGGTCGGAGAAACAATCGCCAACGGTATCGTTGCCTAGTTTGCAAACACTCCTTTATTCGTCAAAGATCTTCTCCTGTCTCCTTTAAAGACTTTGAAGGCTTCTATCTTCTAGTGATTGGTGATGTTAATCGAAAACAGTTACAAAGAAATAGAGATGTTTCTCGGTGGACTTTATCTACTAGATTTAAGATCTTCTTTAACAAGCCCTTGTTTTGCAATCAGGTTTGGGAAGTTCTCCCACCTACAAGACTATCTTCTCCTTGGGTTTATGGCGTAGATGGTAAGTGGCTAAAAAGAAATGGTGTCTTTATCCTCCATAGAAACATCACTACTAGGGAAAACCTTTACTGGTCTTTCCATCTTAGTGAAAGCTACTCTGCCCTAGAGTCGGATCTGGTTAGGTTGACTGGATTAATTAAAGAAAGTCGAAGCTACCCAGTTGGAGCGGTTAGTGACTGGAAAGGAGCTATTGTATCCTCTGTTGCTTGTTACCTTGGAGATATCCCTCACCAAAGGTGTTTAACCCACGTTACTAGAACTCTAAAAGCTTCTCCTACCCAAAAGAAGTCCATTTCACTCCACTCTTCTGCTTAGAAGCATTGCTTTGGAGTTAATCCACCTTAAAAGTCAAGAAGAGATTGATAGTTGGTTTGATGAGTTAACTTACTGGTATGACTACTATGGCCAAAGGTTAAAGGAGAGAACCATAAATGAAAACAAGACTTCCAAATCCAAGTGGTGGTACACCCATGGAAATCTAAGAAGAGCTTGGAGGTTAATGACCAACGAGCCGGAAACTTTCTTTAAACACATAGATTACAAACTGCTCCCACACTCCAACAACTCCCTGGAGGGAACTATCTCCCAAGCCAACAACAAACTGATTAACCACAGAGGCATGAAAACACAACAACAGATATCTTTTCTTCGTTGGTACTTTACCTTTAGTCGAGTAAAAAACAAGCAAGACCTGAGAAAACTATGGGCTTACTGGAAAACCGTCAATAATTCTGTTTAGCAACCATTTTTCACACTTAAACTTTGAATTGCATTACTGTAACGCATTTCTAATACCTTTAGAAATTAATGGTCCGGTCAACTTGAAACCTGAAGCAGCTTATGAAAGAGGTTATAAAAGAAAAGTTGATAGAAAAAGGAAATTTCCATGGAACAAAGATATGGAAGAACTTTTGAGTCTAAGTCGAAAAGAAGGTGTTAAATTTTTGAAGAATAAGTTTACAAAATATTCAGAAACTTTTATTTGTAAATAATTTTTTGATGGGTATTGTTAGTTTACCAACTAGTCCAATATTGGTAAGTAAGTAGAAAGTTTTGATAAGAATAATTAGATAGTTTTTTAGTTTGAATTTTCTTGGACAGCAGGTTTTGATGAAGTGAAAGTGATCAATAATGTTTTGGCGAGATTTTCGGGAAAATAGGAGGTCAATAAATTCTTTTAAGGAAATAACTGGAGGAATTTTATTGCCCATACCTGTTCTATTAATGTAGTTGTAGACAATTGACTTGGTGTCTACCAGTAATCTATAACCAGCTTTTCTGGCTCTGCAAGAAAATTCATAGTCGGAAAGGTAGTGAGGGAGCTGTTTATGGTTAAAGTTGCCGATTTTTTTAAAGACCTGTATGGGAAAAATAACTCCTTTCGTGGATAAAAATTCTGAAGATATATATCTAGTGTCTCCTGCTGGTAGTTTTTGAGAAAATTTACCTGTTTTCCAGTCAATCGTCACCCCAGCGTCTGCAATTTTTTTAGTTTTGATATCAATAATGGTCGATCCGATAATTGACAGTGGATGACCACTGGCTGAATTTACAAGATTAGTAACAAAATCTCTTTTTACTTCACAATCACTATTGATTGTTAATATATAATCGTTATGTTTCGCGGTCTGTAAAATATTATTTATCCCCTTTACCAACGAACCAGTCCACCAGAGGTTACCGTCATCGATTAGAAGCTTAACTATTGGATATTTATCATTAATAAATTCTTTTGTTCCATCAGATGATCCATCATCAACTATGATTATTTCCATACTGGAGTACGTTTGGTTATTTATCGATTTTAGAAACTTCTTTGTATAGGTCAAGTCATTATGAACTGCAGAAAGAATGAATACTCTTATGTTAGATTTGCTCATATAGTTTCTTATACAAATTAACCATTTTTTCTACCGAAAAATGTTTTATTGCTTTTTTTCGATTATTTTTTCTCATCGATAAGAGTCTTTCTTGTTTCATATTTAACAGGTAATTAGCCCCTTTCAAGAGGTCAGTTTCGTTATTTCGTTTAGAAATATACCCGTTGACTTTATGTTCTATTATTTCTGGAACTCCACCAACTCCAAAGCAAAGAATTGGAATTCCTCCAGATAGAGCCTCTAGTAAAACTAGCGGGAAGTTTTCTGCTTGTGAAGTAAATAGAAAGAGGTCTGATGCTGAAAAATAGAGTGATAGGTTTTTTGACTTTTTGATATATGGTAGGTAGATGATGTTATTTTCTTGGAGAGTTTTTTTTCTTTTTGCTCCTATACAGACAAAAAATATTTCTGAATTTGATTTATATGCCTTTGTGAGAATGTCTAGATATTTTCCACCCTTAAAGGTGTTGCTTTTTCCTCCATGCGCAACAAACAAAATAATTTTTTTATTAATTGGTAATTGTAATTGCTCTTTAGCATTTCTTGACTTAACGGATGTAAATATATTAGTGTTAACACCGTTATGTATGAGGTGTCTTGGTTGGTTACTTAAAATACTATTATCTAATTTTTTATAAAGCCATTGTGAGGGAACTACAATATTTAATTTGGAGTTTTGATATATTTCTTCCTTCATTTTTAAAATACTTGCAGTATTATCCCAGGCTACAGGCTTCGATATTTTTAAATTAGGACAATTTCCACACCCTTTCTTCCAGCGATCACAAGAATAACTATGTGTGCAGTGTCCAGTAAATGACCACATGTCGTGAAGTGTCCAAACTACTGACTTATCTCTAGAGATGTCTTCTAATTTTTTTAAATTAAAAAAGCTACCGTGAAGATTGTGAAAATGAATAATATTCGCTTGCTTATACCAAGGGTGTTGTAGCAACTCGTCGGTAACACCAAAGCTTATATCGTTAGCGAGTATGTATGAACGAAGCAACCTAACATGTGATACAACATTAAATCTAGTATAACTATCAATTTTTTGGATTATTTTAGGTTGCTTAAATTGGTAGACGTAATTACTTAGATCTTTTTTGTAACCAACCATATGCCGAATCCAAAAATCTTCTTGGCGAAGGTTTTCTGCAATTTTCCAGCTTACTCCGGCTGCCCCTCCCATTTTTTCAGTAGTTCCAATGACTAATATTTTTCTTTTTTTCATTTTTAGATACTTAATTTAACTTCTTGAGAATGTATTTGATTACAATTATTATTCGAGAACGTGAATTGATGAATACTTTTTTTTCGGTGATCTTGTCTTCATTTTTATTTATTTGTATTAAATTCGGATGTTTGAGTGGAAAGTTGAGATGATAAGTTTGAGTGTAAATTTTTCTATTTTTTAATACTGTATGAGTGGCAGATTTTGTAAAACCAATGTTTTTAACTAAATTATGCTTGGGTGTAATAGACAAAGCTTTGTGAAGCCAACAACAATAAAGCCATTGATAGTCCCAGGTGTCAGTTTTACCTTGATAAACCTTGTCGAAAACTTCTGTCCAGAATGTTTTTTCAATTTTGTTTGAGAATACTTTATCAAATATTCCTCTTGTATTATCTGTAGCCCAATTATTAATATTAACATCATAATCCTCCCATGCACGCTTCCAAGTAGCCCAACCCCATATATGAGGATATTTTGAGAAGTAGTAATCATCATCTACTTTGACAGAGTGAGAGTTATTGCCAGAAATGTGAAATATTTTAGAATTGTATTTATATTTCTTTAGCATTTTCTCAGCAAATATAAAAAAACTAGAGTTTGGTAAACAATCATCTTCAAGTATTATCCCCTCCCCAACATGCTTAAAGAACCAGTTTATAGCATTGCTAACAGCTATCTTGCAACCAAGATTTTTTTTACGATACAGTCTCTTTACATCACACTTCCAGTCTATATTACAAACAATTTTTTTGACTTGATCACATTGCTTCCTATCTTGACTGTTTCCTTCCCTTGGTCCGTCAGATGCAATAAAAAGTTTTGATGGTTGAATTTTTTTTATTTCCCTCCAAATAACTTTAGTTGTTTCTGGACGATTAAACATCAATAAAAGAATGGGGGTGTTAAATCGTTTTTTCATTTTTGTTTATTTTAATTTGTAAAATACCCTTATTTGTTTAAATGAGTAATGAATTAATCTTTTTAATAAATTTAAATACTTCTGAGAAGGTGATAATGTAAAAAATTGTATAAGCTCGGGCGAATGTCGGTTTATTGAATTTGAACATACATTACTCCATCTATCTATGATTTCAAGTTCAAATTCATCTACGGGATATATTTGAAGTATTTTATTCTGGTGGTTTATCGTTGTTAAAAAATTTGACGACTCTGTTATGGAATCGCGGTGTTTTGACTTTTCAAGTAAACATATTTTCTTGTAAATGTTGAGATATTTTTTAGGATCAATGCTTAGTTTCTTTAAATTGTTCTTTCGTAATTTATTGACATACCGTTGATAAGAGTGTGAGCTAAACATTTTTGTATTTGAATTTTTTCTGTACATTACTAGTATTTTGGGAATGTTTGCTATATCAAACAAAAATGAACAACTTGTCAGGAGGCTATAATCTTGAGCTCTTTTCAACTCAGTGTCATATTCTAGTTTGTGTATGTCAAATAATTTTTTTCTAAACATTAAGCTACTATGAACAAAAGTATTGTTAAAAAAAAGTTTGCATTGAATTTCTTTGCGAGATACTGGATGCTTGATCTGATGCTCTGATTTTCCAATAATTTTAGCCCATGTGCCACAAAGGCCAATACTAGGGTTTGCTATCAAAAAATTGATTTGGTCATGAATTCTTGTTGGAAGACTAATGTCGTCAGAGTCATGTCTTGCAATAAACATCCCCTTGGCAACCTTAAGCCCTTTGTTAACGGATCGTGAAAGTCCCAAATTTCGATTATTATCAATTAAATTAATCCTTGGATCTTTGTACTTTTTTATGATGGATCGTGTTTTGTCTGTTGAACCGTCGTTAATGATGATAAATTCAAAGCATTTATATGTTTGGCTTAAAATACTTTCAATACTTTTCTCTATGTAGGTTTCCGAATTATAGGCGGGCATTATAATTGATACTAGTTGATTATTTTTCATTTATATTTTTGGTAACTTAAGGTAGCTGCCAAAGATCGAGTCATATTCTTGGGGATCAAATTTTTCAAATCCATTACCAGGATAAAAAGTCATTTCACCAAAAATAATTTTATTATTCACAGTAAAAATCAACTCGAACAAGAGGAATGTTTTCACTCAATTTTTTTGACAAATTAAGAATTTTTGATAAAAATCTAGGCTTAGGAATCACTATATTGGAGGATTTAAAAAAATATGAGTTTATTGGGATTTTTCCCCAGAAGCAATTGTAGATGTTTCTTGTGTGATTACTAAACCTATTAATATCTACTTGGATGAACTTAGGTTCTCCATTGAAACAAAATATTTTGTAGTCTAATAGTCCAATTTTTTTATTGCTATGCGGTATGAGTCTTTCGCAAATAATTTGGGGGTGGATATCTTTGTAACACCACTCTCTTCCTGCAAAATAATAATTTTTCCCTATCCAGTCTTTAATTAAAGTCAATTCGTTTCTAGTTATTCTTCTATTGTTAAGAATTACATTCCAACCACTTCCGTGAGTTAGCTTGATTACACAAGAAAGAGGAAGTTTATTGATATTTTTTTTTAAATTCTCAAAGTTAGAGTAAGATGCAATTAGTTTATTTAAGTATTGGCTACCAATTTTCTTGGATACATACTTCCTTACCGCATATTTATCAGCTAATTGTGTCATATATTTCTTCCTATATTTAAGTTTAATCCATTGAATTTTCTCATTAAAAGTTTGAGGGTTTGAGATATTCAATTGTTTTCCAAAAACTTCTTTAAAACGTTTTCGAGTATAGGTGTTATCTATAATTAAATCTTTTAAAGGATTTAGCATGTTGTGAGTTAGCTTAACATTTGACATATTATATTTTTATCCAGGTTGATGGATTAATATCTTTTATTATTACTTTTGGATCGTTAAACCATTTTTTTGGCGTTATTATTATTTTTTCGGTATTTTTGTTGAGCCATGCTCCCCACCAACTAAATGAACTGTTTGCTATAATGTTGTGGTTACATAAACTCATTAACCTCATATCTTCGAAACTATTTTTTCCATTATTGTGATTAACAAATATTGATTTGTGGGGTACTGGAAGATTTTTCTTACACCAATTAATGTCATCTGAAAAGATGAGAAATATTGGTTTGTATACTTGCTTTCTAATTAAATCAATAGCTTTTTGATAATACTGGGTTGAACAAACACCGTGACAGTCAGCGCTTTTTTGATTTGAAATATAATCACCTCGCCTTACATGGGTGGAGATGGTTGTATAAGTTTTTAAATAATTAATAACCTCATTGTTTTTTTTGCTGGTTTTTGAAGGGAAAGAAAAATCTGTTAAAATCGATTCCCTGAATTTCTTAAAATATTTTTCACTCTGCCAGTAACCATCAAGTATGTAATCTCCTTTTAATGACAGGATACCTGGGTTAAATTGATGGCCACTTTCCTTAATCCAGTTACTGGGGTATGCTTTAGAATTGAACTTAAGATGATGATTGAGAAATAATTTTATCATATTTATTGTCGAAAATTGACTTTTTGTTCTTATTGGCAGGTCTTGGTTTTTTATGTTTGGAAAAATGTTTAACTCATACCTTCTAGGAGTGTCTTGAGTGTGCTTTTGATAATAATAAGACAGGTCGAGGCAAAGAGGTGAATTATTTAGCTGAGCCAAAACTCTTCCAAGTGCATATTGAAACATTTGGTTGCCAAGGCCTCCGCTTAATCTAGAAGTAATCATTTTTTTAATATCTTTGTATATAATTTTTCGTATTCTCTGGTAATTTTATTCCATGTAAAAAAATTTTGCCAAGATTTTCTACCTGCGTTCCCCAATCTACTCCGTAATTGTTTATCTTTTTCTAAGATTGTTATTTTTTTGATTACATCTTGCGTATTAACTCTAGTATAGCCATATTTATCTTGAATTGATTTTGCTATCATTCCAGATTTTGTCCATGCAGCAATTTCTCCTGCATTTCCACAGTCACTTGAGACAAATGGCTTACCAGATGCTGCAGCTTCAAAGAGAACAAGTGGACTACATTCAATGTTTGACAAAAACAAGAACATATCAGATGATTTAAGAGCATTAATTGTTTCATCTCGTTCGAGGTGGAGTATTTTTAGCTGTTTCTTATTATTACTAAATTTGGAAATTATCTTATTTTGGAGCAGTTCAGAACGCTTGCATTTTTTGTAGCATTTCGAAGTAGTGTTTTTCTTACCAATTATTACTAAAGTAATATTATCGATATTTATATTACGAAGAACTTTTATTGCCTCATTATGACCCTTCGTGCCAGTGTGATTTCCAATTGTGACGATTAGAAAATTGTCCTGAGAAATTTTGTTGTTTTTTCGAAAAGTATTGTTTTCCGTGCTTAGTGTGCAAAATTCTCTTTCATCAGCTCCGTTTGGAATAACAATTCTATTGTTAACCTTGTATTTTCTTGCAAAATTAATATCTCGATAATTATTTGACAGATATATTGTTGCATCATATTTTTTTAATATCTTTGGCAGTTTTGAGAAATATTCAGCATATGAGTTGTTATAAAGAGCGGAGAAGCCACAAGGTACAAAAACTTTTTTTGAAACAACATTGTCTATCACTTGAAAAAATAGGTCGGTTGCCCACTGTTGTGCCGCATAATTCATTACTACATCGAATTTGCTTTCCTGTAAGTATCTTTTGTATTTTTCGACCTCTCCCGTGAATCCTCTCACTTGATTACCAGAAATATTAAATTCCTTTATTTTCACTCCATTTAGCAACTTAAAGTTTCTACTCGAAAGCTTTGACGTAGCCACGGTAACACTATGACCAAAATTTACTAAATGCTCGCTCAGTTGTTTAACCACTTCTTGTGCGCCACCAACTGAAGGATTATAAAACTCTACGGTATGCAATATCTTCATTTAGTTTATTCAACAATATGATTTTTTAAGGTATGATTGATACTATTAGTATACTATTAGTATAGCTATATAATCGATAATTTGTTAGAGGTCTTCAGAGAAAATGAAAAAAAAATTGCTTATTGTTGTGACTCTTTTTTTAATATCTGTTGTTTTTCAGGGTGGTTTGGTGACTCTATACCGCTCAAGGCATCAAGATGAACAATTTACCACACTAGTCCAAAATGTTAGTTTCTCAAGTGAAGTGACTCACAGGCGATTATTGTCAGGTGATAAAATTTCTCAATCATTTATCGCAGACCATGATAATTTAGGGACAATTTCAATTTTATTTAACAATCATAATCGGATAAATGACGACTGGGTGATTTTTAGAGTTAGGGAAGCTGGCTCGAATGATTGGCATTATGAAAATAAATATAAATCAGATCAATTCTACCCCAATGTTAAATTTCCATTTGGTTTTCCCGTAATTGATAAATCAAGAAACAGGGAGTTTTTTATTGAAATTGAGTCTATAGGTGGCAGTGAAAATAATTCAATTTCTATTAATGGTGAAATGGGAGGGTTTAATGCCATATATTCTTTTCCAAGGTCTTATTTACAAGCGAATCCAAATGAAATCCCTGTGTTTTTTATTTCTAGATTAAAAATGTATTTGTCACATATTGCTTTCTTGGAATTTTGTATTATCCTTGGTGTAAGTCTAGTTTTCTTAATGTTATTGACTATAAAAGTATTTAAACCAAAAAGAATAACTCAATACCTGCAACAACTACAAGATAATTCAAAATTTGAGACTGTTCTTATCCCTTTTATAATATTTTTATTAACATTATTAATTTCTGGCTATTTTTCGACACTTGAAGTTGACCCACATCATGATGGAATTCTTTTAAAACCAGCCTTTGATCTAATTAACGGCAAAATTTTATTTAAAGACACATTTACTCAATACGGAGCTCTTACAACAATTATTCAAGCCCAAGCTTTGAAAATATTCGGTAGCTATTTAATAACTATTAAGCTTCTGACAGCTTTTTTCTATGCTTTGATCTCTGTTCTTCTTTATTTAATTTATAGAAAGATCATGCCTCAAGCAGTACTCTTTACTTCTCTGATTATCTGGTTACTTATGGCACCTTATTATTCTTCAATTTTTTTACCATGGTCTTCTGTGTACGCTTTGTTTTTTCAACTTGCATCTTTGTATATTTTTGGAAGATGTCTTGAAAATTACTCTACTAAAAAATTGTTATTAGCAAGTGTTTTTTCGTCGTTAGTATTCTGGTGTAAACAGACAGTTGGGGTTTTTACTATCCTTGGCTTGTTAAGTAGTTTTATTTACTTGTTTGTTAATAAAATAATCACCAGAAAAACGTTTATTAAATTAGGAGTTTATTTATTAGGTGTTAACCTTATCGTGGGACTACTTTTTATTTTATATTTTTTGTCTAATCAATCTTTGGTCGATTGGTATAAGCAGTCAATGCAGCTTGCATTTTTGTGGGGAAGAATATTTGGTGGAGGATTTAACCCTCTTAAAATACTTAAGGCTCTTTTTCCTACATCCTTAAGTCCTGTTTCAGTGTGGGTATTGATCCCAATTTCGGCTATTTTGATGCAGATTTCAGATCATAAAAATAAATTGATTAGCTTAATAGTCTTTTTGGGTCTTGCGTCGTGGCTTCAATATTACCCTTTATCTGACCCGAGGCACAGTTATTGGGCGGTGACTCCCATCTTTCCATTGTTTGCTCTATTTATCCTTAAAATCTGCCAAAAATTTATTTTTGTACGTTTTAAGCTTTCAAGAAAAACAGTAAATCATCTGGCTATTTTGTTATTATCACTTGTATTTTTTTATGACATTTCAGGTCGATTAGGGAAAGGATTTTCAAAACTAATGGGTGACTATACGCATGTCAACCAACCAACAATTCTTAAGGGCATGAGGTTGCCAATACGGGACGCAGAGTTTTACAATTATTTATCTAAGAGCATTAGCGATTACTTCATCATGCATCCTAAGGGAAATGTTGTCACCAATGGCCCCAATGCCTTGTATCTTACTTTTGATTCAAGAATTAAAAATATACAACCCATTTATGTAAATTGGACTTGGCTAGATGATTCGATTTATCCAGATTATTATAAAATTATAAATGGGTCATATAAAAATAACTCGTTACTAATTTCATATGAAGGTCAACTGCCAGAAGGTTATTGTTTTATTGATGATAGAGTCAATTCGGATTCTATAGCACTATCTTTGCCATGTAATTAACTCTATTTAGAATCAAACACTATTTGATTATGATATTAAAAGTGCCATTTAAACAGCAAAGTCAACCAAATACTTGTGGCGCTGCTTGCCTTGAAATGGTGTTGAAATACTATGATTTTAATGTATCAGAAAGTAAAATATTTCAGAAAATATCAAGCAAAGCTCCCCAAACAGGAAGATTATATATAGGAACTTCCAACTTGATTAAATTCGTATCAGAAAATGGTTTTGACTTGCAATATAATATTAAAAATATTGTAAATTTAAAACCATACTTGAAGAACAGGTTTCCAGTTATTGTGCTTCAACGACATACAGTCACAGATGAATTCTTTGCTCATTTTCGAGTGGTTGTTGGATTTAAACACAAATCATATATTGTTCATGACCCAGAAAAAGAAACTGGAGCAAATCAACTTATATCTAACACTATATTCAAAGAATTATGGAAAAAACAACCAAACGGTGAAAATGAGAGTGATAATGTTTTTATTCTTATCAAGCCAAAAAACATTAACTAAAAGAATTTTAAAGTGTTGTGAGTTGAATTGTATTTTATTGACAATGTCTTTTAATTTTTCTTAGTTAGATCGTCTTTTTATACTTTTTACAACAAACTTTGGTCTTTGTTTTACTTCTTCAAATATTTTTCCAATATATTCTCCCAAGATACTGATTCCAAGAAGTTGAATTGAACCAATAAATAAAACTAAAACAATAATTGTACTGATCCCTGAAGGAGTTGATTCTGGAGAAATGATCTTGAGTAGTATTTGATAGATTATTCCAATAACCGATAAAAAAAATACAAACAAGGATGTGATTGTCATGATTTGTAACGGAACGTAAGAGAAAGAAAAAATACCTTTTACTGCCCACTGAAAATTCTTAATGAGACTATTTGTAGTAGTGCCAAATTTTCTATCAGGTCGCACGTACGGAACTCCGATTTGTTTAAAGCCAAGCCAAGCTCTTAATCCACGAAGGAATCTATCTCTCTCTGGAAACTTTTTTAACTCGACGTAGACTTTTTTATCAATTAATGAAAAATCTCCAGCATCAAGAGGTATGTGGATATAAGAAAGTCTATTGAATAGTCGATAAAATAGTTTGTAGGCAAATTGCATTATTTGAGGCGCTTCCCTCTTTGTTCTAATTCCATAAACAACATCGTATCCTTCAAGCCATTTGTTATAGAAACTTGTAATAATCTCAGGAGGATCTTGAAGATCTCCGTCAAGAAACACAAGACAATCTCCTTTTGCAATACTCATCCCACTAGTGAAAGCCATTTGTGAATTAAAATTTCTTGAATGATTGATCGCAATCACGTGATTATCTTTATTTAGTAATTTCTCCAACACTTGTTCTGTATTATCTGGACTGCCGTCATTTACAAATATTATTTCATAATCAACCTTTAATTCTTTAAAAACTACTTTTAGGCGCTCGTACATGAGAGGAATCGCATATTCATCTTTGTAGCAGGCAATAATAGCTGAAATCATTTTTTTATTCATATTTATCTCTTTAAATTTAAATACCAAGGGTTATTGTCATGTAACAATTTTGGTAAAATTTTTGATACTTCGTTGGCTGAGTTAGGCCAAGATGATTTGATATTGCTCAATATTTTCATGACTTGCTTGTCTTCGCATGACCAGTGAGAAAAACCATCATGAGAGTAATCCTTGTCCCTCCCAGATCCAATTAGTTTCACAGGTATTTTTTCATGATGAATATAATTCCTGATTGTTTCAAAGGGTCTATAGAGGAGAAATGGAGAAATTGAGTAAACAACAGGGATAACACCCTCTAAGGCCATGCCTACTGCAATTCCAACTAATGCTTGCTCAGCTGCACCAATATTCAAAAAACGGTCAGGGAAATCAACTCTAATTTTGTCGAAAACTTTATAGCCAAGATCACCACTTAAAACAATAATTTTCTTGTTTGCTTTCATTTCAGTATATAACCCGTCAGCAAATCGTCTTCGGAGATTTTGACTGTAGTCAGTCATGTAAATTTTTTTATGGCTAGTTGGTAATCGTTTCTATTCATAGTATGATAGTGGGCCTTTAGACCTTTAAGAAACGGTAGTTGCTCTGAGTTGGTTTTGGCAAAGAAAATTGATGGCTGAGTATATCGTTTTGTTAAAAGTGAGTTAATTTTCCCTGAGCTATGACCATCCATTGTAATTACTTGAAGACCAAAACCTTTTAACCTCTTTACTAAATGCTTACTTTCAATAGGATCATAAGCCCCCCAACCGTTTACTGAAATAATAATTTTTAAATTCCTGGGAGTTTTCTCGTAGTATACTCTTAGTGCTTCCCAAATACTTCCTTCTGCTGCTTCTCCGTCTGAAATTAAACAATATACATCTATATCACTTTTAGCTAATGCCATTCCTAAAGCAATTGGTAATCCTTGACCCAGACTACCAGTCGAGGTACAAATATCTATCTTTATATTTCTATCAGGATGGACACCAAGTGAGTTAAGGTCAATGTCTGTTAAGTATTTGTATTTTTCAAGGATTACATAATATGATGCTGCTGCGTGTCCGTTAGATAGGATAAATTTATCGTTTTTTGATTTAATATTGTAGATGGTGTCAATAATATCAATCACACTTAAACAAGACCCAATATGTGAAGTATTTGCTTTGTGTAAAACACTAATAAGTCTTTTTCTAATGATCTTTTGATTTGTTGTTAATCTCATTTTTTTGCTGTAATGGCCAAGTTCCCTAATGGTATCTTAAAATGAATATTGTAGAAAGGTGAGTTTTTTTTAAGTAGTTTTTTCTTGATATTTTTTGAAAAAGGAAAAAGCCAGATCAAGTGCTTAAGTGATAGTGTACTCCATGGCTTTGTCACAGATTCGACCAAAAAACCATTTTTTTCAAATATCCTCTTTATTGTTGTTGGGTTGTATAAAAAAGTGTGTTCAATATCGAAAATTGGGCTTTTTTCTCCTAGTAGTCTTGCAGATACACTATCAACGTTGTGATTGAAAGCAAAAATGTAACCGTTTGGTTTTAAAATTTTGTAACATTCGACTAAAAATTGGTTTGGATTTGGAATGTGATCTAAAGTTTGAAATACAACTATCAAGTTAAATTTTTTGCTCTTGATCAAGTTTGGACGGAAATAACTATTAATTATTCTACTGGATAAGTGCTGAGAGAGATTCTTGACAGCATCAATGCTCGGCTCAAAACCCTGAACATTTGAATATCCGAGTTTATAAATTTCTTCTAAAAGAAAACCATTACCACAACCAATTTCTAGAATAGATGATTTTTTATTCAGCTTATTCAGTACTGGATTGATAACTCTTATATATGTTTTTGTGAGGTTTTTAATCTCACCGGAATAGTTTAACTTACTTTTTTTGTAGAGATCATTTAATATTGCGTTTTCAGCAACTGGTGTTGACCTAACTAATCCACAGTCATTACATCTAACAAGTTGATAATGAATGTTATCAGGAAGCCTTCTTGCTGAAAAAACTTTTTTATTCAAGTCAGAATCTTGATAATTTTGAGAATACAGTATTTTGTAATTTTTTGTGCAATCACATATTGCACATTTAACATTATGATTTTTCATAATATTCCTTATGGTTATGAGATTGAAACCACTTCCAAGTTTTATCTAAGCCTGATTCAAGCGAGTTTTTTGCTTTCCAATCGAGAAGCCTTTTTGCTTTTGATATATCACCAACCCAAGTATCAGTATCCCACTCTCTTTGACCCATTTCCCCCCAAGCTAGATCAATTGTTTGCCCACTAATTAAAATTGATTTTGATACGATTTCTTTTAATGTTGTTTGAACTCCTGTTCCAATATTAAAACATTCACCTGGGGTTTTTATCAACTTATCAATTTTTAAATAAGCTGAGATAACATCGTTTACAAATATATAGTCTCGAGCAATAGAAGGAGAAACTAATTTCATTTTTTTACCATTTTTTAAAGATAGCATCAGAGTGGGAACTAATCGGGCTGGTTCTTCAAATGGCCCATAAACTGAAAAAAGTCGAAAGGTAACTATTGGCTTAGTATGTTGTTTGGCGACATGAGAGCATAGTAAAGTTTGAGAGCATTTTGTGACTGCATAGTAGCTAGCTGGTTCAACTAGATCAGTTTCTTTCATGGGACTTTTTTTAAATCCATACTCAGAAGAGCTTCCTGTATTTACAAATAACTGATAATTAATATCTTTCGTAGCTTGCAATAAATTCCAGGTTCCTAAGATATTTGTTTGGATTATTGTATTTGGATTGTTTTGGATTGAATACGCACCATTTGTTGCCAAATGATAAATAATGGAGGGGTTTGATTTTTGAATAATTTTTTTCAGTTTTGGAAGTGATGATAAATCTGAGTAATATATATTGACGTCATCAAGCAAATCCTTGATGCGCCATAATTTTGAGTGTTTTCGAATAATAATATCAACTGACGCTTTGTGTGATAGTAAAGTTCTTAGTAGAAGAGATCCAACAAAACCTGTTGATCCAGTAATTAAAAATTTATGCTTTGTAAGGTTCATTTGATTAATTGTATTATTAATTTAATTAATATCCAGATTGACCTTGAATTGAAGTTTCTGATTTGCCAAAAAATGTTATTTATCAATACTGGATGAATACCATTACTATCGCGAACAGACCTAATGCTTTTTTGGGGTTCGTCGGAATAATCCACTAAGTTTTCGTTAATAAATGAGAAGTCAGTTGTTGTAGCAACACGTAGCCATAAAACATAATCTTCAATAGCTGTAAACTTTTCCTCTTCAGGAAACTGACCAGCTTCTATAATCAATTGTTTTTTTACTAGTACCGAGCTACAAATAACGTGGTTTGATTTAATCAAGTCAAAAATTGTAAACCGTTTTTTTTGAAAAATACTCAGATAACTTCCTGTGTTTTGGTTATCAAGAATTCTTTCTGCGTTAGTACAAATTGCTTCACAATTATTCTTTTTTGCATAATTTAATTGTTTTGTTAATTTATTTTTATCCCACTTATCATCACTATCTAAAAAAGCGATCCAGTTACCTCTGGAATTTTTTAACCCATTGTTGCGTGGAATAGCTGGTCTACCACTGTGTTTTCCAGCGATCCATTTAACTCTTGAATCTTTTGAGATGATCCTTGATACAAGTTTCTTTGTGTTATCTGTTGACCCATCATCACAAACTAATATTTCTAGATCTTTGTGTGTTTGGTTTTGGACACTTTGGATTGCTTTTATTAACGTTTCTTCTCTGTTCCATGTAGGAATAATGACGCTTACAAGATTTTTCATTTTCCCCAGCAGATGTTAATTTGCTCTTGCGCTTTAGTTGTCCAATATTTGTGCATTGATTTTTCACTTGGTGAATTATCAACAAGAAAGCTTCTTAACCAGTCTTCACAAATGATTATGGCTTTGTTTTTTGAGATGTTTTGACTGTTTTTTTTAGCTAAAATTTCAACATTATATGTCCCCTTCCAGTTGTTTTTGGAAAGTTTTGTATCTTCAAAACCCGATAACTTCAATAGATGACGAAGATCTATGGCTGACCAACCATGGTAATGGATTGCCCAATTAGCTTCTTGAGAACCAAAAACATGACGTAGTCCAACAGCCTTTTTTCTTTTTGATGAAAAAGGTGACATGACAGAAAGGGTGGTACGTTTAAAATCTGGAACTTCAATTCTTATTATTCCCTCTTTTTTTAACCAAGATCTCCAAGTAAGCAGTAAAGCACACGCAATTGCCCTTTCAAAGTGCTCAAAAACATGATGAAGCCTTACTTCATTAATCGAGTTCAGTCTGTATTGTAGTTTTGTTAAGTCAGCATGTTTATCCGCTACGCTTTTGATTTGGACATTGTGTTGATCTAGAGGATAGTCAATATTGACATAGCCGTCAAGATATCTTTGTCCACAACCTAAGTGAAGTTTCATAGTTAATGCTATTTAAAGACCTTGATAAGGTTTTGTATTTTTTTTATAACAGCAAGATTTTTTGAAGATTTTTCTAGCGATTTTATAATGATTGGTCTCTTGCTCAGTTTTAGTAACCATTTTTCTCGATTCTTTGACATTAGGTATCTACGATCTTTGCGGCTAAGTAAATCGTAGTGCGGAAGAATATGTTTCAACGCTTCAATTGATGGATTTGTTATTTTTGTTTCTCTAATCCAACAGGAATTGAGTCCAATTCTATGGTAATAGTAACTATCAGGAAGTACCGAGATGACAGATCCTGACATTACTTGTCGTAGTCCGAGTCCCCACGTATCTAGAAAAGAGTCCTCTGGATACCTCCCTGCTTTAATCCAGCTATTTTTTGTAAAAATGAGGTTACCACTTGCTCCTGGAACTATTTCTGTTGAGAGATAGTTTTTAAAAGTGTAATTGAGGTGTGAAAATTCCCAGGTATGAGTTAAATTTTTAATATTTTTCTTGAAATATTTCAGAACCTGGAATGAACAACTATCAGAAATTGTTAAGATTAAGTGTATCTTTAATTTAGAAACAGAATTTTCGGCTAAAATGTTGTCATGATCAAGGCAAAAAATTAATTCGTTTTTAGCATTCTCAACAGCTGTGTTTCTTGCCCCGCCACCACCTTTATTATATTTATGTGTAATTATTTTCAAGTTCGTGTATTCGTGCGACAATTTTTTCAGTATTTCAGGTGTTGAGTCAACAGAGGCGTCATCAACAATTATTAATTCATCACCATCCTTGAAATTTTTTTTATAGATTGATTTCACAGCATCTTTTATTGTTTCTTGGCAATTGTAGGCTGGAATAATATAGCTAATATTTAGTGGTTTTTTTTCGACCCACCATACACCACTTTTATGTGTGTGAATTGACCAATTGAATCGTGAGAAAAATTTATCAACTATTTCTTTAATACCTGAAAAGTTTATATGTCCATAATCATGGCCTGAAATAATTCCACCTTCATTAATTTTTGGAAACCAAGTAAGTATATCTTGTTTTATTCCTTCATAGGAGTGGTCTCCGTCAATATAGATAAAATCCAAAGGCTCTTTAATGATTTTAGCTGCAGGCATTGATTTTTTTCTTATCAATACGCTTTTTTTACCATAAACTGAGAGTCTTTTTTCAACAAACTTATAGAGTTTATTAAACTTTTCATTACTGAAATTCATGGCATCATCATATCCGTTGATGTGTCTGAATGGATCTATTGAGTAAAGCTTGGCGTTTGTTTTATCTAAAATACGTTGGGAATGACCACCAAAAGCAACTCCAATCTCGGCACCAACTCTTAATTTTTTTTTGTTTATTAATGGCCAAAGTATGTTATAAGACCCACCCCATGACTGTTCAGATTGGACTGCTTGTTGGTTAATATTGGGATTTTTCATAGACGTTCTTCAAGTTGTTTTATGACCAGGCCACACCATTTCTGGTAGTTTAATTGATCTGACCATATTTTACTTGCTTTTTTGCCCATTTCCAGGAGCTGTGGTTTGGAGTATTTATTGAGTATTGTCATTATTTGATCAACATTTTTTGAATAAAAACTGATTTCTTCCCAGTTAATAAATTTTTTGAATGGTCTTGTATCAAGATCTCCAATTAGAAATGGGGCAATTCCTAACTGCATGGCTTCAAAAAACCTAAAAGAGCTCCCACCATATCCTCTCGGAGATAGAGCTACATATGATTTTAACATAGTATTTGTATATTTCCGGACCCCAAAATTCCCGTCAAGTATTAGAATGCTACTCTTTTTAGATAACAACTTATTCATGTCATTCCTAATATTGTGGGTGGATAATCTTCCGATAAATGAAGCTATAATCTGCTTACGTGGTTTAATTAATGGTTTTTGATGCGGAGATGATAATAGTGGGATATCTGTTCCATGACTTGTTTTTCTTGAAGCTAAAAATAATGAAACCTCTGGAAGACTTATAACTGGACCGTCATCATACTGACAGATTGTAAATGTTTTTTTTGGTTCGATAATTAAATTATCTACTCTAGCTTGGAGTTCATTTTTTCCTTTTTTGCCGTAATCATGATTTAGATGCCATCGTGTCCAATAAACGGGGAGATAATGCCAATTGGCTTTGAGAGGATTGCTAGTTAAAAGTTTGGTATTACAAGTCAAATATTTAAAGAAATCTTGTTCAACACCAAAATCTTTGTTGTGTTTTGGATAGGTTATGCTCTGTGATGAGGGTTGTAGAATTTTTTGAGTTGGAAGTATGTATATTTTCATTAATTTTGTGATTAAGGGATTAAACAAAAAGATTTCTTATGATTCGAAAAAATTTGTTGAAAATACTAATTGAGTCTGTGTCGATTTTTTTATTGTTGTTGAACTGATTGTTATAGATCATTAAAGAGTTGTCATGCAAAACTCTTATGTTGTAGTCACTGCTATTATATATTTCTGTTATTTTTTCTAAAATATTTTGTCTAAAAAATTTTGCAGATTTATAAATAAATACACCTTTATTGAAAGCGTACACTAGGGGGAATAGTGTTTTTTTATAGTTGTGATGTCTAAATAATGCTTCGGCAATACCTGGGAAGCCAATATTTAAAATATCGTCTATGATGATGATACCGCCAGGCTTAAGTATGCTTGGTAAGTTATCAAGAAGATCTTTAACAGCATTGTAGGAATGTTCTCCATCAACATGGATTATGCTAAATTCTGGAGACTGTTTTCTTAGTTTTAGGTATTGTTCTTGAGTTGTTTTATGAATAACAATCTTTTCTTGAATGTTGTTGGAAAAAATTTTTGAAATTATTTTGGCAACCTTATGTAATTTACTAAGTCTTTGTTTTGGAGTCATGTTACCTGATGCTGAAATTAACTCCTCTGCCTCTCCTTTCAAAGCAAAAGAGTTATGAAAATTTTCGAAAAAAGGGTCAACTCCAACAATCTTATTTGCCAAAGGAAAAGCTGACGCAAGCCCTATCAAGCTCTTTCCACAAAAAACACCAATTTCTAGTATTGAAATTAATTTATACTGAAAAACTTGATTTAAAGAAACAAAAAAATAATAGGCGTCAATAGAAAATAATCCATTCAGTTTGTTTATCTTTTGGTAAATTTCTGATACTTGTTTATCCATTACACCAGGAAGCTTCTAGTAAAACCTGTCCATTTATTAAAATTTCTTGCCGACTGTGTTGATCGTTTGAATTCACTGGAATATAGAAATCTGCAATGTAATCGTTTGGCCAATAAATTCCATTTCCAAGTTGCTCAAACCTAGTTTTTATTAGGTAGGTTCCTGGAGTAAAGTTTATATCGGTTATTGTAACCTTAAAGTGATTGATTCCTCGCTTGAGAGAGTAATAATGTTTTGGAGCTGAGTAAATAATTGACATAACTTTTCCATGTCTATCGTGTAATGAAAAACCGATATTGATTTGTGACATAATTTTCCTAGAGTAAATATCTCCAAA
This sequence comes from Minisyncoccota bacterium, assembly GCA_018657765.1. Lineage (GTDB taxonomy): Bacteria > Patescibacteriota > Microgenomatia > UBA1400 > PJMF01 > CG2-30-36-39. Next base: position 475 of record JABHWM010000004.1, on the reverse strand, counting down.
GATTATTAAACAGCTATTATTAAAAATTGTCTTTATTTTTTTTATATAAACCGAACTTTCATCTTGATGTTTTGTTATATTATGTAAGCTTCGATCTTTCCCGGACTTCAAGTACTTGTCAATTGTTTCTTCAGTTTGTCCAGAAAACTTAATTTTCCCATTATTCATGCATATTGTCGTTTTACATAAATTATTAACTGAAAATGAATCGTGACTAACAAATATTACAGTCCTGCCGGATTTGGCGAGGGAGTCCATTTTGCCCAAGCACTTCTTTTGGAATTCGGCGTCGCCGACGGCGAGGACTTCGTCGACCAACAATATTTCTGACTCAAGGTGAGCGGCGACGGCAAAGGCAAGCCTGACATACATGCCGGAAGAGTAGTGTTTGACTGGAGTATCTAAAAATTTCTCTACACCGGAAAATTCTACTATTTCGTCAAACTTTTTTTTGATCTCTTTTTTGGTCATACCC
>JABHWM010000003.1 GCA_018657765.1 Minisyncoccota bacterium | reverse complement strand
GCTGTTTTAGAGGCTTCTACATCCACTATGAAGTGGTGCAGGATTTTTCCGGTTTTATATCCACTTATTTTTCCGTGCCATATCTGGAGTTTCATGCTTTTATTCTAGCATTTTATCAGTTTATCTGGGCAAGAACCTATAATTAAAACATATATGACAAAAGAACAACAATCACCTGATCACAAGATTGAAGATGATAAAAATCCATTACAACAAAATTTTGATGCTGCTAGTCCAGCAAGTGGATATGATGAAGATATGGGTCTAGAAGAAGAATATAAAAAAGCAGTTGAAATTAAGATGGACACCATTTATTTTTACATAAAACATAAAAATTCTGGAGAAATTGTTCGTTGCTCTGCTTACACTGGTCCAAGAAAATTTAAGGAGTTGATTGAAAGTTGGGTAGACTCAATAATTAATCCTTCCACTGATTCTTCCATCGCTTAATCTTCCTATCCATCCCATCAAAATAGAATTGCAAGGGCTGTGTCTGGTGTTTAGGAAGTTCACTCTCAGAAATTAAGTCTGATAAGATAATTAGACTGATATACAGTTATTTTCAACCTTAACCTCAGAGATCTTTTGAAAATAAAAAATACTTATTTCCTTCTTCATCTACTCCTTCACCAACAGATTCACCTAGCTGAGCTTCTACATTAAATAAAGATCTAGTATTTTCAGCATATGGGCTGCTTGTCATTTTTTTAAGACCTGATTCTCTAGCAGCTTTCATTAACATTAATCCCACAATTTTTCCTATACCTTCTCCCCAATATTTCTTTTCACCAATTGTAATAGCTCTTTCACAACTCATATCTTTAATATCAATAGCATTTAAAGAAGCATGTCCAATAAAACCATACTGTGGATGCATTATTTTCCAATGGGCTGCGGTTTTTCTTTTTGAAATATTCTTTAACCAAACTGGTACTGAAACTGTTTCTAATTTTTGAGTATCTGTATTTAATAAAAGGGGAGTTCCAGGTAGAAGATATTTTGTTACTTCTCCATCAGAGAACCATTTTGCAAAACTTTTTATTTCCTCTTCTAGTTCACCATCTGAACCATTTTCATCTAAGAATAAAGGCACTAACTGAATACCAGAATCATCTGTAAAAGTTCTTTTTTTAAGAAAACCCACTATCTTTTCTGCTGGAAGTAATCTACCTATTTTCTCTGTATATCTACTCATCTTTTCTTTCTAGTCATTAAGTGATATTAAATATATTATAATACTTCTCTAATGCCTCATCCAGAACATAATAATCCCTCCCACATAGAAACAAGAATCGAAGGTGACTTTATTATAATAGAGTGGAGTAATAGTGATCTGGATCTGAATGAAATAATAGCTGGAAAAGTAAAAAATATTAACTGGTCAGAGAGAAGAAATGCAGAAAAAGAAAAATTTGTGAAAGCATACATTGGAGAAAAAGCTGGAGGCTTTACTTTATGGATATCAACAGCAAAGAACATAGAACATCACTTACTTTATTTTTCTATACCAGATCAAGAAAGAAAAAATATAAAAGCGGCTGGAGTAATAGATGAAAGTAAAAACTACTTTATTATCTCTGCACCCAATCTCTATGATAATATGATCTTGGATAGAGATTCATCCATAGCTTGGATGAGTAATAAATTACCAAATTTCATTTAAGAAAGTCATCATTATGGTAGAAAACTCAGAACAGATCTCCGAGAAACAAATTATAGCCACCAAAGAAGCAATTAATAAACATCCTGATATAGAAGAAATGGGAATGGATTTTGATGATCTGCTAGAACTTTATAAAGAAAGAAGCAGTGATCTGACTGATCTGACCGAAAAAGATTTAGTTGAAGATATGTTAGAGGCTGGAGAAATCGCAACGTCTTACTTTGATGAAGATACCAAAAATGACTTGACACCTGACGATATCATCATGCTTGGAGCTATTTCAATGAGTGAAGACCTATTTGATCCAAAAAGAATTGGTAACAAGATGGTTCAAGATGCTAGAAAAATAATAAAAGAAGATTTTGATCTAGATTTCACAGAACTTTTTGAGCTTTTCAAAGAAGAAAATCCAAACTTAGGACATCTAAAAAACCCAGAAGCTCAAAAAATAGTTTTAGAAGATAGCTTAAAAGAATCAGATTTTCTAAAAATAGTTTTGGAAACAGGACTTCCTAATTTAGAAAAAGATGAGGAATTTGAACTTGGTGATGAATTGGAATTTTATGATGCGGTTATTGCTGGAATATATATCCTTTTTGGTAAAAAACTATATTTATAATTTTTTATATCATATCCTTGATACATTTTGATATAATTCTCTTCAGTGAATAAAAATATCGAACAAATCAGGCAAACAATTTTTTCTAAATTTTCTATAAAAGAGAAAAATCTGGATAAAGAAAAAACATCTAGTATTGATGCGACAGTGATATTAGTCTTGCTAACAGCAACTATTTCTTTACTAGATATATATTCCCACCCACATCAGGGAATCGCAGATATGAAAAGAAGAAAAGCTATAGTAAATACTATTGGCCCAATAGCAAATAGTCTAGGAAATTTTGGTTTTTCTGCGGCACTGGCAATATCTGCTGTTTTTGTTAAAAACATCTTTCAAGAAGCTTTTCACTCAAAGATAATGCAAAATGTAGCTAGACATGGTTTCTTAGCTTTTACTGCTTCTATTCTTACTCTCAACGCCCTGATAGAAACAACTACCCAAACAAGAGAAGCTTTACCTGACTTTGTAATGGGAGCTCTAGGAGTAGCTCTAGGTATTTCTGCTACCAAAGGAGTTTTGGAAAAATGGAAATCTGCAAAAAAAGAAAAAGAAGCCTCAATAGAGATCTGTTAGATCTTGTCCTCGATCATAATCATGAAAAGTACTATAATATCGATACATGAAAATAATCTCAGGATCATCTAATCCACAACTTGCCACAAACATCTCATTACAACTCAATATTCCATTAGTGAAATGCGATATCAATACCTTTGCCAATGGAGAAAAACGAATCTTAGTAGAAAATGCTGTGAAAAATGAAGAAGTAATGATTGTTCAATCTTTCTTCAAACCAGTAGATGAAAGAATTATCGAGACAACCCTTATTGCAGATGCTCTAGAGAGACTAGGTACAAAAGAAGTCAGCCTTTTCATTCCTTGGTTTGGCTATTCTTTTCAAGACAAGGTTTTTCTACCAGGAGAACCACTCTCTGCCAAAGTTATTGCCAAAGTCATAGAAAGCACCTGTATAAAAAAGATTTACCTTTTGGATCTACACAATATTAGTATTCCAGGATTTTTCTCTGTACCTACTTATCATATCTCTGCTATGGATAAATTTGTAAAACATATCAAAGAACATTTTGATCTTGCAGAAGCTTTGGTTGTAAGTCCTGATTTTGGAGGACTCAAAAGAGCTAGACTATTTGCCAACGAACTTCATCTAGATCTTGCTAGCGTAGAAAAGAAAAGAGACCTAAAAACTGGACAAGTAAGCATGAAAAAACTAGAAGGTGATGTGACTGGAAAAACTATTTTTATCTTTGATGATGCTATTTTATCTGGTCAAACCGTTGTAGAAGTTGCAAAATTACTAAAAAACAGTGGAGCAAAAGAAGTTCATTTCTTGGCTACTCATGGGGTATTTACAGGAGATGCTTTAGAACTACTCGAGGAATCAATGGTAGATACTGTTACTGTAACCAATTCTATAGAGAGAGAAGAACAGCACCAAAAGATTACAGTAATTGATATTTCAAAAATCCTAGTAGAAAATTTACAAGGATAGTTCTATAATCCTTTCTTTCTCTTGAATAATTGGAAATTTGAGTAGGACATAATTTATTTTATTTATAATTCCTTTGGTGTAACAGTCAAAGAAAAAAATACCATAAGAAATACAAAATACTATGCAACAAAAACAACTACGAAACATCGCCATCATCGCTCACGTTGACCATGGAAAAACAACCCTCGTGGATGCGATGCTAAAGCAAACAAAAACTTTTGCTATTCATCAAAAAGAAAACCAAGCTACCACTATTATGGATTCTAATGATCTCGAAAGAGAAAAAGGCGTAACCATTCTTTCCAAAAACACAGCTGTTTTCTGGAAAGACTATAAAATCAATATTCTTGATACCCCAGGACATGCTGATTTCTCTGGAGAAGTAGAACGTGTTCTTAATATGGCTGATGGCTGTATTTTACTGGTGGATGCTGCAGAAGGTGTCTTGTCACAAACTAGATTTGTACTAAAACTAGCTCTAGAGCTAGGACTTGCTCCAGTTGTTTTGATTAATAAAGTTGATAGAAAAGACCAGAGAATAGCAGAAGTAGAATCAGAAGTAGCAGATCTTTTTTTGGAACTTGCTACACAAGATTCTCAGTTAGATTTCCCAACTCTTTATGCCCGAGGAATCGATGGCATTGTTGGTAAAGAAATAGAAGAGCAAAGTGATTACTCTGTAAATATTACTGATAGCACAGACTTAGAACCATTATTTGAAACTATTATTGATAAAATTCCATATCCAGTAGCAGATGAATCAGCTCCTCTACAAATTCAAGTAAATTCTCTTGATTGGGATCAACATAAAGGAAGAATTGCTATTGGACGAATATTCCGTGGAACTGTAAAGAAAAACCAACCTGTGAAAGTTCTTCATACAAATGGAAAAGTAGAAGCCGGTAGCGTTGTTTATTTATTCAATCATTTTGGACTAGAACGTAGAGAAGTAGATGTTGCTAGTGCTGGAGAAATAGTTGCTATTGCTGGTATGCCAGACCCTGGAATAGGCGACACTATTGCGGATACTCATGAGCCAGAAGCCCTTCCTCAAATGGATATTACGGAACCCACTGTCAAAATGCAGTTAATGGTCAATACTTCACCTTTTGCTGGACAAGAAGCAGAGTTTTCTACTTCTAGACAACTTCAGGCTCGTTTGAAAAAAGAGTTAGAAACAAATGTTGGACTTAGAATGCTTCCAGGAACTAGTGGTGAAAACGTCATGATTGTTGGTAGAGGGGAGTTACATCTTGCTATCTTGATCGAAACCATGAGACGTGAAGGTTATGAATTTTCTCTTTCCAAACCACAAGTTGTTTTGAGAGAAGAAGATGGACAAACTTTAGAACCTTGGGAACATGTCACTATTGATATTACAGATGAATATACTGGAACAATTACTTCGACCATGGCCAAACGTAGGGGTGAGATGAAAAACATGCACCAGACAAAAACTGGAGTACGTTTTGAGTATGAAATCTCAACTGCCAATCTAATTGGTTATAGAAGTGAACTACTTACTACCACATCTGGTGAAGGTGTTGTTCATAATACTTTTCTAGAATACAGGCCTCTCACTGAGAGAATCGTTATCCATAGAGGTGGAGCAATGATTGCTCACCAAACAGGATCAGTTACTGCTTATTCCTTAGAAAAATCCCAACCAAGAGGATCTCTATTTGTTGATCCAGGAGATAAAGTTTATGCCGGACAAGTTGTTGGTATAAATAAACGGTCTGAGGAGATGGTCATTAATGTTGTTCGTGGTAAAAAACTTACAAACATGCGTGCTTCTAGTGCAGACACAACTGTTGTCTTGACTCCTGCTTGGAGACCTTCTTTGGAACAATTTCTGACTATTGTTGGAGATAATGAAGTTCTAGAAGTAACTCCCGAGAGTCTTCGTCTAAGAAGCATGATCGACAACAAAAAACTAGCTGGCTAAAAATTAATTACTCAAAATATTAATTTAAAGTTATCATTAAAGTAATTAAATAATCCTTTAACTCAAGATTTATTTATAAAATAAGGTTACAATACTCTTATGAAAATGTCCCAAATGGCCTTCAAGCCACTCAAAAACCCACCAGCCAATGCTGATACTATCAATCATAAACTTTTGGTCCAAGCCGGCTATGTTCGTCAACTAATGGCTGGAGTATATACATACACACCATTGGGTCTTAAAGTTCTTAATAAAATTAGAAACACTATTCGTAAAGAAATGAATAAAGTAGGTGGCCAAGAAGTTCTTATGCCATCTCTTCACCCAAAACAAAACTGGGTTACAACTGGCTCTTGGGATTCTGTAGATGTTCTTTTTCACCTAGAAAGTAGAACTGGCAAAGAATATGCCCTGGGACAAAGTCATGAAGAAGTTGTCACACCTTTGGCCAAAGATATTATCAAAAGCTATAAAGATTTACCTCTAGCTCTCTACCAAATCAACTGGAAATTCCGTGATGAGCTGAGAGCAAAGTCTGGAATTTTGCGTGGTCGTGAGTTCGAGATGAAAGATATGTACAGTTTTCATGAAACTCAAGAAGATTTTGATCGTTTTTATCAAGAAGTAAAAGATGCTTATATCAGAGCCTACAGAGATGTTGGTCTGACTGCCAAAGTAACTGAAGCTTCTGGAGGAAACTTTACAGATAAAATCTCTTATGAATTTATGGTTCTTACAGATGCTGGTGAAGATGATATTTTTTACTGTCCTAGCTGTGAGTTCTGTGTGAATAGTGAAATATCCAAAGTAAAAGAAGGAGAGAACTGTCCAAAATGTGGAGACGAGAAACTAAAAGCAGGTCGTGGCTCTGAAGTAGGAAATGTTTTTGATCTTGGTCAAAAATATGTCAAAGATTTCAAACTAACCTATACCAATGCCAATGGAGAAAACAAATATCCCATCATGGGCTGTTATGGATGGGGAACTACTAGAACTATGGGTGTAATTGTGGAAAAAACATCTGATGAAAAAGGTATTATTTGGCCTGTAGCCATTGCTCCTTATCAAGTGGTTATTGTTTCCCTAAGAGGTATGGAAGAACAAGCAGAAAGACTATACAACGATCTGAAAGATCATAATGTAGAAGTACTCTGGGATGATAGAGATGATTCTCCAGGAAGTAAGTTTGCAGCTGCAGATTTATTGGGAATTCCAGCCCGTTTGGTTCTTTCGGAAAGAAATGGTGATACAATTGAGTGGAAAAATAGAACAGATGATGCAACAGAACTGTTGGATTATGATAAAGTTTTGATGCGACTGTCACAGTTATAAAAATAAATAGACTTTCTGCGAAATAAAAATATAAATCATTTGAAGCATATTTTGATACTTTTGGGTGTTTTAAATGACGATAGTAGCAATAGCTACTTGAGGAGGCTTAAAATACACAAAAGTACTAAATAGGCGAAAAGGAATATATTTCTTATTTCGCAGAAAGTCTAATATACTTAATGAGCCACACCTATAAAAACTTAGTTTTTACAAAACATGCCTGGGAAAGATTGAATGATAGATCTTTGAATAAGGATTCTATTCATCAGGTGGTTTCATTTCCAGATAAAACAATTCACAACCAAAAAAACTTTAAGTTTATTAGAACTCTTCATGGACGCAAAATTCATGTAGTGGCCACCCCGATAGAAAATAATAAATATCTTATTATCTCTACTTGGGTTCGAGGAGAAAAAGATAAAGAACCTTTTATCTGGCAATTAATTACCTTACCGTTCAAAATAATCTGGTGGATTTTAAAATTAATCTGGAGAGCAATTGCTGGTAAAAAAAGTAAAAATGCGCTTTGACATCTTTTGATGCAAAAATTGCTTGAATATAGTGACTTATAATAAAATAATCTATTCAGATTAGACATAATTATAGAACCAATCATCAATCCTTTTTGTCTATTCTTTTTTTCTAGATCATTTAATATATTACTAGATACATCCCGGTGAGGACCCCACGGCAAATGCCCTTAAAAGTATTTGCGGTGGGGATATTAAATTTAAGACCTCTTTTTCAATTTCCTATCTGTATAATAGACACATGTCTAATTCTCGTCTTCTTATTGTTACTCATCATGCTCCAGATCTAGATGCTATCGCATCTACCTGGATACTAAAAAAATTTCATGCCCAAAAATTTGCTGATGCTCATATCGGTTTTGTCAATCCTGGAGACAAAATTACTCTAGAAGAAGCCGAAATATATGGTTGCCAACTTCATGAAATAACTTATGTAGATACTGGAGGAGGGGAGTTTGATCACCATCAACCAGGAAGAGCTATGGAAAGAGTCTGTGCGACTAGCTTAGTTTTTGATCATGTTTGTGAAGTCCATCCAGAAAAAAAAGATGACGAAGCTCTGAAAAGCATCGTGGAAATGGCGAATTCTGTAGATCACTTTGAAGAAGTCTACTGGCCAGAATCAGAATCTGAGCGCTACTTATTCATGTTGCATGAAATAGTCCGTGGTCATGAATTTACTGATCCTCATAATGATGATTCCCAAATGCATTTTGGTTTTCAATGTCTAGATAATATCTATGCTACTTTGACTCAATATCATAAAGCGAAAGAAGTTGTTGAAACCAAAGGTGAAGAACTAGAACTAAAAAAAGGTAAAGCCTTACTAGTAGAAACTAGAAATGATGACACTATAAAAGTTGCTCAAAAAATGGGCTATGTTCTTGTTGCTAGAAAAGATCCAAAGCTAGGGCACATCAGAATTAAAGTTAGACCTGATGCTGATATAACTTTACATGCTCTTAATGACAAAATCCTAGAAGTAGATAAAAAAGGAACTTGGTTTTTTCATGGAAGTGGAAAAATGCTCTTAAATGGTTCTCATAAAAATAATAATCAAAGACCAAGCCCACTTAATATTCAACAAATTAGAATTATTCTAGAGGAACTTTATGGATAAATGCATTTTTTGTGAAATAGTCAAAAAAAACATTCCTAGTCATACTATCTGGGAAGATGAAAAGCATTTGGCATTTTTATCTATTTTTCCTAATACAAAAGGCTTTACTGTTGTAATTCCCAAAGAACATCATGACAGCTATGCCTTTGAACAATCAGATGAAGTTTTACAAGATTTGATAATTGCTACCAAAAAAGTCGCTAATATTCTTGATTCTTTTTTTGATGACACAACTCGTTGTGGAATGTTTTTTGAAGGCTTTGGTGTAGATCATTTGCATAGTAAGCTTTCTCCTATGCATGGCCCTGGTGATCTAGAGAACTGGCAACCTCTGGAGAGTAAAGCTATCAGAACTTATTTTGAAAAATATCCTGGATACTTGAGTTCTAATGATTCAGAAAGAGCTGATGATGAAGAACTGGGTGAGTTGGCAAAAGAGATTAGAAATTCTAATTAGCTTTTAAAGAAGATGGTAATAGAAATTGATACTATTCCTGATAAAGTTCTAAAAGTTCACCCACAATTTTAAGCAAATCTTCAAGCCCAGGAAAAACTTTTGTTTCAGCAGTATTTATCCAACTTGTAGATTTATTAAGAAATTCTTCTAACCAACTAAGCTCTTGAATTGGATAGACACTAGCTTCTAAAATAATCTTAGCAACCTTAACTAATGATAGAATAAGAATTTCAGTACCAGCTTCTCCCAAAGGTTAATTTTTTTTATCTACTAATTCCATTACTTCTAATATCGAAATATATAAACTCTCTCTGGGTATCCCGTCAAACATAGTAATAACTAACTCATCTAGTTCACTATTTGTTTCAGGTGTTGCAAGTATATTGATAGGAGTTTGCTTCTCTGGTTCTAATTCTTTTTTCATCCCATAATTATATCATATAAAGAGATAGCTATTAAAAACTGTTTCATATCTGACATATCTGGTAGGGTAGTGTATAATTCACAGCTTGAATACAAACATAAAAATTTAGAAGGGAGGTGATTAAAATGCCTATCGTCATAAAAGCAAAAAAAAGTGATTCTAGTAATGATGTAATCCGTAGATTTAAAAAAGCGGTTGCAGCTACTGGTATAGTTCAGATAGTAAAAGATCGCCGTTATTTCAGAAAACCTTCTAAAATAAAATCTGCTACAACTGCTACAAACAATCGTTTGAAAAGAAGAGCACGTTCTCTCAAGAATAGAAAGAATGTCTCTCCAGCAGCTTTGGTTAGAATCAATCAAAAACTTGGTAAAATCTAAGTTTTTGTAAATCATTTTAAAAATAAAAGCCCCCGTTATAAACGGGGGTTTTTGATTTTGTTTTATTTTTTAGAGAAAACTAAGCTGAGTTTTTTCTTGGTCTAATCTTTGCTCTAATAGAGAAATCCCATTGATCACCTTCACTAGTATCAAAACTTCTAGAATTAGTTAAAGAATGATAATTGATAAGATGATTACTAAGAGTTTCTTCGATCTCCTTTTGCTGTTCTCTAAGTTCACCAATCTGAATCTTTAGAGAAGTAACCTGAGGATCAGATTGCAACTGACTTTTTCTCTCTTTCATCTTGGTAGTAAAAACTTCTGCTTCTGCTTGAGCTTCACCAAGAGCAGTGTCGTTTTCAAAAAAACTACGAAGACTTTCTCTTTTTTCTTTCATTTGCTTACGTAACTCTTCCATATCCAAAGCATGGCGTTCTATAAGATTCTGTAGAGTAGTCAAAGTTTCTGCAACTTTATTAGACTTTGCTACTTCATCATCACCACCTACGTGTGTTGCTTGAGCTAAAGCATCCATAGCCATATCTTCCCCTGATTTTTCTTCTGGAATATTCTTTGTCTTATCATCGGTCATGTTTTATTTCCCTTTCTCTTTTACTCGTTGAGACCTTGTTATACCAGGAGAAGAAGATGAGAATCAATAGGGGATATATTGTTTCTATTAGTAGTTGAAAATAAAAGTGATAAAATAAAAAACATTATGAATACTTCTCCAACTACTTTTTATATCGTCCGACATGGTGAAACACAACAAAATGCAGATAGAATCATTCAAGGACACTTGGATACTGTTCTTAATGAAAATGGCATTACTCAAGCAAAAAAACTTGAAGAGATGCTGACAGAAACTATGTTTGATAATGCTTTTTCATCTGACCTTAAAAGAGCTCATCAAACAGCAAAATTAATTGTCTCCAAAAAAAATCTAGAAATAGAAACAGATAATCTCCTTAGAGAAATTAAACTAGGAAAATATGAAGGTAAAAAAATAGATCTTTTTAATAAAGAACTAGGAGACGTAATGAAGTATAGAAACCAACTTTCTACTGAAGAACGTTTTATACATAGAGCTGCAGAGGACATAGAAACAGATGAAGAACTAATGAATAGATTTTTACAGTTTTTTGAAAAAAATAATCAGCTTACTAATGGAAAAAATAATTTATTAGTAACTCATGGAGCTGCAATGAGAATCTTGCTTGTTTATCTGGGTTGGGCAAAATACCTAGAGCTACCGCATGGATCTATAAAAAACACTGCCTATGTTGTGTTAGAAAAAAATGATGATGGTTTTGTGGTTAAAGAAACTTTTGGGATAGAGAAGCAGGTATAGAGTAAACTATTATGAAAACTCAAAAACGACTCCATGAAGTAGCCCAACCCATTTTTGTAAGCGAAGTTTATATTGTTCATGACAACAAACTATTAATGTTCAAACGCAGTGAAACAAAGAAAAAATTTCCAGGATTTTGGTCTCTTCCAGGAGGACATATTGATGAGGGAGAAGATCCACTTGCTGCTGCTATTCGCGAAGTTCAAGAAGAAACTGGAGTAATAATCACACCAGAGGACATTAAACTAAAGGTTATAGCAGTACACCATCACATTGATCGTAAAGAAATGTATATAGCCTTTGCTTTCTCGGTAGAATTAAAAGAGTCTCCAATGCTAAATACTGGTGTTGATGAAGGAAAAGCTCATTGGATAGAAATAGATAAGGCTAAAACTCTAGAGAATGTTTTTGAGCCAGTGAAATACTATTTCAACCATGTTCTTAACAAAAATCCTGGAATTATTTATAATACAAGCCAATGGAAAAACACTAAGCTAGTAAAAGTTTTGAGTGCAACTATTGATAAAAATAGTTAATATATAAATCTTAGATTATTTTTATCTTATGGAAATATTTCTTTATGAAAGAGAACAAACCCTCACCAGATAATTTAGATTATTTATTTACTGAGACAGATCCCAAAAAACATTTAGAAGAATTCTCTGATTATGATGCAAGTTATATTGCTGAAAAAATCAATAGTACTAGCTCAGAAAGCTCTAGAAAATGGGTTAGGAAATCATCTTTTTTGCAACTAGGTTATGCATTAGAAGGATATCAAAAAGATTATGCTGAATCTCTGACACCAGAACAAAATCAGGCAATTACTGAGTATATGGACTTTGCCTTTTCAGAAGAATTTCAACAGCAAGACATGACAAAAAAAGAAGATATTGAAAAGGCAATCGAGGTTTTAGAAATTATTGGTTTTGATGTATCAGTACAAAGAGAGCAGCTTGAAGAAACTTGGGAATAAAAAAATCTCCAAATTGGCGTTTTTCTTTTGTCTGCGAGCCCAACCAGGATCACGACTCACTCGCTATGCTCATTCACATGCACTAGGAGGGTGCTACAGCACTCTCCGTCGCGAACTTCAGACTTTGTAAAAGTCTGAAATTCAACTCTGTTCTGAACTAACAGACATAAAAAAAACGCCAGATTGGCGTTTTTCTTTTGTCTGCGAGCCCGACCAGGATCGAACTGGCGATCTCTTCCGTGACAGGGAAGCATGTTAACCACTACACCACGGGCCCACTTGAATCATCTTTTTATAAAGAACAAAGCGTAATTATAACAAACAAATCTGTTTTTGTACCAGTGTGTTCCTTTTTTGTCACAATATTTGATATACTATTCACAGTAAAAAAATAATTATTAATAATTTCCATTAATCGGAAAGGATATCTATGACCCCTTATTTTATTATCGCCGCCGTCCTACTCATGTACGTCATTGGAGTTTATAACTCTCTCCAAACACTACAAACTCAAATCACTGCTAGTATCCAAGAGATCGGTAACCAGCTCAAAAGACAAGCTAGCCTGATTCCTAATCTAGAAGCATCTGTAAAAAGCTACATGAAGCATGAAAAAGGTATTTTCAAAATGCTTAGTGATGCTAGAAAAGCTACAGAAAAAGCAGATAAAACAGGAGCTCCTGCAGATATAGATAAAGCTCTTAGCTCTATCCAATCATTGATTCCTCAGATTCAAGTTGTGGTAGAAGACAACCCAGAAATAAAAGCCGATGCTACTGTTGGAAAATTCATGGATGAACTTACTGATACTGCAGATAAAATGAGCTATGCTAGAAGAACTGTTATTGATCTCTCACAGACATTCAATCAGAAACTTGTAGTTTTCCCTTCTAACCTAGTTGCCAAAGTCTTTGGTTTCAAACCTGCAAAAGGATTAGAAACAGCTACTTCTGGAGCACATCTTTCTGTTAGTGAATCAGAAACAAAAGATCATAAAGTTTCTCTAGACTAAATAATTAAAATGACTCATTACCAACTTGTTGCTAGTAATAAAGCAAGATCACTATTTGTTGTTGTTGGATTTATAGCTTTCATTCTGCTGGCTGCATATCTTATGGTCGAAGGACTAGGCTACAGCCTGGATATAATAGGCTTTGCCTTGATCTTTGCAGGGTTTTCTAGTTTTGGTAGTTACTATTTCTCTGACAAAATTATTTTAACTCTAGCTGGAGCAAGGGAAGCCAAAAGATCAGAGTTTTTTGATTTCTATACAGTTGCAGAAAATCTATCTAGTAGTCAAAGAATGCCTCTTCCAAAACTCTATGTGATAGATGACACAGCCATGAATGCTTTTGCTACCGGTAGAGATCCTGATCATGCCGTTGTTTGTGCTACAACTGGATTACTTTCTAGACTAAATAGAAGAGAAATAGAGGGAGTAGTAGCTCATGAGCTTTCTCACGTAAAAAACTATGATATTAGACTCATGTCTCTTGTAGCTATCCTAGTTGGGTTTATATCTTTACTAGCAGATTGGGTTCTGAGGATGACTTACTGGGGTGGAGGTAAAAAGAAAAATAGTAGAGATGGAGATAATCAACTCCAAGCTATCTTATTTATTGCTGGAATAGTTTTGGCTTTGCTATCACCACTTATTGCTCAGCTTATAAAACTAGCAATCTCTAGAAAAAGAGAATACCTAGCTGATGCTTCTGCTGTTGCTATGACAAAAAACCCCGAAGGATTAATTAGTGCCCTCCAAAAATTAACTGCAGATAAAGAACCTCTAGAAGCTGCTAATAAAGCTACAGCTCACCTCTATATTACTAACCCTCTCAAAAATACTCATGGGGGAATAGGGATGTTTTCCAAAATGTTTATGACTCATCCACCTATTACTGAAAGAATTTCGTCTCTTAAACAATTGTAATTTTCTGATAGAATTTGATCTTATCTGTTATGGATAAATCATTTTCACCATTCACTATAGAAGAAAGCAAAATCATTTTTGGGCTTGCTGGTTATAGTATAGAAAATGCTGTTGAAGTTCAGAGGGGAGATAGCTGGCTTTCAAAAATGAAACTTATCCTATCTCTCAAAACAGCTTCTTTAAAATATCCAAATGATGCCTGGTGTTTAAATCAAGTTGCCTCGATTATTTTTTCGCAAATGCCAAAAAAAAATAAATAAATATTGACTCTAAATAAGTTGTGTTTAAACTCCTAAATACTTTCTAAAAAAACAATTTTACCTCTGAAAACAGTGATTCATTCTGCTATACTTCCAGACATAATGAAAACAGTAGTTACTCCCAAAATAGTCGCTCATATTGCCAAGCTGGCCAACATTCCTGTCTCTGAAAAAGAGCAGCAAGAGTTAGCAACAGCCTTTGAAGAAACATTGGAAGTAGTAGATGAATTAGCTCAACTGGATACAAAAGATGTTCCTACTACTCACCAGGTTACAGGACTGGAAAATGTTTGGAGAGAAGATCTAGTTAACCAAAGTGTAATGTTCACTCAGCAAGAAGCCCTCGCTAACAGTAAAAAAACTCACAATGGATATTTTGTAGTACCTGGAATTCTTGAAGGAAAAGATGTCTAAACTAACTAACGAAGATAAAAAATTTTTATTAGACCAACTCAAAAAAGAAAGAATGGCTACTGCTCTGGAAGCTATCCTTTTACAAATGATTGTTTTTAGCTTTTTTATTTTACTTAACATGACTGGTCTATCCAATAAATTCTCTGTATCTGCTGGACTGATCTATATCTTAGTTTTTATTTTTTCCATAGGTTACAGCATCATGTCACTTATAAAAAATAAAAAAAGAATCCAAGAAGCTCAAAAAATAGAGAAATCTTTCAATTAATTAAATTTGAACTGAAAAATGCTAAATAAACTAACTTTAACTAAAACAATCCAGGGTTTGAAAAATAAAAAATTTTCTCATAGAGAACTTTATGCTGATGTGCAAAAAAGCATTGAACAACAAAATAAAGATTTGAATGTTTACTTAACTCTCAACGAAAAAGCTTTGGATACTGCTGAAGAATTACTAGAAACTCCACTAGCTGGTGTTCCTATTGCTGTCAAAGATAACTTTTGTACACGAGACTTTAGAACCACAGCCTCATCCAAAGTTCTAGATACTTTCAAACCACAGTTTGAATCTACAGTCACAAGTAAACTTAAAAAATCAGGTGGTGTTATTATCGGAAAAACAAACTTAGATGCTTGGGCACACGGCTCTTCTACAGAGACAAGTGGCTATGGAAGAACATTGAATCCTAGAAATACTAATCATCTTCCTGGAGGTTCTTCTGGTGGTAGTGCCGCGGCAGTTGCTGCTGATATGGCAAGTTCTTCTATTGGAAGTGAAACAGCTGGCTCTATTAGACAACCAGCAGCCTGGTGTGGAGCAGTTGGTCTAAAACCAACTTATGGCCGAGTAAGTCGTTATGGAGTTGCCGCGATGGCATCTTCTACAGACAGTCCTGGTCCTATTGCAAAAACAGTAGAAGATGCAGCAATATTGTTGAATGCTTTTGCTGGGCATGATCCTTTGGATGGTACTTCTTCTGCTCAGACAACTCCTGACTTTACACAGTCATTAAATACTTCTGTAAAAGGATTAAAAATTGGAGTTATTTATCAGGATGTTGCTGAAATAGGCTTTGCTAATGACAAACTTATGGAACAATTAAAGGTTTTTGAAGATCTTGGAGCAACTGTCGAAAAAACACAAGCCATGGATCCTCATTATGCTATTGGTGTCTTTACAGTTGTGCAACGTGGAGAAGTGAGCAGTAACTTAGCTAGATATGATGGTATTCGTTATGGAAATGATAGATCACTATTTGGTGATGAAGCAAAACGCAGACAGATGTTAGGCACTTATACTCTTAGTAAAGGCTACTCAGAAAAATATTATGAACTAGCTCAAAAAGTTCGTACTCTTCTTATTCAAGACCTCAATAGACTATTCGAAACTTATGATGTATTAATTTGTCCAACCTCTCCTGGATTTGCCAAAAAAGTAGGTGCTACTAAAGGACAAGCAATGTTTGGAGAGTTAGAAGATATGCTTGTTGAAGCCAGTGCTGTCGCAGGGTTACCTGGAATAAATGTTCCTTATTATCGTGATCCCAAAACAAATCTTTTCTTGGGAATGAGTATTATCGCTCCAATGTGGAGAGAAGATCTTGTTATCCAAGCCGGTGATGCTTTTGAAAAAAATACTTCTTGGAATACCTGGAGGAATGAGTCATGAAATTACAAGAAAAATATGAAGTAGTGATCGGTATGGAAGTTCATGCAGAACTAAAAACTGATTCAAAAATGTTTTGTGGTTGTAAGAATGATCCATTTGGGGCAGAAAAGCCTAATATCTATACTTGTCCAGTTTGTCTAGGAATGCCAGGTGGTCTACCTGTGGCTAATAAGAAAGCTATTGCTTGGACACTAAAACTTGGGTTAGCTACGAATTGTTCTCTCAATAAATTTTCAAAATTTGACCGCAAACATTACTTCTATCCAGATCTAGCAAAAAGTTATCAAATTAGTCAGTACGACATTCCTTTCTGTTATGAAGGGTATATAGATACTCCTTCAGGAAAAGTAGGTCTTACTAGAATTCACTTGGAAGAAGATACCGGTAAATTACAACATAAAGTTATTAATAACAAAAAAGTAAGTTTAATAGACTTTAATAGAGGTGGAGTGCCACTAGTAGAAGTCGTTACAGAGCCTGATATTACCAGTGGTAAACAAGCCAAAGAATATGGTAAAAAACTTCGTCACATCCTACGTTTCTTGGATATCGCTAATTGTGATATGGAACAAGGTGGGATGCGTTTGGAAGCAAATATTTCTCTACGTAAAAAAGGAGAAACAGAACTTCCAAATTATAAAGTAGAGATTAAAAATATTAACTCATTCAGATTTTTAGAGGCTGCTATTAACTATGAAGTAGAAAGACAAGCAGAAATTCTAGAACAAGGGGAAGTGCCTGTTCAAGAAACTCGTGGTTGGAATGCCGTTAAATCACAGACCTTTTCTCAAAGAACTAAAGAATCTGCCGAAGATTACAGATATTTCCCAGATCCAGATTTACCACCATTTCATTTTTCTGATGAATATCTAAAAGAAATAAAAGACTCAGTACCAGAACTTCCAGAATCAATAGCCCAAAGATGGGTCAAAGAATTTGATCTTCCACTAGCAAAAGCTATTGATTTTTCTAGTGTTGATTCTGAAAAACTTCTTCATTGGTTAGAATCTATTTTGCGAGAACTTCATAATAAAAAACTAGATTTAGTTCTTTTTATAAATGACTATACTAATAAAAAAATAGTAATACCCTCAAGGGCACAAGTAAAAGAAAATACTAATCCTAGTGAAGTAGTAAAACTCTTTGAAGAACTTCATTCTACAGAAACTATCGATGAAGATATTTTAAATAAAACCATTAAAGAAGTATTAACTAATAACACAGATGCTGTTGAAAAATACAATTCTGGACAAACTCAGATCATTGGCTTCCTCATGGGCCAAGTGATGAGAACTCTAGGAAAAAAAGTAGATCCTCAAGTAATTAGAAAAGCTATTCAAGTCGCCCTTGAAAGCTAACTTCAGCTGTGGGATAGTCGAGAAATAATGTCTGATTTTGTTCATCTTCATGTCCATACTGAATACTCCATGCTGGATGGACTCGCTAAGATTCCCAAACTAATTCAAAAAGTAAAAGATCATGGCCAAACTGCTGTAGCCATGACTGACCATGGGGGAATGTATGGCACTATTGCTTTTTTTAATGCTTGTAGAGATGCAGGGATAAAATCAATTATTGGCTGTGAACTATATGTAGCAAAAAAATCTCGTCATGATAAACAAGTAAAACCTGGCGCAGACCAAGCTCATCTTACAGTTATAGCAGAAAATTTCACTGGATATCAAAACTTAATGAAACTAGTTTCTATAGGAAACTTAGAAGGATTTTCCTATAAACCTCGGATAGATGAAGAAGTATTAGAGAGTCACAGTGAAGGATTAATAGTTCTTAGTGGCTGTATGGGTAGTATTTTTAACAGGCTACTTCGTGACGGTAAAGAAAAAGAAGCTTTGGAAAAATTTGAAAAATACAAAGAAATATTTGGTGATAGATTTTATGTAGAATTACAGGCACATCCTTCTATTCCAGAACTCAAAGACCTTAATAAACAATTGGTAAAAATAGCTAGAAAACTAAAACTTCCATTAGTGGCTACAAATGATGTTCACTATATAGAAAAAGATGATGTGGAAGCTCAAGATGCTTTGCTATGTGTCCAAACAAGAAAACTAATCTCTGATGAAAAAAGAATGAAGATGAAAGATAATCCAGATTTTTATCTCAGATCTACAGAAGAGATGAAAGAGTTATTTGCTGATTATCCAGAAGCTATAGAAAATACAGTCAAAATTGCAGATCGTTGTAATGTTGATATCCCAACAGGTCAATTAATTTTTCCTAAATACCCACTACCAGACGAAGAGACAGCAGAAACATGGCTCAGTAAAATGGTCTATGAAGGAATGAAAAAAAAGTATGGAGAAATAACCCCAGAACGTAAAGAACGCGCTGAATATGAGATGGATATTATTAATGGAAAAGGTTACCCGACATACTTTCTTATTACCCAAGATTTTGTAAACTGGGCCAAAGAACAAGGAATAGGAGTAGGTCCAGGACGTGGTTCTGCTGCTGGGTCTATTGTTTCTTACTGTCTTAATATTACTACTTTAGACCCACTGGAACATGGTCTTCCTTTTGAGAGATTCCTTAATCCAGAGCGTCCAACCCCTCCTGATATTGATATTGATTTTGCTGATGATAGACGTGAAGAAGTAATTGCTTATGCTGCAGAGAAATATGGACATGATCACTTGGGTCATGTAATTACCTTTGGAAGGATGGAAGCTAGAGTATCTATTCGTGACATCGGTAGAGTACTGGGGATGCCATATGAAGATCCTGATAAGATATCAAAGCTTATTCCCAATGAACCTGGTAAAAAAACTAGCCTAGATACGGCTATTAAAACAGTTCCAGAACTAACCCAATACTATCAACAACCCAGATTTAGAAAACTTCTAGATTTAGCCAAAAAAGTAGAAGGAACTATTAGGCATAGTAGTATTCATGCTGCTGCTGTAATTATTGCTGATAAGCCATTACCAGAATATACCCCTATTCAAAAAGATACTCGTACTGGAAAAATGGTCACTCAATATGACATGTATTCTTTGGATTGTAATATTGATGATAATGCTATTGGTCTTTTAAAATTTGATTTTTTGGGACTCAGAAATCTTTCTACTATCCAAACTGCCTTGAGCTTAATAAAAAAATATCAAGGAAAAGAAATTGATCTAGACACTCTGCCACTAGATGATAAAAAAACATACAAGCTTCTTTCTGCTGGTCAAACATCTGGTGTTTTCCAACTAGAATCTGGAGGAATGAGAAGAGTAGCCAAAACACTCCAACCTTCTCACTTTTCTGATATTACAGCTATGTTAGCTCTATACAGACCTGGACCAATGGATCTTATCCCTAAATTTATAGAAGGAAAACAAAATCCAGAAAGTGTTGTTTATCCAGATCCTTCACTAAAAAAGATCTTAGGTGAAACATATGGAATCATGGTTTACCAAGAACAAGTTCTAGAGATTGTTCATCATATGGCTGGCTATACTTTGGGTGAAGCTGACATGTTACGACGAGCTATTGGTAAAAAGAAAAAAAAGATTCTTGATGAAAATAAAAAACGTTTCATTACAGAATCCGTCAAAAAAAACTACAAAAAAGATGTTGCAGAAAAAGTCTGGGGATTTATCGAAGCTTTTGCTAACTATGGTTTCAACAAAGCTCATGCTGCTAGTTATGCCATGATTTCCTATCAAACAGCATATCTGAAAGCAAACTATCCAATAGAGTATATGGCTGCTTTGATGACTATAGAAACAAATTCCCACTCTATGAATAGAGATGAAAAAGTTTCCCTAGCTATAGAAAATTGTAAGGAAATGGGAATTTTAGTTTTACCACCAGATATTAATAAGTCTGATGATACATTTACCATTGAAAAAAATAATGACTCTCTCAATAAAAAAGCTATTCGTTTTAGCATTAGTGCTGTCAAGAATGTCGGTACTGCAGCTATTGAAAATATCCTAGAAACAAGAAAAGAGAATGAAGATAAATTCAATTCTTTCACAGAGTTTTTATACAAGACAGAAGGTAGAAAAGTAAATAAAAAAGTTATTGAAAGTTTGATAAAAGTAGGAGCCATGGATGAGTTTGGTACTAGGTCTAGTATGCTAGAAAATCTAGATTCTATTAGACAAACAGCTACTCAATTCCAATCTGAAATAGATGGCCAGGATAATCTTTTTGCAGATGTAGCAACAGAATCAACAACCCATATTCAAGATACTTTTGCCGTGATTACTGAATATCCTACCAAAGAACTTTTATCTTTTGAAAAAGAATTACTAGGAATGTATCTCACCAGCCATCCTTTAGCTGATCAGCTAGAAGCCGTCCAAAATCGTTCTAATAAATTTATTAAAGATCTTGATCAAACTTTACATAAAGATCAATCATTTTTATTTGGTGGAATCTTAACTCGTGTGAAAGTTGTTAGAACAAAAAAATCTGGAAAAGAAATGGCCTTTGGTGTTTTACAAGACAATACTGGAAGTATTGAAGTAGTATTTTTTCCTAGATTATATGAATCTGATAAAGATAAAATAATTCAAGATAAAGTTGTACTCATGAAGGCAAAAGTAGAGTTTCAAGATGATGAGCTAAAATTAATTGCAGAAAAAGTAACTATTCCAAAACAAGAACATGTAGAGTATGAATCTAACAAAAATGCTCATGAAATATTTATTCCTAGAAAAACAGAAAAAGAAACTCTTCAAAAACTAGGTAAACTTCTAAAAAGCAAACCTGGAAAAATGACTATAATCATTATTATTCCAAATGGTAGCAAACCAGAAAGATTGAAACTACCATACCAAGTTGAATGGAATGATGATTTGGAAAAAGAAGTTCAAGAACTTTTGGGATAAAAAACTAAATACTCTCACCATAAGTTAAATTCTTCTCCTAACACCTAAATTCTGCTAGACTGGTACTTCAACAAAGTATGTCTGCCCAACTCACTTCTTCTGATCTAATTCGTCTTACGGAAATAGCAAAAAATATTCGTATTAATGTTATTAAAATGCTCTACCAAGCTGGCAGCGGTCATCCTGCCGGTTCCCTTAGTATGGTTGATATCTTAACCTTTCTTTATTTTAATCTCTTAAAATACCAACCAGATAACCCAGAATGGAAAGAAAGAGACTATTTACTACTTTCTAATGGACATCACTGCCCAGCTCTTTATGCTTCTCTGGCTGAAGCTGGATATTTTCCTATTGAGGAACTGTCTACTCTTAGAAAAATGGATAGCAGATTACAAGGACACCCACAAAAAAACCTTTTACCAGGAGTTGAAATTTCTGCTGGATCACTAGCACAAGGAATTTCCCAAGCCGTTGGATTAGCTATCTCCTTACAAATCGATAAACAACCTAATCATGTATTCTGCACAATGAGTGATGGGGAGTTCCAAGAAGGTCAAACTTGGGAAGCTCTACTTTTGGCAAATAAATATAAACTAGGTAACTTAACGATTGTCATCGATGCTAATGATATTCAAATTTCTGGAAAAATAGATAATGTTCTTTTTAATCCTTTATTCGAGAAGCTAAAAGACTTTGGCTGGAATGTGATAGAAGCAAACGGGCATGATTTTAATCAACTAAAAAAATCTTTCGATATAGATCTTTCAAATAACGAACCTTCTATAATTATTTGTCATACTACTGCTGGCAAAGGAGTTTCTTTCATGGAAGGAAATCATAACTGGCATGGTAAAGCTCCTAACAAACAAGAAACTATTCAAGCTTTAGAAGAATTAAATAAGTGATAAAAAATAAAACAAAAATACCAGTAGAAAAAAAAGAAACTTTAAAAAGCACTAGAGACGGTTTTGGACAGGGGATGGTAGAGCTTGCAGAAAAAAATTCACAGGTAGTTGCTCTTTGTGCAGATCTAACAGAGTCTCTGAGACTTAATAAGTTTGCAGAAAAATATCCAGAAAGATTTATCCAAGTAGGAATAGCTGAACAAAACATGATTGGAGTCGCTGCTGGGTTGGCAATCAGAGGAAAAATTCCTTTTGCAGCTAGCTTTGCTGTCTTTAGCCCAGGAAGAACTTGGGAACAAATTAGAGATTCTGTTTGTTACTCAGATTTACCAGTCATAATAGTCGGCGGACATACTGGACTTAATGTTGGAGAAGATGGCTATACGCAACAAGGTCTTGAAGATCTTGCCTTGATGAGGGTATTGCCTAACATGACTATCGTTTCTCCTGTTGATTTTGAAGAAACACGTAAAGCAGTCCATGCTTTATCAGTTCTTGGAAAACCAGCTTATCTGAGGTTAACTAGAAAAAAATCTCTCAGCATTACTGATAAAAATACTCCATTCGAGATAGGAAAAGCTAATGTTATTAAAAATGGTAATGACATTACGATTATTGGTTCTGGTCCTATTCTTGCCGAAGCTATCAAAGCAACAAAAAACATAGATAACTCTATCTCTATAGAAATAATAAATCTTCACACTATAAAGCCACTAGATATTTCTACTATAATTAAATCTCTACAAAAAACAAAAGCTTTCATTACCATAGAGGAACATCAACTGATGGGAGGAGTGTATTCTGCTATATTAGAGTCACTAGCCAATGATAAAAATGGGGGAAAACTAGTAGCCCTGCCTCACAAAGCACTGGGTCTTAAAGATAGCTTTGGAGAATCAGGAAAAGCAGTAGAGTTGTGGAAAAAACACAACTTAGACAGTAGTTCTATTGAGAAAACTATACAAACTGTTCTAGAATGGAAAAATGACTAAGTATTTGAAATTTGACACCAATAAAGTTGCAATCATCGGTTGTGGTAGAGTAGGCATGTCTACAGCCTTTGCTCTTCTACAGCAAGGAATTCCTAATGAACTTTTACTTCTAAGCCGTTCTAAAGAAAAGGCAGAGGGTGAAAAACTAGATCTTGAACATGGACTTTCATTTCTAAAACATACAAAAATAAAAGCTTCTGAGTCATATGAGGATCTCAAAGATACAGATATTGTTGTGTTTACAGCAGGAGCTCCACAAAAAACAGGTGAATCTAGACTTGATCTTATAGAAAAAAACAAAGCAATACTTCAAAAGTATATTCCAAAAATACTAAAATATGCACCTAATTCTATTATTATTATCGTCTCTAATCCTGTAGATATTCTTACTTACGAAGCTTATAAAATAGCTGGTCTACCCAAAGGAAGAATATTTGGTTCTGGAACAACCCTCGATACATCTCGCTTCCGTTTCCATCTTGCTGAACAAATGAAAATTAATCCAAAAAGCATTCATGCTTATATATTAGGAGAACATGGTGATAGTTCTTTCCCAGCTCTTACTGGAGCTGTGGTTGGAGGGCAAAGCCTATTATCCATACCTGACATGACAGAACAAAAAGCGCTAGCTGCTTATACCAAAACTAGAGATGCTGCTTATAAAATAATAGAAGCCAAAGGAGCTACTTACTATGCAATAGCTACAGCTACTGCAAAACTAGTAGAAACTATTCTTATTGATGGAAAAAAAATATTCCCTGTATCCATTCCTCTTCATAGTTACTATGGTCACAACGGAGTATCACTAAGTGTGCCATGTGTGATTGGTAGAAATGGGGTAGAGCAGACCATAGAAATAAAGCTTTCTTGGGAAGAAAAAAAGATGCTTCAAAAATCTGTGGATACTTTGAAAAAATATTTATAAATATTTTTAATTTAATTTAGAGTTAATATTCAAAAAAAAGATGTACTAATTTGTTCGTCTACATTTCTACGTAGTTATTTTTTTGTAACTATATAGAAACAGTAGACGAACAAACGTCTACTATTTAAAAACTAGAACTTATTCTTCATCTTTTTTAAAAAGATTCTTTAATTTTAAAGAATAGCAGCGAACGTTTGGACAGACGTTAACCCATGGGCCAACAATTCTGCCACAATCTTCACACTTTCTGGCTATCACAATCATGAAATTTTCTCCTTCACCACCAGAATAGTTTTTAAGGCAGTTTAAAATAGGTATTATAGATTATTCTTCTTTATCTTTTTCAGTGAAAGTATCAAAATCCACTGAATTGCATCCCCGTTTGGAACATATCGATCTCCAAATGGGATTAACTTTTTCACACTTCGAGCAGATCTTTATAAAAAAAGCCATAAGCTTCTCCCTCACCACCAAGATTAAGTTTTTTTTTAGGCAGTTATAAAAAAATAAATATTCTCTTATAACCACCTAAAAAAATGTTTTTAAATAGTATTTTAAAGTACGATTTTTTATTTTTAATAAAGACGCAATATCTTTACTAAAACAAAAGATTAATTATATATTAATCATCTCTTTTTGTCAAATTATAGGCCTAATTAAATTTATTTTAATTTATATAAAATAATAAAAATCTA
Organism: Minisyncoccota bacterium; assembly: GCA_018657765.1. Classification (GTDB taxonomy): domain Bacteria; phylum Patescibacteriota; class Microgenomatia; order UBA1400; family PJMF01; genus CG2-30-36-39. The sequence continues at coordinate 24,123 of JABHWM010000003.1, read as the reverse complement.
TGAATAACTAACATTCCAGTTCTTCACTTTTTCATGCTCATCTACCTCTGCATGAGCCATAAAAGGAATCTTACCAGCTACAATATCTTGGAAACAATAATTAAGATCATCTACTAACTCATAACCACTTGTCAGAACTTTATCTGCTGGTAACCAAATTAACTCACCTTCATCATTTTCTAGACCCAAAGGGACTTCTTTGGAAGATACTTCTATCTTGAAAAAACACATCATCCAGTCATCTTCATAACCACCTTGCATTCTAACTACTCCAGCTAGTTTTATATTATCTTCAGTAACTACAAACCCAGTTTCTTCTTGGGTCTCACGGATAGCCGCTTGCAAAAAATTCTCTTTAGGTTCTAGCTTTCCTCCAATACCATTCAGCCTATTACCATCTACTTTATTGGTTCTTTTTGTACGATGAATAAAAAGATATTCATCTTTATAGTGTAGAAAATTAGTAACTGAATAGATTGTTTTTTTCATTTTTTTTATATTGTTTTATTTATTTTATAAAATAGATTATTTAATTTAATTATTTTTTTATTTTTGACAACTAGGACAAAAGTAACTTCCTCTTCCTCCTAGTTTTACTTTTTCAATAATACTTTTACAAATTTTACAATTTTCTCCATCCTGTCCATAAACCTTTAATTGATTTTGGTAACTTCCAGCAAAACCAAAAACATCTACATACTTTCCGTCAAAGGTTGTTCCTCCTGCATTTATACCATCCTCGATTACTTTTTTCAAAAAAGGAAAAAGTCTGGTTACTTCTTTTTTAGATAAACTATTAGTTGCTCTAGTTGGATCTATTTTAGCCAGGAACAAAGCTTCACTGGCATAGATGTTACCAATTCCAGCTACGACTTTATTATCCATAACTACTTGTTTTATAGAAACTCTTCTATTTGGTAACTTTGATAAAAAATATTCCAAAGAAAAAGCATCAGTATTTACATCTGGTCCATATTTTTGAAACTCTAGTTCTGCTCCTTCTCCAGAGACAACCTTCCACCAACCAAAGACTCTCATATCATTAAAAAATAACTTAGCTCCATCCGAAAGATCCATAACAATTCTGGTGTGACTACTAGGTAACTTTGATACCCAATCTTGAGATGGATGTCCGCCACCAATCTTTTCTTTTTTGGAAAAATAAATAAGTTGACCAGTCATTTTGAGATGAACAATAATTTTTATATCTTCATGGAAATTAATAGAGATAATCTTGGCTCTTCTAGAAACACTTTTTATGGTCAATCCAGTTAATCTACTAGGATCACCTTGGAAACTTTTTTCTCTTAGAACACTAACACCTTGGATAACCTTTCCAGAAAGAACAGTACTCAATCTACGGGCAACTGTTTCTACTTCTGGAAGTTCTGGCATAATAAATAATATAAATTTTCTTACTATCCCTTATGCTCAGGAGCATCTATCAAACCACATTTCTTGTATTTGCGACCACTACCGCATGGACAAGGATCATTTCTCTTGATTTTTATTTTCTTAGAACCAGGTTGTGGAGCAGCCCCAGCCTTTGCTGTTCCCAAAGCCTGAGCAAGATCACCCAAAGATCCTTTTGTCTTTCTTGGTGCTGCAGCAGATGGGGGAGTAGCATCAGATACTTCTTTGGCTAAACTCTCATGAATATTTTCTTTTTTAAGTTCTATATTCTTTGGTACAACTGGCTGCAAAGGCCTTTGAACAGGATGAATTCTGAATATACGATTAGCAATAGTGCTCTCAATACTTTGAACTAATTTTTCAAACATAATAAAAGCTTCTTTCTTATATTCAGAAAGAACTGTTTTTTTATCACCACGCAACCAGATACCTTCACGGAGACTATCTATTTCATCTAGATGATCCATCCATTTTTCATCAATAGTAGATAACACAACTACTTTTTCTAGAGACTTGAACTGTTCTTTACCAAGAACTTTTATTCTAGAATCATAAGTCTTGCGAATAATCTCTTGATATTTTTCAATAATCTCTTGTTCATTTTCCAAGTTAGCAATATCTTTACGCAAACGATTTTGTGATGTTTGATCAAAAGGAATAAGTTTTACAAAATCTTTGATTACTAAATCATACATTTCATCTGTAAAGCCTTCTGCTGTTCTAGTCATAACAATAGACTCAACTTCATTTTCTAAATATTCAATAATCTGCTCTCTCAAAAGACTTTCACCTTCTTGAGCACTATTTTCTAAAAGTTTTCTACGACGACTATATAAAATATCACGATGCATATTCATCACATCATCAAACTCAACTAATCTCTTACGTTGATCAAAGAAAAATCCTTCAACCTTAACCTGTGCTGATTCGATAGATTTTCCAATCATGCCATGTTCAATAGGTTGGTTTTCTTCTATCTTTAGGAAATCCATAACTTTAGCAATCTGTTCACCACCAAAAATACGCATAACTTCATCATCCAAAGAAACAAAGAATTGAGAAGATCCTGGATCACCTTGACGACCGGCTCTTCCTCTTAGCTGATTATCAATACGACGAGATTCATGGCGTTCTGTACCAATAATGTGTAGACCACCAAGTTCTACTACTTCATCATGAGCTTCTTGCCAAGCTTTTATAGCAGCTGCATATTCTTTGAGTTTATAGTTGCCTGGATTAATATTTGTAGGAAGACGAAGGTCTTTGTATTTTTCTGGAAGAGCTGTTTTCTTTTTTGTTTGAGTTTTTTTACGAAACTCTTTTAACTCAGGAGAAGCTCCTCCCAATACAATATCAACTCCACGACCAGCAATATTAGTAGCAACAGTAATTGCTCCTTTTTTTCCAGCATCAGAGATAATAAAAGCTTCTTTTTCATTATTTTTTGCATTCAAAACTTGATGAGGAACCTTTTTTCTCTGCAAGAACTGAGCAATAATCTGGTTATTTTCAATAGAACGAGTACCAACAAGAACTGGTCTACCTTCTTTATGAAGAGCCTCTGCTTCTCGTACAATCGCTGAATATTTTGCAGCAACTGTTTTATAAACAACATCGTTACTATCTTCACGAACAACCGGTCTATGTGTAGGAATAATCAATACATTAACGTTATAAATAGTATTAAACTCTTCAGCTTCTGTAGAAGCAGTTCCTGTCATTCCAGAAAGCTTGTGATACAAACGAAAGTAATTCTGGATAGAAATACTAGCCAAAGTTCTTGATTCTTGTTGGATAGTAACATTTTCTTTGGCCTCGATAGATTGATGTAACCCATCAGAGTAACGACGACCATACATCAAACGACCCGTGTGGTCATCAACAATCACTACCTCTTTATCACGAACAATATATTCTTTATCACGATGATAGAGGGTCATTGCTTTCAAAGCAGATTCAACATGATGAATAGTATCAAAACTTTCTTCATAAAGGTTTTTAACCCCTAGTTTTTGTTCAATTCTTTTTACACCAAGGTCAGTCAAAGTAACTGATCTAGATTTTTCATCAATAGAGTAGTCCTGATCACGAGTCAAAGATTTGACCATATGAGCAGCATCATAATATTTCTTGGTAGGTTCTGAATCTGGTGCTGAAATAATCAAAGGTGTTCTAGCTTCATCAATCAAAATAGAATCAGCTTCATCAACAATAGTAAAGTGATGAGCATTATCCTGACGTTGTGTCATGCTACTCAAATCTTGAGCCATATTATCCCTGAGATAATCAAAACCAAACTCATTATTAGTTCCATAAGTAATATCAGTTAAATAAGCCTCTTTACGTGAAATCTCTACAAAGTGTTCAAGGCGCTCATCGCCTCTATCTTCACTATCAACACTAGGGTCAAATAAACGGGAATGATCATGAACTATCACAGAGGTCTTTAACCCCAAGAAGTTATAAACAGGACCCATCCAACCCACACCAATTTCGGCCAAGTAATCATTTACTGTAACTAAATGAGCACCTTTTTCTAGAAGAGCATTCAGATATAAAGGAGCAGTAACAGTTAATGTTTTTCCTTCTCCAGTTTTTTGTTCAGTAACGTTTTTTTTATGAAGAGCTATTCCAGCAAGTAGCTGAACATCATAATGACGCATCCCAAGTACACGATTGGCAACTTCTCTGACAGTCGCAAAAGCTTCTGGAAGAATCTCATCTAAGATCCTTTCTTCTGCTTTGGCCATTGCTTCAGAATCACCTGGAACAACCTCTGCACGAACTTTTGAGATAATTTTTTTGAATTTCTTGGTCTGAGAAGCAAGTTTGGTATCAGACAATTTCTGAATCTTTGGTTCTAGATCATTAATTTGATTAACTATTTTTTGATAAGAATCAAGACTCTTCTTATTTTCATCAAATAGGGATGCGAAAAACTTAAACATAGGGGTTCATTATAGATCAAAGAAGTTAATTTTTCAGACGAAAAAATCCAGAAAAACGCTCTTTAAATGATACTTTATATCTTTCTTTATACTGTCTTATTTCTCCATTCTCTAGCCAAGCATACTCAAAAAAGCCAAAACTCATAACACCCAAGTTAATAAATTGATCGTCTTTTTCCATCAAGTGAGTATGACCAGTTATCAATATTTTCCCAGGAAATTCATTTTTTTGAACCTTCTTCAATCTATTGTTCTCAAAAGCATAAATTTTCCAAAAACTTTCATTTAATAACCACATACCAACATAATATACGAGATATAAAGATCCCAATAAAAACTTTGATCTCATCATTAATGATTGTTTTTGAGGACTTTCTATATATTGGTGACCATGAAGACAAACAAAATCTTTTCCCCCAGAACTAAATTCATAAGACTCAGCAACTATATCTGAAAACAAGGAGGTTCTTTCATCAAGATACTTTGCCAGATCATGATTTCCATGTATATAAACAGTTTTTTTTTCTTTGAGTAAGGGGAAAAGTTCTTTCCATGGTGAGTTTAAAAACTCATCAAAACTATAAAAATATCCTTCCCAAAAATCACCATTAATAATTACTTGATCTGCCTGTTTGATTAAACTAGATATTTTTTCAAAATAATCTTCATTAAACCTAGGAGATAAATGAGAATCAGAAAAAATGAGAATCTTAGACATTTATAAACTCCAGGCTAGCGAATTACTTCTTTTTTTATATATGGTTGTAAAACTTCAGGAACAAGAATACTTCCGTCAGCTTGCTGATAATTTTCGATCATTGCAGCAAGTAAACGAGGAGATGCTGCGACAGTATTATTGAGCGTATAAACATGTTTCAAAGTACCATCTTTTGCCTGATAACGAATATTAAGTCTTCTAGCTTGAAAATCATTGAAATAACTAGCAGAATGTGTTTCTCGATATTTTTCTTGAAAAGGAAACCAAGTTTCTATATCATATTTCTTGCGTTGCCCAGCACCCATATCACCAGTGCACATCAACAATACCTGATAGGGGAGGCCCAAGCCTTTTAAGACCTCTTCTGAGTAACCTAGCATCTTCTGATGCCATTCTCTAGTAACCTCTTCATCAGCTACTGTATAAATAACTTGTTCTACCTTATTAAATTGATGAACTCTGACAATTCCTTGAGTATCCTTACCATAAGTGCCGATCTCTCTACGAAAACATGGAGAAATACCAGCCATCTTGATTGGTAAGTCTTTTTCAATTAATGTCTCACCCATATGGAAAGCCGTCAAAGCTACTTCTGAAGTACCAGCTAAGATAGTTTCATCCTGAGTTTTATAATGATCTTCTTGCCCCCAAGGAAAATAACCAGTTCCAACAAAGGCTTCTTTATTCAACAAAACTGGAGCACTCATTGGTACAAAGTCATATTTGATCATGACATCCAAAGCATAATCCAATAAAGCTCTTTCTAGTAATAAACCATCACCCTTCAAAAAATATCCTCTGAATCCAGCTATCTTGACACCTCTTTTGGTATCCAACATATCTAGATTTTCCATTAGTTCTTGATGAGGTTTAGGATCAAAATCAAACTTTGGTAAATCTCCTTCGTGACGAGTAACCTCATTCTCTGATTCATCTGAACCGACTGGAACATCAGCTGCTGGAACATTAGGAATCTGCAAAGAATCATTCAAAAATTCTTTTTCTACAAGCTTCAATTCTGGCTCTAACTCTTTGAGTTGAGCTTTTAATTGCTTTCCAATAGTAATAGATTCTTGAGCTGGTTTTCCATCACTGGCAACCTGTTTTTTTACCTCTGTAACATTTTTGTTTGCAGCTTCTCTCAATTCCTGAACTTGAGCAATCAAAGATCTACGTTTTTCATCTATAGCCAAAAGACTATCTACAACAGAGGAGTCTAACTGTTTATCTTCACAGGCCTTTTTGACTTGATCAGGATTTTCCCTGATGTAGTTAATGTCTAACATAACTATTCTTCCTTTTTAAATACTTCTATCAAAAATGTAATATGTTCATCTGGTGTTTTTTCAATTAATTCAAAACCTTGTTTAATATCATCTCTACTAACATTAGCAGCAAAAGATTTATCTTTTATTTTTTTCTTGACTGATTTTGGTTTCATATCTGAAAATCCATTAGGTCTCATCAAAGAAACAGCATGCATTAATCCAGATAACTCATCACAAGCAAAAAGATACTTCTCAATAGTTGTTACTGGATGCTTACCGGTTATTCCTGGAGCATGGGATAGAATAGCTGCTAACAATTCTGCTGGGTAATCTACAAGTATTTCATTGACAGCTTTATTGGGATGTTCATCTGGATACATCTCCCAATCAAGATCATGTAATAAGCCAGTTTGATACCAGAACTCTACATCTTCACCAAGTTTTTCTGCATAAGCAGACATTGCCTGAGCTACCATTTTGCAGTGATGTGAAAGCTTATCATTTTTTATGTATTTTTTTACTAAATCTTCTGCTTGTTTGCGGGGTGGTAGGGTTTCCATTTTTAGTATTTAGTCTTCCTTCTTTGCTTGTACTATTCCAATTTTTTCTACAGTACCACCACAATAATGAGTGATCATCTCAACAACATCATGTAGAGTTTGCTCTACTTGTTCACGACTAATATCATGAATACCATCAATATTTAATACAATATCAGTAGTATCTTCATTAATCAAAACTCTGCTAGCATCACGGTAATTGAAATCCATATTATATGGACCATTATCATCAAAATAACACACTTCACCAGCCTTTAAAGTTACTGGATCATCACTGCCAATAAAAACAGCCTGCTCACCACCTTTAGCAATATCTAAGATTGTTGATCCAGACATATTTTTCAGATCAAAAGCTCCTGCAGAAACTCTATTACGCATAACAACAAGATTATAAGCATCAACACAAGTATTAATTGTATAAAGTTCTTTTCCTTGAACAACTCTTCGTAATAATGCCTCTGGGCTTGGTCTACGAGAATGCCAATCAACACCCATTTCTCTATACATCTTTCTATAACTAGATAACTCAGAAAAATCACCTAGATCCTTAGCAGTGTGACCATAATATTGTTGAAAAATTTCTTGTTTTTCTTTTTCTAAACCAGGATTAGATTTATCAACTTTAATACCTTTAATTACTGCCAAACCAATAGTAGCTGTTGGATATTTTTCTGCCATAGCAGGGGAGATAGATAATAAAGATGGGTCGTCAATTAATTCATAACGATATTTTTTAGTTTCTTCCTCCATACCTTGAATAGCCTGATAAAAACGATCATCTCGTTCTTCTTTATTTAAACTTAATAAAAACCAAGAAGCTCTAGGACCAGATTTTCTTCCTAAGAAAGCTTTATAAACACTCTGAAAACCTTTTCTAGCTCCCAAACTTTCTTTGGCAACATTGAACATTTCTTGTTGTAGCTCTTGAGGATCCCAATCTTTAGTTAATATTAATTTTTGAATTTCAGATAAATAAGTTTTTTCTTCTTCAGTCAGATCATTAAGTTCTTTAACAACTTTATCAGCTCTGAAAGTTAACTGATATTCATCAGGTGCATAACGATCAACCCAAAGTCTTGCATAATGTCTGCGTTCTTCAAGTTCTTTTAGTTCTATCTCTGTTAACTTAGAACCTTTGATCTCTATAAATTTTTCTACCAGATTAATTTCTGGATGTTGCATCCATAAAGCTACATCTCTAAATCTAGGTAAAAACATAGCTTCAGCAACACCATCTATTTGTGATAACTCAAAAGATCTTCCCATTCTTAGATCAATATCTTCACCAATCTCTTGTTTCCAAAAAATCTTGGCACCCAGATCATATTCATCAAATAAATCAGGGATTGCCTGAGTAGTAGGATCAAAATCTATTACCTTGTTGTAATGCTTACTAACAAATAAATATCGTCCTATCTCTGGAGGAAATAGCTCTACAAATTCTCTAGCAGAAGTACCAATACCTTTACTAGAACTCATCTTGGTACCACGAATCAAAATCCATTCATAAGGAATATCAAAAAGAAGTGGTGTTTTATAGACCTTTTCCAACATAGCATTAGCCATATCACGAGACCCACCAGCAGAAGAATGATCTTTTCCAGCACCCTCTATAGTCACTTCCATCTGTGCCCAATGAGCAGGCCAATCAGCTTTCCATAATAGTTTTCCGTTTCCTCCAAAAGGACTAATCTTTCCAGAATTCTCACAACCTTCTGCCCACTCAACTTTATTTTTTTGGCACTCATAAGTTACCTGTTCACCATCCCAACCAGTTACTAGAGTTGTTCCTAACTTTCCACAGTCTGGGCAAACAACCTGAAAAGGATACCAATTGTCAGGTAAATCATAATCAGCTATTTCTTTATATATCTTTTTCATTTCAGCTACATTATCTAGGGCTGTTCTAATTACCTCATCCATTTTTCCAGATTTATATAGTTCATGACTCCAAACAATTTCTTGATCACAACCTAGTTTTCTAAAAGCATCAATAAAGTCCTGAGCATAAAACTCTCCAAAATTTTCAGCTTTTTCAAATCTAGCTTTTTCTTCTGGAGTCATAGAATTTACGTCTAATCCAGACTCACTTAATGGGGGAGCCGGAATCATAAACATTGGTTTACCCATGTGCTGTTTATATTCTTCTTGATTTAGATACCCAGGTAAACCATCCATTGGATCCATATCATTAAAAACATAGGTATTGATAACATTCTTTTCTTTTTCTGAAAGAACTTTTGCAACAAGATCATGAAGTAATACTCCACGCAATGAACCTGTATGAACTCTTCCTGATGGAGTTTTCATATCATCGACATGGAGCTTATCTGGTTTCTCAGCTTCCCTCCATTTATAGATATTGGAAATTAGTTTATCTGCCCAATGATAAGAATGTTGTGTTGATGTGTTTTTCATATTTTCTTCTATTATTGTACCTTTTTTACCCTGGTATTTCGAGGGTTGGAAATGTAATTTTTACTATTTTATACTTTTTTTTATTTATCTCATTAAACTAAAAACCCCGCTTATATTTAGCGGGGAGTTTTTATTTTTTGAGTGTTATTTTATTTTATATTTTTAACAATATACTCAATCTCTCCCGCTGGAGCTATTACAGAAATAGACTCACCCTTCTTCTTTCCAAGAAGAGCCTTTCCCATAGGGGAGACTGCAGAGACTTTTCCTTCTTCAGGATCTGCCTCAAATTCACCAACAACTTCATAAGTATATGTTTTTCCTGGCTTACCTTTTAAGGTAATTTCTACTTTTGAACTAATCCCTACTTTTGAAGTACTTTTTGTTCCCTTGACTACTTTAGCTCTGGAAACAACATCTTCAATCTCGGAAATTCTAGTTTCAACAAAATTTTGTTCTTCTTTTGCACTATGATAATCTGCATTTTCAGAAAGATCACCCTGTTCTCTAGCAGAGGAAACACGAGCTATAACTTTAGGAAGCTTTTCTGTTTTTAGTTGCTTCAATTCAGCCTTGAGTTCTTCAAGACCTTCAGCAGTTAATTGGATTTTTTTATCGTTTGCCATAATGGGCCTAGTATAAATGGTTTTTAAATTGTGACAAGTGCAGTATTAAATTCTTGCTTTTTTTGTTTTCTGAGCAACTCTAATTTCCATCATCGCTTGTCTCAAAGAAGCTTCTGCTAATATTAGTTCTCGTTGATTTTGTGTTTTCTTCATTGTCTCGTGAGCAGCTTTGACAGCAGCCTCTGCTTTGGCAATGCTGATATCACGGGCCAAAACTCCACTATCTGTCATTACAGTTACTTCACTCATCGGAGAGATATTAACAAATCCATTAGACACAACAACACTTTTTTCTTCTTCACCGATACGATAAATCAACTCACCTGTTTTCAACTGTGAAAAAAGAGGAATATGTTTATACAAAACAGTTATCTCACCTTCTGTAGTAGGCAAAGAAACAGACTCTACTTCTATAGAAAGTAGTTCTTTTTCTTGAGAGACTATTTTAAGAAGAAATTTTCTCATATTTTAGATATTCTTTGCTTTTTCAAGAGCTTCATCTATTGTACCAACCATATAAAAAGCTTGTTCTGGAATACTGTCATGTTTTCCTGCCAAGATTTCACCAAAACCACGAACTGTTTCTGCAACAGACACATATCTTCCTGGAACATTAGTGAATTGTTCAGCAACAAAGAAAGGTTGAGTCAAGAAACGTTGAATTTTACGAGCTCTGGTCACAACTAATTTATCTTCATCACTAAGCTCATCAATACCTAAGATAGCAATAATATCTTGCAACTCTTTGTATCGTTGTAAAACTTCTTGTACTCCACGAGCAACAGAATAGTGGTCTTCACCAACAATTTCTGGAGATAAAATCTTTGAGCCAGAAGCTAAAGGATCCACAGCTGGAAATAAAGCTTGCTCTGCCAAACGGCGATCCAAGTTAATAGTAGAATCAATATGAGCAAAAGTTGTAGCAGGAGCTGGATCTGTATAGTCATCAGCTGGTACATAAATAGCCTGAATAGAAGTAATAGAACCCTTGTTAGTAGAAGCAATTCTCTCCTGTAAAGCAGCCATTTCTGTAGCTAGAGTTGGTTGATATCCAACAGCAGAAGGAATACGACCCAGTAGAGCAGAAACTTCACTTCCTGCTTGAGAGAAACGGAAGATATTATCTATAAAGAATAAAACATCCTCGTTTTTCTCATCACGGAAATATTCAGCCATAGTCAAAGCAGTCAAGGCAATACGTAAACGGTTACCTGGTGGCTCGTTCATCTGACCAAAACACATCACTGTACTACTCAATACTCCAGAATCTTTCATTTCATTATAAAGATCATTTCCTTCACGAGTTCTTTCACCAACACCTGCAAAAACAGAGTGCCCTTTGTGTTCTTCAGCAATGTTACGAATTAACTCCTGAATAATAACAGTCTTACCAACACCAGCACCACCAAAAGCACCGACTTTACCACCTTTTGAGAAAGGTGAGATCAAGTCAATAACTTTGATACCAGTTTCTAACATGTCAGCTTTAGTTTCATAATCTGTAAGAGGAGGGGACTGTCTATGAATCGGGAAAACCTGTTCATTTTTTACTTCTCCAAGACCATCAATAGCTTCACCAACAACATTGAAAACTCTACCCAAAGTAGCTTCTCCAACAGGTACAGAAATTGGAGATCCTGTATCAATTAGTTTAGTTCCACGCACTAATCCTTCTGTGGGTCCTAGAGCAATACATTTGACTTTAGTTTCACTGATTTGTTGTTCAACCTCAAAATATAATTTTTCTCCATCTTCTAGGTCAAGAACAAGAGCGTTATAGATTTCTGGTAAGAATTCTGGGAACTCTACATCAACAACTGGACCAATGATGGTTACAATAGTTCCGATATTAGCTTTTTTGTCTGTCATAATTAATTTCCTTTTTATTTGTGCCCTCTGAGGGTATTTCTAATTTAACGACATAGTTGCAGAGATAATATCTAACAATTCTGTAGTAATACCTTGCTGACGTGTTTTATTGTATATAAGTTTTAGTTCATCGACTAATTCTCCAGCATTTTCACTAGCATTCTTCATTGATACCATTCTAGCGCTATGCTCACTAGCTTTAGCTTCTATGAATGAATGAAAAATAGTGTTTTCCAAATAAAATGGAAGAAGATTATCTAATATTTGCTTGGGACTAGGTTCAAAAACATATGCTTTAGTAGTCATTTCTTCATTTACCTTGCTTACAACTACATCTGGTTTGAATGTCCTTGAAAGAGGAAGTAGAGCAGCCTGCTTTGGTTTTTGAGACAAAGTATTTATAAAATCAGTATAAAGAATATCAACAGATTTGAATTTCTGATCTGAAAAACCATTCAAAACTAAAGTCATAATTGGAAGAAGATCTTTAGTTTCTACATCCTCCACAATCTGAGTAAATTGAGCATGAACAGTCATACCTAGGGATCTAGCTGACAAAACAGCTTTTTTACCGACAGCAATAACCTCACCATTTTTATGTTCTTTTTTCCAAAGAGATAACTTTTTCATTAAATTACCATTCAAAGCACCACATAAACCTTTATCTGTTCCGATAATCAAAATCATAGGAATACCTTTTTCATGATTAGAAAGAAGTGGATGTTCATCTAGTTTTGAAGCCTGAGAAATAGTAGCTATAGAATCATAAAGTGCCTGAGAGTAAGGACGAGCAGCCAAAGCTTGATCTTGAGCTTTCTTCATTTTGCTAGCAGCAACCATCTCCATTGCTTTTGTAATCTTGGAGATATTCTTAGCAGTTCCAATGCGGCGTTTGACCTGGATTTGATTGGCCATAGTGCTTTTTTACTTCTCATTTTCCTTCACAAGCATCATCTCTTTGTGAAGTTCGTTAAAGGTTGATACTGCTTTCTTGAGTTTTTCAATAATTCCATCAGTTAGCTTCTTCTCTTCCAAAATTTCATCTAAAAGAGATTGGTGTGAAGTATGAATGTACTCTAAGTAAGTTGATTCCCACTTAGTTACTAAATCTTCTTTTACATCATCTAGATATCCATTAACTGCTGCAAAAATAACAACAGCTTGTTCCGAAACATTAAGAGGTTTATCCCATCCCTGCTTTAGAACTTCATTTATTCTAGTACCACGATCTAAAGTTTTCTTTGTTCTTTCATCTAAATCAGAACTAAACTGAGCAAAAGCTTGGAGTTCTCTAAATTGAGCAAGATCTAACTTCATGGTTCCCGCAACCTGTTTCATAGCTTTTAGTTGGGCAGCACTTCCTACACGAGAGACAGAAAGGCCAACATTAATAGCTGGTTTCATACCAGAATTAAAAAGATCTGCTTCAAGATAAATTTGACCATCAGTAATAGAAATAACATTAGTAGGAATATATGCAGAAACATCATTTGCTTGAGTTTCAATAATAGGTAGAGCAGTGATAGAACCACCACCATTCTCTTTATTCAAACGACAAGCTCTTTCTAGCAAACGAGAATGTAAGTAGAAAACATCACCAGGATAAGCTTCACGACCACTAGGGCGTCTTAGTAAAAGAGAAATCTCACGATATGCCTGAGCATGTTTTGTAAGATCATCATAGACAACTAAAACATCTCTGCCTTGTTCTAAGAAATATTCAGCAATTGCCAAACCAGTATATGGAGCTAAAAACTGTTCTGCAGCTGTATCTGAAGCTGTAGCAGAAACAATGATTGAATAGTCCATAGAACCATGTTCTTCTAGAGTTTGCATAGTTTGAGCAATAGAAGCTCTCTTCTGACCAATAGCTACATAAACACAAATCACATCTTCTTGTTTTTGATTCAAAATAGTTCCCAAAGCAATAGCTGTTTTACCTGTAGAACGATCACCAATAATCAACTCACGTTGTCCTCTTCCAACTGGAATCATGGCATCGACTGATTTAATACCTGTCTGCAAAGGAACAGAAACAGATTGTCTGGTCATAACTCCAGGAGCCACTTTTTCAAGAGGCATGTATTTTTTTGCAGGAATAGAACCTTTTCCATCAATTGCCTCACCCAAACTATTAACAACCCGACCAAGAATAGCTTCACTAGCACCAACAGAAAGGATACGACCAGTTCTAGCCACAATATCACCAACACCAATACCCATCGGATCACCCATAACAACGATACCAACTTCTTTTTCTTCTAGATTTAAAGCTAAACCAAGCTTCTTTCCAGCAATCTCAACGATTTCTCCAGATTGAACCTCTTGTAATCCTGAAGCTTTAATAACTCCATCAGCATAGACAGTTACTTCACCTACTGATTCAGCACTAGAGGATACTTTAATATCATTGAATAAATCTCTTAATTGAAAGGCTGATTCAGCTATTTTTTTTGGAGAAGTCTTTTTACTTGGCATATTATTATATTTTCTATAAACTACATTTTTGCTAATACTTGCTTTTTAAGCTGAGAAAGTTGACCAGAGACAGTCATATCAACGGCACGTGAGCCATCTACAACTTTAATTCCTCCAATTACTGAAGGATCCACTCTGAGATCATATTCAACACTTTTTCCATATTTTTTGGAAAATGCTTTCTTCAAAGTCTCTAAATTATTTTTAGAGAGAGTATGAGCTGTTGTAACAATAATTTTTTTCATTTATAACCTTTGTCTCAAGAATGTCCTTAGTTTTACACTTTTTTTACTGAGTAAAATTATTGAACTATTTGTAAGCTATTAATTGTTTCTTTAAATGTTTTGCAACACTTCTTCAAGACTTTTAGAAATAAGTTTTTCATCTGTTTTGGAATCGATTTTCTTTCCTAAAACAATAGAGCTTACTTCTACTACAGCATCAACCATTTGCTTTTTAGAATCAGAAATGAGTTGCTTTTTTTCTTGTTTCCAAGAAGCTTGAGCTTTTTTCATTTCTTCTTGTAAAGACTCTTTAGTTTTTGCAACTAATTCTTGTTTCTTAGAGTTTGCTGTTTTTTGAGCTTTTTCTAAGATAACAGCAGCTTCTTTATCAGCTGTTCTTTTAGTTTTAGTTTTTAGTGCCTGAATTTTTTCTTTTTCAGCTTCGATTCTATCAACTTCTTTGAGACTAGCAGCAACGCGCTTTACTCTTGCATCTAAAATCTTCTGTGTTGGTTTGTATAGCAAATATACTAATGCACCAAACACAACGCCGAAATTTATTAGTTGAAAAATAATTTGTGGTAATTGAATATCCATAATAGATTCCTTTTTATACAAATTTCAAGATAAGAGCGACTACTAAAGCATAAATAGCAATAGCTTCAGTGAAAGCCATACCAAGAATCATGTTTGTTTGAATCTTTCCGGTAGCTTCAGGATTTCGACCAATAGCCTCTAAACCTTTTCCTACTAATAATCCTAGTCCAATTCCTGGACCAATCATTCCAAAACCCATGATTAAACCGATACCTATTTCTGAATACATATTTTATATCCTTCTTATTACTTTATATATTTCTATTCGTGTTCATCGTGACTTATAGTCGCAATGTTAAAAAATACTATAGACAAAAGTGAGAAAACTAGAGCTTGAATAACACCAACAAAAATTTCAAGACCATAGAAAGGCATTGGCACAATTAGTGGAACAAGAGCACTCATAACTACCAATAGCACTTCTCCAGCAAAAATATTTCCAAAAAGACGGAACGTGTAAGAAAGAACTTTTGAAAACTCTGATATGAGTTCCAAAGTTCCAACAAAACCCATAATAGGATTTTTAAAATTAAAGAATTTCTTAAAATAAGAAAGGCCCAAATATTTGATACCAATAATTTGTGCCATTACTTGAGAAAATAATCCCAAAGCAAGGGCTGTGTTAATATCAGCTGTTCCAGCACGAAGATAGGGAACAAACACACTATGATCAGTTGCTTCTTCTGTATGTTCTTCGGCTGCTTCGACTGCATGAACCTCTTCATTATTCTCTGTTGCTGTTTCTTCCAAATGAATAGTTTCTTCTGTAGAAGCCATGACTTTTGAAACTGGAACAGAAAGCTCTTTATTTAATAAAACAGCATGCTCAGTGCCTTCAGCTGTTTCTCTAAAACCAATTGTACCAACTCCAGGAAGTAAACCAAGCCAGTTATTCAATAAAATGAAAAGAAAGAAAGACATGAAAAAAGGCAGAAAAAAACGGGTCTTTTTGTGATCACCCGTTACACCTTGAACCATTCCGTAAAATCCCTCAGTAATAAATTCTGAGAAATTTTGCCAACCACTAATCTTAGACTTATTAGAATCTAAGCTCAAACGAATCTTCACAATAAGGATGAGCATCAGAATTGTAACGATTGAGCTTGTCAAAAGAGAGTTAGAGAAATTAAGGGGTCCAAAAGAAGTTAATGTTTCGGCTGAAATAGAAATATGCAGATTTGCTGCCATTGTGTCTCTCCAAATAATTTATTAATTTTAATTAAAAACAAAAATCACAAACCCGATTATACATCTTGTAAGAATTCTCACAAGAGTAGTTTTTACTCAAGGTTTAGTGCTTTCATTCTACTAATACTACTACAACATCGTACTCTCCAGTAGGATCTTCAACATCTTTTTCCTCAAGATATTTGATAGAAAAGTCTAGGTCTCCTCCCAAGGTGGTAATCAAATCTGTATCTTCACTCTCCATTAGAGCAACATTCTCATCTTCATAATCTCCTTTAGCATTCTTTGCAGCAACATCTTCAAAACCAGCTTCTTCCAAAACAGTTGCTATCTCTCCAGCATAACCAGCCTTTGTTGTAGCATTAACAACCAGAACAGTATATTCAGTTCTATCTATTGGATTAGCTGTTGGCTCTGCAGTTGGCTCTGGAGAAGGGGATGCTTCAGCAACAACTTCTGCTGGAGCTTCTTCTGCTGTTTGTTTATTTGTAAATGTTAAGAAACCAAGACCTATCCCAAGACCTATCCCTACAGTAACAAAAAAGCTAACAAGAGCTATGAACACCATTTTTACCATGCTGTTTACTCCAGAATCATTTTTAATGACCTTCTTTGTCTTTGCTTCTGCCATATTCTTATCTTTTGGTAATTCTGAAGTTTTTACATCTTCTAGTTTTGTCTCTGTAGAATCAGTGACTTTCTCTTCTTTTTTACTATCTTTTTTTTCTTCACTTTTAGTACTTGCAAATTGAGATAAATCTATAGCTGTTTCAACAGCTGATTTATCTTCACTCTTAGATTCTTCTTTGGATTCTTTTGCAGGCTCATCTTTAGCTTTATTATCATCTTCTTTTTTTTCTGGTTCTTTTTTTGTCTCTGCAGAATCAGTGGCTTCCTCTTTTTCTTTGCTATCTTCTTTTTTTTCTTCAAGTTCTGGTTTTTCTACTTCTTTATCTTCTGTTTTTTCTTCATCATCTTTTTTGTCTTCAACAGAGTCTTCGGCTTTATCATCTTTAGTATCTGTATCTTCTACACCTATTTCTTTAGGTGTGGGTAAAGCAGCTTCTGTTTTAGTTTCTTCTGTTGGAACTGCATCTGTAGATTTTTTCACAGTGTCTTCCTTTTCTTCTGACTCTTTAGAGTCATCTTTAACAATAACTTTGTCAGTAGCTTTATCTGCTGAGTTAAATGCAAACAAAGGCACTTTATAATCAGAGACACTCATTGTTTTAATAGCTGCCTCTATAACTTGTTTTACATAAGAAGGCATCTCAGAGTCTTCTGATTCTTTAGCAAGCTGTTGAACAGGGAGAATACCCTTTAGACCTTCGTTTAGTTTTTCTTCAACGAGAGCATTCGCGAGTAGATATACTGTCTGGATACTTGGTTCAGCTCCTTTAAGAGTTTTAATTGTTTCTACAAGCTTGGCTGCATCCTCAACTTCAGCAGTATTAGCTTGATCAACTCCTATGTAATGTTGAGCCAAATATAGATTAACTCCCATCTGAATAATACTGATGGAAGGTTCTAGAGAAATTAAAGATTTAGTTGTCCAACTTAAAGGAGCAACTTGTTTAATAGATAGGTCTTTTTCTTTTGAAAATGCATTTTGCAAAGGTTTGAGAACTGTTTTCTCTAGAGCAGCTAACTGAACTTTTGCTTGTCCTTTGAACTCTGTTAACACAAAAGAGTGAAGTTCATGAGTATCTTCAGAAATATCAAGCCCTGGGATAACTTCTTTTTCTACATGCGCTAGAATTTTTTCTTCACCCTTTTCTTCTACTGTGATTACAGTATTAGTAAACAAAAAATCTGGAAGAATAAGGTCATATTCTTTAGGTTTGATTCTACCAACAAGCTTTTTAACGCTTTCTTCTAAGATTTCATTTTCATTCATGAAACTACCATTTATTTGAAGATAATCACTGATCTGTAAAGCATCTGAATCTTTACCTTTTACTAGCTCAACGATATAGGCTACATCTGGAAGAAGATATAAAAGGTTTTTGGATGTTTCGGACATAAATAAGAATTCCTAAAAGAACTAATACCAAGGATTTGCTTTCTTCATTATGGAGGAAAAAGGGGAGAGGATCAACAGGGGTTAGCAGAGAAAATAACATCGTAAAGAATAATTTGAAAAATTGCCTGCTTTTGAATAAGGTGCAGGCGGACCTTTTTTCTTCTAGAATCGGCTTCGTCTAGAAGAGATAGGACGGCGGTTTCTTAGGAGGGAATTTCTCTTTCTTAAAAAGAGCACTCCAAAGATTATCGCCAGTGGTAATCCGCAAAGCAGAGGAATTAAATAACTCCATGCAAAGGCTGCTGCTCCGACAGTTAGAATCACCATGACTAGCCAGTTTCCAGCTTCTGTTTCTGCTAGAAAAAGGAGACCAGCTGCAAGACAAATCACTGAAGCCAAAATAATGGCTAGTAACAAGCCTATTCTCTTAAGTCTTATAGACTTAGGATTTCTTAAATTCATCAGTTTTTACATCCTTTGTCACCATTAGATTTGAAATCCTCCTTCCCTAGAATAGGAAAGATTATTCAGAACAGGTAACCTCTTCATTATATCATATAATAGACTTATAATAAAAAAATATTGCTAAAAACTAAAAATAAAGGAATAAACTTACTCCCATAAAAAAATCTCCCTTAAAGGAGATTTTTCATAGATGGTGAGTCCGCCGGGATTCGAACCCGGGACGCACAGCTTAAAAGGCTGTCGCTCTAACCAACTGAGCTACGGACCCATCTTGTTTTTAACAAAAGGTATTATACCGCAAAATACGATATTCCCAACCTCCTGATTTTTTCCTAATTTGATCTGGAAAGGTATGCACCAGTTTCTGTATCAATCAATAAACTTTCACCTTTTTTTACAAAAAGTGGAGCTTGAACAACTAAACCTGTTTCCATAACTACTGGTTTTTTACCAGCGTTTTGACGATCACCAGCAACAGCATCTTCTGCCTCAGTTACTTCCATTTTAACCTTGGGAGGTAACTTTACACCAATAGCTTTATCTTCATAAAGTTGAATATAAACATTGAGCTCAGGAACAAGAAATTTCTCTTTACCATCAAGTAAAGAAACTGAAACATTGGTCTGTTCATAAGAACGAGGATCCATAAAAACAACCTCATCATCCATATTATATAAAAACTGTAATTCTCTAGATTCAACATCCAACTCTTCAACAGAATCATGTGACTTGAATGTAAACTCTATAGTTGCCCCAGAACGAAGATTTTGTAATTTCGCTCTAGTAAAAGCAGAACCTTTACCAGGTGAAACAAATTGAGTTTTTGTTACATAATGGGGCTTACCATTATGAAGAACATAAATACCCTTTTTTATATTTCCAGCTTTTAATTTAGACATAAACGGGATTGTACCTCAAGTAATAAGTATTGTCAGGAGGAATAAAAGACTTCCTCAACAGGGAAAAACAATGTTTCTTTGATATCAGTCACATCTGCCATTAGCATAATCAGTCTATCCACCCCAACAGCAATACCACCAGTTTCTGGAATACCTGAAGCAAGAGCATCTATATAATCTTGATCTAGTCCATACTCTGTTTTACCGAGTTTCCTACGTAAAGCTAGATCTTCTTGGAAACGCTTTTTTTGTTCAACAGCATCTGTTAATTCACTAAAGGCATTCCCTAACTCCAATCCTGCTAGATAAACTTCAAATCGCTCTGCAAAACGTGGATCTGATTCTTTTCTTTTCGAGAGAGCTGCCTGACTAGAAGGGTAGTCATATAAAATAACTGGCTTGTTTTGAGTAGCTATCTTAGCCTCTATCTCATTGAGAAAAAGCTGGTTATAAACACCTTCCCAATCTGTTTCATCAGTTACCTCATAGCCTTTTTCTCTAGCAACCTTTTTCAATGCTTCCTCAGATAAAAGCTGGTCTTTTGTCACACCCACATATTTCTCAAATGCCTCTGCAACAGAGAACTTGGGATAGGGTGGAGTAATGTCATATTTTTTTCCCTGGAAAGTTAATATTCCACTATCTGTTTGATGAATAGTTTTATGTAAAAACATAAGTAACTGCTCAAAATCAGCCATAATATCTCTGTAATCAGCATTGACTCTGTACCACTCCAAAATAGTAAATTCTGGATTATGACGCTCACTAATACCTTCATTATTACGAAAACTTTTACAGATCTGAAAAATATTACCAATTCCTCCAGCGATTAATTTTTTCATTGCAAATTCTGGACTAGTCAAAAGAAAAGCCTTTTGTTTTTTTTCTGGGGAAACTAGTTCTGTCTCGAAAACTTCTAGAAATGGCTCTGTACCTGGATAAGCTACCATCAGAGGTGTTTCTACCTCATGAAAACCATCTTTTTTGAAAAAACTGCGAATCCCATCAAAGACCTGTTCTCTAACAAAAAGTTTTTCCTTTAGATTATTGTCTTGCTTGATTTGTTGCCAATTTTTCATTGAAGAATCTTACCATCCAATCAGTTTTAAAGAAACATAAACTACATAGAGAGCAATCATTAACAATGATTCTTTTCTTTCGAGCTTCCTTCTAGAAAGCATAAATAATACAACTATAACCATAGTAAAAAGTAAGAACGGTAAATCAAAAAGAGCAACATGCCTATCTACTTTCCAAGAAGAGATAGTGGCGCCCAATCCCAGGGCTAACAAAATATCAACAACATTACTCCCAACTAGATTACTAATAGCAAGATTCTTGGCCCCCTTGGACAAAGCATTCATTGAAACTACCAATTCTGGTAAACTAGTCCCGATTCCCACCAAGATAGCACCTATGACTATCTGATTAATACCAAACTGAATAGCAAGATCAACTCCAGTAGTAATTACCCAAGTAGAAGATTGGAAAATTATTATTAAACCAGTAATTAGTAAGGCCAAAAGCTTTCCAAAATTATGTTTCTTTTTCTTGGTCTTCTTGCCCATTGTCTTACTAGACTTACTAATGAACAAGAAATAAACCAAGTAACCCAAAAGTAAAATCCAACCGTCTTGTTTACTAATAAGACCATCAGTCGCCAAAACTAAAAAAAGCAAAGTAGATAAAATCAATGATATACCTTGATACCAACCTTCTTTTTTTGAGATCTTTATAGTACCACCAACAAAACCTACTAATCCTAGGGTAAGTACCATCTGTCCAAGATTAGAACCAATCACATTACCAACTACAATCCCAGAGGTGTCTATACCATGATTTTTCTCTATAGCTCCTGTTACAGACACAACTATCTCTGGGAGATCTGTACCCAAAGAAAGAATTACCATCCCAATAAAGCTCTCACTCAAGCCAAATTTTCTAGAAAGACCTAGAGATCCTCTGGTAATAAACTCAGAACCTATCCACAAACCAATCAATCCTAGTACAAAAAAAATAATCTCATTCATCTATCTCTATTTAAGCAGATAAGTGGGGGGTAGACCAAGTGGTAGTTTTTTATTAAATAAAAAAAGCTCCCTTTTGGAGCTTTTTCTACTTTATGAGCGGGTAGGGGGAATTGAACCCCCGCTAAGAGATTGGAAATCTATTGTGCTACCACTACACCATACCCGCAGACTAACTTTTGTGCTTTTGTATGCACTATGTTAAAGAATAGTCTAACTTTACCACAACGCTTGAGTAAATCAACTAGAAATTTCATATTTTAAGATAACTGTTATACTGCTTTTATATGAAAGCTCGGAAAAAAGCTTCCTTCAAAACACTATTCGTGGCCTATGCCTGGATTTTAGCTACAACTGGAGCTATTCTCATCAGTATAGCTAGTACTCATTTCTATTCATTAGCAAAAAAAGCCCAGGCTGAAAAAGCAGCTCAAACTTCTACAGACTCACAAACCCCGATAGCAGCACTAGATCAACCAGAGGTAAAGGGTGTCCAAACAATTATCGAGACAGATGACGGCCGTGGAGAAATAATCGCCAAATTCCTCGAGAGACATCACTCACCAATGGTTCCTTATGATTTCTATGGCCAAAAACTTGTAGAAATTGCAGATAGATACAACTTGGACTTTCGTCTTTTACCATCTATTGCTATGCAAGAGAGTAACCTCTGTAAAAACACACATTCTGGAGCACCTCACAACTGCCTGGGATTCGGTATTCATGAAAGAGGAACCCTGGATTTTGATACCTATGAAGCTGGTTTCGAAAGAGCTGGAAGAGAACTTAGAGCTTATTATGTAGATCAAGGCAGAATAACCCCAGAACAAATCATGAGAAAATACACCCCTAGTAGCGATGGGAGTTGGGCAGATTCAGTCAATCAATGGATGGCCGAAATGCGCTATGACGACAGAGAACTAGGAAAAACAATGAAAACAGACGCAAATGTCCTCGAGTTTGCGATGGGTGAGACAGAAGAAAAATAAATTTCATTTTACAGAAAATATGCTAAATACATCCCAATAATAAAAAAAGGATGATATTGCATTTTGTAATAAAATGAGAGAGAATGATTCCTTTCTTGACTTTTCGATATTATTTGATATAGTAGTTAATACCTCAGAAGGGTTTCCCTCACCGGGAAGTACGTTCTGAGACAAAAGAGTCCCATTCATTAGATGGGATTTTTTTGTGCTAACTTTTGAAAAATTAAATAAAAAACTAATGATCTATTCCAGCCATTAATAAAGAATCATGAAACTTCTGCATCCTTCCGGGAGTCATAATATCCATCCGAACAGCATAAACTGCCTTCCAAATCATGGTGCGAAGCATATAAACTGCTTTTTTCTCTAAAAACAGCTCTGGAAGAGTCCTAATTGAAGCATAACCAGCTAAAAGCTGTTCTTCTCTAGGGTAAATGGTTCTCCAAGTGGGGCATGAAGCTAAATCAAGAACTGGATCTCCAATAACCGCAGCTTCCCAATCAAAAAGACCTACTAATCCTTTTTCATCAAACATTAAATTATGATCTGCAAGATCATGATGATTCAAAACACCCTGCTTAATATCCATAATTTTCTTATTTTCTACAAAAAACTCTTGAATTTGAGTGAGTTTTTTTGATTTAATCAGCCCAAACTCTACTAACTTCCTGAGATCATCATCCAAGCAAGTCTCTATATATTGAGAAAACTCTGGTTTTGTTCCCTGTAATTTTCCTTTTATAGCAGTATTATTATCAAATCTACCAAAAAGGGGATACTCCAGTGAGTGATATCTAGCAACATATTCACCTATTTGGTAAGACAACCTGTCATAGTCTTCTTTGGAACCAGGAAAATCAACTTCTGGATCTTTTCCAACAAGTTTCTTTTGTATTTGGAAATCAAAAGGGAATTTTTTTCTAGAGATATCACTATATAAAATTTCATTTGTCCTTAGACCAACTTTTTTCACATCACGAGTAATAAGTTTTTCAACTTCCATTACTCCTTCTGGAACTGGATTTACTCCTAGATTAGCCCTAAAAACAACTTGTTCTGGATAGTCAGCAGTACTCACAAAATAAATAACATGAGAACTTCCCCAACTACTGGATCGTTTAAACTTAGTTACTTTCCAACCCAAAGATTCTTTAAATATCTCTGGAATAAGATTCTCTTGAAAATTATCATATCTAGAAGAAAATGACTTAATTTCATCATCAGATCTGTGTGCCACAGCATAGTAAATATCATCTTGAATATTCATAACTTTGTGCGGAAGACGATTCTTATTTTGAACCGCTTTCCCAAGAATACTTGGTGCATTTTACCAAGCTTATGACTCAATATAAAGGTGCAAGAAAAGAGGATAATGCCTAGCAACTCTCATGATAAGTACTGAGTTATTATACG
>JABHWM010000031.1 GCA_018657765.1 Minisyncoccota bacterium | reverse complement strand
GGCAACACCGTGAGTTATTTTTCTGGTAACAAACTCTAAACCTCTTCTTTCTGATTCGTGATTGAAAAGGATGCCTGAAACAGCAAACATGTCAAAAGATTCTCTGTAGTTAACTGTGATCCAGTGACCATAAACTTTGGCAACACCGTATGGACTTCTAGGATAAAAGGGAGTTTCTTCAGTTTGAGGAGTCATTCTGACTTTGCCAAACATTTCTGAACTTGATGCTTGGTAAAATTTGGCGTCTGGTTTGGCAATTCTTAGAGCTTCTAAAACTCGAGTAACCCCTAGAGCGGTAAATTCTCCTGTTAAGACTGGCTGAGACCAAGAAGTGGGGACAAATGATTGAGCGGCTAAGTTGTAAACTTCGTCTGGCTGAGCTTCCTTGATGGCATGAGAGATTGAGTGTTGGTCAAGCAAATCTCCTGAAACTAGAGTGATGTCATCAACTATATCTTTGATTCGATCGTGGTTTGAAGTACTAGTTCTTCTGGTTAGTCCAAAAACTTGGTAGTTTTTTTTAAGTAAAAATTCGGCTAGATATGAGCCGTCTTGTCCGGTGATACCGGTAATAAAAGCTTTTTTCATTTATTGTCTCCTTTGAGTAATTTTAAATCATTTTCAACCATTTTGATAATCATATCTTTAAAACTGAATTCTGGTTTCCAACCTAACTCTTTTTTAGCCTTTTTTGGATCTCCAATAATTAATTGACTTTCAGTTTTTCTAAAAAATTTCTCGTCGATCTTAACATAATCTTCGTAGTTTAAGTCAAGATGGGTAAAAGCAATCTGACAAACTTCTTTGACTGAATGGAGTTCACCAGAAGCTATGATGTAGTCGGTGGGTTTATCATTTTGTAGCATGAGCCACATGGCTTTGACGTAATCTGGAGCATAACCCCAATCTTGAGTAGCTTCTAGATTACCAAGCATTAGTTCTTTTTCTAAACCTAACTTTATCTTAACGGCGGTGTTGGTTATTTTTCTGGTAACAAACTCAATTCCTCGACGCTCAGATTCATGGTTGTACAAAATTCCAGAAACTGCAAATAAATTGAATTGTTTGCGAACTGTACTAACTAGTTGGTGGGCAGCTGTTTTGGAGACACCATACGGGTCAACTGGATTGGGAGGAGTGGTTTCTGTTTGAGGGGTGATTTCTGGAATGCCAAATATTTTTGCAGAAGTGGCTTGATAGACTTTGGTAGAAGGAGAAAAATCTCTAACAATTTCAATAATTCTTGATAAACCTAGTGTGTTGATGTCTATGGTTAAGCTTGGACTCTTCCAAGATGCAGGCACAAAAGTTAAACCTGCTAAGTTGTATATTTCAGTTGGAGTGTATTTTTTGATAATTCTTTCTAATGAGTCTTTGTCTAGTAAATCTCCTTCCTCCAAGATCAGCTTGTCTTTGAAGTGGTTAATATTTTGAGAGCCAATATCATGTTTGGCGCTAACTAATCCAACAACTTTGTAGTTTTTTTCTAGGAGTAGTTCAGCTAAATAAGATCCATCTTGACCGGTAATGCCGGTAATAAATGCTGTTTTCATGATCGACCGATCCCTTGGTATTTAAATCCAAGTTTTTTTACTTTACTTGGATCAAAGAAGTTTCTGGAGTCAAAAATTACTGGGTTTTTCATTGATTTTTTTACTTTTCTCAAGTTTAAGTCTCCAAATTCTTGCCACTTTGTAGCTAAAACTAGACCATCTGAGTTAATTAAGCTTAAAGGAGCTGAGTTGAAAAATTTAACTCCTTTAAGAACATCTTTGGCTAGATCATTTGCCACAGGATCGTATACATTTACCTTGGCTCCTAATTTAAGCAATCTATTTACAAGCTCTATTGATCTTGATTCGCGAAGATCGTCTGTGTTGGGTTTAAAAGCTAAGCCTAAAACTGTAAGGGTTTTTCCTTTAAGAGATGGATAAACTTTTTTTATTTTTGTAATAAAGTATTTAATTTGGTCTTGGTTGACTTGGTCAACTTGCTTTAGAAAATTAAAATCATAGCCAAGTTTCTTGGCGTAAGCGATTAGAGCCCAGGTGTCTTTTGGGAAACATGAACCTCCATAGCCAAGACCGGCCTCTAGAAAACTTTGACCAATCCGAGGGTCTAGACCAAGACCAAGAGCAACATCATTGATGTCTGCATCTACTTTGTCACAGATTATTGCCATGGCGTTGATAAATGAAATCTTGGTGGCCAGCATTGAGTTGCTGGCATACTTGATGAGCTGGGCTGACTGAGGAGTGGTGACAACAACCTCTGCTTTGAGCTTCTTGTGAACTGATCTTAAAACTTTTTCAGCTTTTTTTGACTCAACCCCTAGAACAATTCTTGATGGATGAAGAGCGTCGTTTATGGCAGAACCTTCTCTTAAAAATTCTGGAGTTGAAGCTATGTCATACTTAACTTTTGCGTGAGTGGCAAATATTTTTTTAACTCTAGTTGTGGTTGATGGTGGGACGGTGCTTTTGATGACAATCACTGCATATTTCTTTAAGTTCTTGGCAATTGATTCTGCAGAAGCATAAACATATTTTGAGTCGTAACTACCATCTTTCTTTGGTGGTGTGCCGACACAAATGAAAGCAACTTCAATATCTTTGATAGCTTTTTTGTAGTCAGTAGTAAATGTTAGCTTGCCAGAGTTTAAGTGTTTTTGGAATAAAGATTCTAGGCCTGGTTCATAGATAGTAACCTGACCCTTCTTTAACTTGCTTATTTTGTCTTTATCAACGTCTAAGCCAATAACTTGATGATTAAGTTCGGCAAATAGAGCACAACTAACTAGGCCAACATAACCAGTACCAATAACGGCAATTCTCATGAGGTTAATATAACAGACGGGGTGACTTTTTTCATGATTAGTTTTAACCAAGGGGTGTATTTCTTTGGATTTAGCTTGATATCTTTTTTTAGATCAGGTATTGAAATGTACTGAAAGTCTTTTGCTTCTTTAGGGTTTAGAGTTGGTTTCTTGTCAGTTACACCTAAATAAACATAGTCAATCTCGTGTTCAGATAGTTTTTTGTTGTATCTAGCTTTGTAGGTAAATTTGTAGAAATACTTTAAATCCACCTTAAGACCCATTTCAAACTGAAGTCTTTGCTGAGCAAATTGCTTCATTGATAATTCTGGTCGTTTGTTACCACAGCAAGTGTTTGACCAGTATCGGGGCCAGAGTGGTTTTTGATTGCTTCTTTTTTGAAGAAGGAGTTCTTTTTTTGAGTTAAAGATTAAAACTGAAGTGGCTCTGTGTAGCTGTGGTGGATTTTGATGAGCTTTTAAGATTTCTTCCACGCCTATAATTTGATCCTTTTTGTTGGTTAAAACTAGGTAGTCTTGGAGTTTTAAAAAGTCTTTTTTGATTAATGCTTTAAGACCGTTTATGTTTTTAACTTTTTTGGGAGGTCTAAGGTAGTGAGTTAACTCTATTTTTATGGATTTTGAGTAAATGTCTTTATTGAAATCAAAAAGATAAACTTCAAGAAGATTGGTGATATTTTTTTTGTTTATGTATTGAGGTCCGTAGTAAGCCAGGCCAAGATAAGATTTTGAGTTAACTTTAGATAGAGATAAATAAACACCGGGTTTGGGGGTAAATGACTGTTTAACCTTAATGTTGGCGGTGGGGTAATTTATTGTTCGCCCTATTTTACTACCTGAAATGACAACACCTGTTGTGGGTATAGGTTTATTTAGTTTCTTCATGGGTAGCTTTGTCTAAAGATAAGACAATAATGTCTGCAGATAATACTATAGCTGCAATTATTTGGACAAGATTTAATCTTTCTTTTAAGACAATCCAACCTAAAATAGTAGCAAAAACTGGCCATGATAGTTTAAGGAAGGTAGCTGTTTTTACTTGAGTGTACTGAAGACCTTTATAGAAAATAATGAAAGCAACCATACCCGATGTTAAGGCAATTCCCAACATACTTAACCATTGAGTGGGGGTAATTAAAGATAGTGGTATGGTCTGGTGAGTAATTTTGGCTACAATAAATGCTAAAGGAATAGCAAGAGAAAAACGCAAGATGGCTGTAGCAATGTGGCTGATTCTTTTTAAAACCATTTTTCCTAAGGTATTTGAGCCACCCCAAAAAATAGCGGCCCCCATAGCAAGAATAGCGGCAGATAGCTCTTCCGGTTGATTAGTAAAGTTTGGTAATAAGTTTGGAAAGGCTAAAACGTAAGCAGATATTAAACCGATAAAAGTAATAATTAGAAATTTTGGAGTGATTTTTTCTTTTAGTAGTAGGGCTGCTAAAAGAATGGAGAAAATTGGTTGAGTTTGTTGAAGTAAGATGACAACTGAAAAATTGATGTAGTTAACTTTTGCTAAGGCGGAGGTGTAAAAAATGGTGGCTAGAACTGAAGCGGTTAAGGTAAGGATAAAAACAATTAGCCAATCAACTTTTCTTAATTTTTTGTATTCTTTTAAAACTTTTGGCAAGAAAGGTAGGGTGATTAAGACTCCGAACACATGTTCGAGCATAACCACAGTTGCGGGAGGAAGAGAGTATAGAGAACGACGGATTAGACCATCTAGGCTCCAAAACAACGAGGCGATAATGATAAATAAAAACCCAAAGCGCTTCATTGGGGTATTATACTATTTATCTTTAGGTAAAAGTGACATGACTAAAATGTCTGACACCAAAACCATGGCTGCAATAATCTGAATTACCGTCAATCTATCTCCTAACCAAAAAAAGCCAATAAAGGCTGCAGAGGCGGGCCAAGCAAATTCGGAAAATGTGGCTATTTTAACTTCTGTGTGTTTTAGACCTTTATAATAGGCAATAAAGCCAAAGACACCAGTCACAAGTGCTAGGTATAGTAAGTTCTGCCATTGTTGAGCTGAAATGCTAGATAATGGGTAATTGTGCCCCATGATTAATGTGAGGATATATGCAACTGGGATGACAATGATAAACCTTAGAGTGACAGCTGCTAGATAGCTAAGCTTGCTTAATAACATTTTGCTTAAGACAACTGTTGAACCCCACATTGCTGCTGCTGCTAAAGCTAGTAATGAAGCTTTTAGTTCCGCGCTCCCACCAATAAAATTTGGCCTGAAATCTGGAAAAGAGAGAAAATATGCAGAGACTAAGGCTAGAATTGCAAAAGTAATGTATTTTTTGTTAATTTTTTCTTTTAATACAAGTGTGGCAAGGGCAATAGCAAATATCGGTCTAACTTGCTGAAGCAAAACAACAACTGAGTAGCTAATGCTATTAACTTGAGATAAAGCTGCTGTGTAAAAAGTAGTTCCAAGTGCACCGCTGAAAACTGCAATTGCCGTTATTGTTAACCAGTCTTTTTTCTTTAGTTGCTTATATTCTTTAATAAATTTGGGTAAAAAGGGAAGTAAAATTACTACTCGAAAAATGTGTTCGTATAAGACAACTTGAGTTGAAGGAATTCCAGCTAAATTTCTGCG
>JABHWM010000030.1 GCA_018657765.1 Minisyncoccota bacterium | reverse complement strand
TTCTAGTGTTGGAGCTACACCGCTTGTTTGGATAACAGCATCTAACTCTGAGAGTTGTTGGCTGAGAGCAGCATAATCATCAGAACCATTGTCCAAGAGAAGAAGAGCTCTTTGCCATGCTTTCTTGGTGTCTTCTAGTTGTTCCATTGATTGGAAAGCAAGACCAAGATGATAGTAAGCTGCAGCCATATCTGGTTTTAGTTCGGCAGCTTGAGCGAAGAAACTAATAGCATCTTCTGTTTTTCCATCAGCTAGAGCCAATCTACCGATCTCTAAACGAAGATTAGGATTAATTGGATTAACTTGGACAGCGCTGACTAAACTGCTAACAGCCCAGTTACTTGCTTCTTCTGAAGTTCCAATCAAGTTTCTGTATATCTCAGCCAAAGTAGTCCAGTTATCTACATCTGCTGGATCTAGGAGAGTAGCAGCTTTTCCATCTCTAATAGCTTGGCTAACAAGCTGGATAGATTGATTCTGCTCATCTTCTGTAATATCTGCATTGTTAGAAAGGGCAATGGCTACCTGAAGGTTGGTCATAGCATATTCTCTGCGAAGAGTATCTAGATAACGGTTAGTAGCAACAGCTTTTCTTTGATTCTCATATAGCTCTACTATATTTTTTTCATTGAAAGCAGCATTAGCCTTATACATATAGTGGTAAGCCAAGTAAGCTCTACCTAGTAAGTAAGAAGTTCCTAGAGTAGCAACCAGTACTAAAACCGAAACTATACTAATAAACCAATTTCTCTTACCAAATATTTTTTTGACAAATTCAAGTTTCTTAGGGAAAGATTTTACTTTCCAAGTTCTGAATTGAAGTAAAGAAAAATGATTTTGGTTAGCTGCTATCCAGAAGACAAAGAGAGCTGCTTGGATAGAAAGTAAAACTACATTTGCAGGGGCAAGAAGCTGAATTGCAAAGATAGTAAGTATCATCCAGAGAACTGGCTTGCTATCTTTATTTGCAGTTTTCATCTGAGAAAAAGTCTTTGCCATTAAGAATAACCAGCTAATAGCACCTAGTAAGCCGACTGTAACAACAAGTGTTAGTGGAAGGTTACTAGCTGATCCAAAGTTAAACTGCCAGTAATCTTGACCATTGGTCCAGAGTGGTTTGAATCTAGAGTACATATTAATGTATGAAGTTGGTCCATGTCCGATGACAGCACTTTGTAAAGATTCTAGACTACGAAGCATTACTGTCCAACTTGCTTGAAGAGGAGTGAGTGTAACTGCAGCGATTTTTCCTGGGATGATAGACCAAATTCCCAAAGAAAGACCTAAGAAATTAGTAACTCCTATCACGAGATCTTTAGTTGTTAGGTTCTTTTTGGCAAAAACACTAGCTATTATTCCTACAAGTGCTACCAAGATAACTTGGATAGCGACAAATGATGAACCACTGACGTTGAACAAGAGGTTTTGAGGAAGATCAAAAGAAGAGATAGCATTGAGGAAGCGGGATGGTCCAATTCCAAGTTTCTCTAACCACATGGATACACTCAAGACAGCTCCAGTAATACCTAGAGTTTGAGTAATCTTTTGTGAGTGGTTTCCTTTTACGAGTGAACTACCGAGGATCCCGATAATTGCTAGAGATATATATGCTCCACCAATTCCCAAGAGAGATTCTACTGGGTATTTTTGGGATAAAAAGCTAGATATCAATACTGAACCACCAAATAGAGCCAAAGGCATAGTGAGTGGAGAGATAGCTAATTCCCATTTTTTCTTGGAGAAAGTCTTGATAGCAAAGCCTAAAGTTACCAAGAGAGCTGTAATGAAAAGTAAGAAACTTTTTGAATCTACTATTAAATTCCTAGTATAAGGAACTACTAATAGAGGAGTAAGAACTATGAGAGCTCTTAAAATAACTGCGGATGCAGCTTGGACAAAAGATAGGGCAGAATTGTTTTTCATATGTAGTTCCAGTATAGTTATTTCTTGATACTAAGAGTAGTAGGAAATTCATTTAGATGAAAGGGGAAATTTACCCGAAAACCATGTCATTTTCCTGGCTAAAAAAACAAAAAAAGACCATTCAGAATGGTTTTGATACACAAGGTATGTCATTGATAGAAATATTAATCGTCGTGGCTATTCTTGCTATTCTTGGAGTTTTAATGCTTGGGAGTTTTAATAGACAAATTTCAAAAGCAAAAGATGCTCAAAGAAAAGATGATCTAGAAGATCTGAGGGTAGCTTTTGAAGACTACTATAATGATAACCAATGTTACCCAGATCTGGAGATGTTGGATAACTGTGGAGGAACCGATTTACAACCTTATCTGAATGAAATTCCTTGTGACCCTCAAGATCAGTTGTCTTATGTTGGATTTTCTCTATATGGTGATTTTTGTGATGGCTATAGAGTTTTGACTCAAATAGCTAATATTCAAGATCCAGGGATAGAAGACGTGGGTTGTAGTGCAGTTACTGGCTGTGGTTATGCAGATGTTAGTTATAACTATGGAATAGCCATGGGAGATATTATTACCTCTCCATTGTGGGATCAAGTTGCTGGTCCTACTCCAGCTCCAACAGCAACGGCAGCTCCAACTCCTACTCTTGAGCCTGGGGCATGGGTGATTTCTCCAGATGGTGCTTGTTATCACTATACATTTGACTACTTACCAACAGCTGGTTGTCCAGATACTTATATTTCTTATGATGAGTGTTTTGCAGTAAGTGGCTGTACAAATAGTTGTACAGAGGATGATGTACCTCTAGTACTAAGATGTGAAAGATAGTTCTGGTAAAGATAATTAATCGATTTTTGACAAAAAAACAAAGGTGAAAATGAAAAATATAACTTCAAAAAACTCAAAAAGGAATTCTCTAAAAAAGATTCTTTCTAGTAAGAGTGCTGGTTTTACCATGATAGAACTTTTGATTGTTATGGTTATTTTGGCTTTATTGTTGGTGGTTGGATTGGGAAGTTTTATGAGTTCTCAGAGAAAATCTAGAGATTCTGCAAGAAAAACAGATATTCAAAATATAGCTAGGTCTTTGGAATTTTATTATAATGACAAAGGGGTTTATCCTATTTATACAGGTAAAGATGGAATATTAGGGCAAGATTGGGGAGAGGCTTTTGTTGATCCAGACAATGTCTCTACTTTATATATGAATTTATTACCGATGGATCCTGGTGGCAGTACTTATTACTATACTTCTAGTGATGGATCACAGTTTCAGCTTTATGCCATTTTGGAAAACGAGAATGATGGAGATGTAAACAAGAGTGGCGGAAGTGTTCAAGTTTACACAGGTACTGATTGTGGAGTTGAATCTTCAATTACTTGTAACTATGGAATAGCTAGCACTAATACAGATCCGGCAACGGGGCATGCTTTGGTGGTGGAGTAGTGGTTAGTGTTGAAAAATGTAAAAGTATCAAAGAAAAAAATATGAAACAAACAAATGATAAAAAAAGAAAACCGGCCAAGTTTAGTATAGGTTTTACTTTGGTAGAACTCTTGGTAGTTATCTCTATTATTGGAGTTTTGGCAGCGGTTGCTTTACCCAATTTATTGGGTGCTCGTGAGCGGGCTCGTGATTCAAAGAATAAGAATGCTTTGATTCAGCTAAAGAATGCTTTGCGTTTGCACTATAACGATTATCAAATATATCCAGCTAGTTCTGGTGGAGCTATTCTGGGTTGTGGTGATTATGCAACCCCTGGTACTACTGCTTGTGCTACAAATTTGGAAACAACAGGAACTAATGGAACTACTTATATGAAGGATCTTCCAGATAGTTTTGTTTATCTTCAAACTGATACCGGAGATGGTTATGAGCTATATTCTGTGTTGGAAAATGGATCTGATGCAGAGATTGCAGCTAGTGCTACAAGATGTGGAATAGCGGTTCCTGTGGCTAATGCTTATTATACTTGTGAGTAACTTTTTATAAAAATAAAACTTAATTTATTATCCTCTCGTAAACCTTTGGTTTGGGGTCGTCATATAAATTTAGTTTTATTTTTTTATCCAAATACTTTTATTTTATGCTCGTAAGCTTTCAGCTTAGGGTTGTTGCTTGTATACCAAATATTTTTATTTTACTCCCGTAAACTTTCAGTTTAGGGTCGTTAAATAAAAGTATTTGGTAATTGGTTTTTCAATTTAATAAATAATTAATTAATGTTGGTAAAGATTTTATGAGAAGATATTATCTTTTAATCTAGTTTAATTCCTTCTAGTTGAAGGCCCTCCATTTGGAAGTTTCCATCTTTTATGCTAACTTGTGGTGTTCCACACCACTCTCCAGTACCACTATCATCAGTTCTTTTTCTAATTCTATATCTGTAGTTATTACCAGTAACAACACTGCTATCTGCATAAGATTCTGCATTTGGTGAAGTAATATCTATAGTTGACCATGATATAGAATTATCAAGTCTTTCTATTTCATATCCAATTTCATCAGTAGCTTCATCAGTCCAATGAATAATGATCTCATCATCATGAGGAGATTCTTCTAAATAACAAGAATTGGCTCCATTACTTTCACCATTGAGTATTTCTAGAGGTACTGGGGTGGGAGTTGGAGTTGGTGGTGGAGCCCCAACTTGGATATCATCAAAATATAAGATTGCTCCAGATGTATCAGAAGTAAATTTGAAAGCAAATTCTGTTACTTCATTGCGATCTCCAGCAGGAATTGAGGAAAGATCCCAGGTCTTCTGTTCCCAGGTATTTGCTGAATTAATAGTGAAATCATAGGTTTGTTCGCTATTTATAATTTCACCAAATTGAAATCTAGTAAAACTACCAGATGTATCTGATCTAATCCAAAAACTAATGGCAGATCCAGTTAAATCAGTAGCAGATTTACTTAGAGAAATAGTGTTATTTAAAGAACTAGCTACTGAAGTTATATTATCAATATAAAAAGTATTAACGGCACTAGCATTGACTATGGTAATAATAATTTTATCAATATTATCTTTATTAGAATCACTAACACCAGAGATATCAAAGTCAAAGCTTTGAAATACTCCAGCAGAGGTAATATTGGGGGTAATCTCGGTAGTGGTACCACCTGAATCGTGGATAGCAATTTTGATGTTACTTCCAGTGCGAGATGATCTGAGATCAAAGTTGATTGTGTTGTGACTAGTAAGATTAAGAGTAGGAGAAATAGTACGAGTAAGAGTTTTGTTGAGACTGGCAGTAGTGGCAATGCCTTTGAGTGAATAACTTCCTTGAGTTTTAATAGTAGATTCTGAGTAAGATAGCATTGGTTTTAGATATCTAATAATAACAACTCCAGAACCACCAGAGCCACCAGAGCCTCCTTTTGATCCACCACCACCACCTCCTTTATTGGCTGTTCCATTACCTCCATTACCAGAATAGTTACCAGTACCACCACCTCCAGTACCGCCAGCAGTGGCACCACCTGAGTTTGTAGATTGTCCACCTCCTCCAGCATAGTAGATAGATGAGCCAGTTATTGAAAATGCTCTACCTGCACCTCCGACACCACCAGTTGTACCTGCACCACCAGCTCCACCTCCAGAACCACAGGGTATAACGCCAGAGTAAATAGATCCTCCGCCACCATTGCCGTATCCAGTTCCTCCATTATTACTAGTTTGAGTAGAGGCACTTACTCCTCCAGCTGGATTCATATGTCCAGCACCACCACCAGATCCACCGTTTCTAACACTTTCAGTTTGGTTTGTATTAGCTCTGCCTCCTCCATAAGCTAGTAGACTACCAAAATAAGAGTGTACTCCTGGTAAAGTTTGTGTTCCACCTATTCCAACTGTGACTCCTGTAGTGCCTGTGCCAACTGCATGAACGGCTTTGTATAGAACACCACCAGCACCACCACCACCACCACCCCAAGGGCTACCAGTTCCACCACCACCACCACCTATAAGAAGAACTTCTATATTTAGAGAGTTGTTTGGATTGTAGAATATATCTTTTGAAGCGGAAGTATATTTATGAATGCGATAGTTACCATTAGTAGTTATAGTTCCTCCAATAGGTAATGAAGTGGATAGAGGATATCTGATAATAACAACTCCTTTTCCACCAGAGCCACCAGTACCACCTTTTGATCCACCACCACCACCTCCAGTATAGGCTGTTCCATTACCTCCATTACCAGTAGAGTTTCCAGCACCACCACCTCCAGTACCGCCAGCAGTGGCGCCACCTGTGCTGCTAGATTGTCCACCTCCACCAGCATAGTATTTTGATGAACCACTTATTGAGAACGCTCTACCTAGACCACCAGTTCCTCCTGAACTACCTGCGTTAGTAGCTCCACCACCAGAACCACAGGGATAAGTGCCACCATAAGTTGAAGCTCCTCCATTTCTGCCATAACCTGTTCCTCCGTTATTACTGGTTTGGGTAGTAGCACTTGCGGCTCCAGCTGGATTCATGTGTCCAGCACCACCACCAGATCCACCATTTCTTGTAGATGCAGTTTGGCTTGTTCCAGCTTTACCTCCACCAAAGGCTTGCAGACTACCAAAATATGAATGCGCGCCAGTTGCTCCAGCTCCTCCTCCTGCTCCAACTGTGACTGTTGTAGCAGTGCTAAGGGAATGATTAGTTTTGTATAGAACACCACCAGCACCACCACCACCACCACCCCAAGGGCTACTAGATCCACCACCACCACCACCTACAACAAGGACTTCTACATTATTCATAGATCCGTTGGGAGTGAAAGTTCCAGAACTAGTAAAAGTGTGGATGCGAAATCCACCCACATTGGTAATAGTTCCACCTGTGGCAGTTGCTGTATTGCTGGTACTTTCGTTTATATAAGCTGTCTGAGCAGTTGAGTCAGAAGAATATTCCATCAGGTCAGTGGTACTGGTAGATTCTGCAGTTGTGTCAATTTTAATACTGCCAGTCCCTTCTTGTTTAATAGTAGTCTCTTGGGAGACAACACTACTGATGGGATCAGAGCTAATCCAACTAGCAGCATTATCAGCATTATCAATTACAAGATCAATTACAATTGGGTAAATTCTTTTTTTATCATTGAGCCAATCTTGGCCTTCTTGATTTATTACTTTGGTGATAGAAAGAGTATCTTTATCCAGTTCCTTAACTTCATATTTTAGGTCATAAGATTTTATTGCTTTATCTTTTAATTCATACATCACTGGAATGGGAATGGTAGCAACTAAATTTTCTTGATAAAAAAGTTTAATAGAACCATTATCCATTTCTTGATATGAATCGATATTACTACGATCAAGAGTTTGAGATATTTCTATCATTTTCAAGGCAGTATTTTTATCATAAACAATGAATTCTTCTAGTAATTGGTTTGGATTAACAGTATATTTTAGATCTGTATTTGGAAATATCGATTTATAAGTAATAGTATTATTTTGGGTTGTTGGTTTAACTTTTTCATTAACGGTTCCAAAAGATTGGATTGAGTTGGTAAAAAAAGAAAGATTAGAATATTTATTAGTGAAATGAATAGCAGATTGAGCTGCAGGGTTTTGTTGAAATGAGGTTTGGTGAAATGAATTGCTATTTTGATATTTATACTTGCTCAGAAGAACTGGTTGAATTTTTAGATTAATTTGTTCTGGGTCTTGGAAGACACCTGTCTGGTGTATGGGGGGTGAAAAAACAGGTTTAGATTTATAGCTTCTTAAAAGAAAGATTCCTACTGAAATGATTAATAGGATATAAAGAAAATTTTTTAAATTAGGACTTTTTGTATATCTAGCAAGCATAATATTAGAAGAAAAGGTTATCTTCTCTCAAGTTTTATGATAGCAAAATATTGAAGTGGGGGGAATGGGGAGTGATAGGGGTGAATATGGATGGGTTAATATTCACCTATTTTATAATAAAATATGATAAAATATATTTTATGACAAAAGAAACGAGATTAGTTTTTGAACAAATAAAAAAATATGCCCCAGTTAGAGCGTCAGAGTTGGCTGCTAAAATAGGTATTTCTAACAAGAATTTATATAAACATCTGAGGAGGCTTTTGGATGAACAGCTTATTGAAAAAGTGGGTAGTACTCCAAAAGTTTATTACAGTCTTAAATCTAGTGAAAAAATAGTGATAGATAACACAAGTTTTGACGACCTTTTGATAGAACAAAATTATGTTTATGTTTCTCCAGTTGGAAAAATTATCAGAGGTATGAGTGGTTTTAGTACTTGGTGTAAAAAAAATGGCTATAGTGTAGATAAACAAAAGTATCTTTTTGTAAAAAAGTTTCAGGAAATTAATAAACTCAGAAAAGATGGAGTTATTTCTGCAAAACAAAAACTAACAGATGTAAAAGATAAGCAAAGTATTTATTTGGATAGCCTTTACTATGGTGATTTTTATACAGTTGATCACTTTGGTAAAACAAAATTGGGGCAATTAGTTTATGTGGGAAAATCCTCTCAGAATAAAGAGGTGATTAGAGAAATAAGTGGATTGATTCAACAACATCTAGTTAATTTGATTAGTAAGTATGAAATAACAATAGTAGGTTTTATTCCTCCTACTGTTGATAGAAAAGTACAGTTTTTATCTTATCTAAAAAAAGGTTTTAGTTTTGAGTTACCAGAGTTAGTGATCAATAAAACTTCTAGTAAAGTCAAAGTTGCCCAGAAAACACTTCGTAGGCTAGAAGATAGAATTATCAATGCAAAAGAAACTATTGCTGTTAATCCGAACCAAAAAATAAGCGGTAATGTATTACTTATTGATGATGCTGTAGGATCTGGTTCTACTCTGAATCAGACTGCTGGAAAGATAAAAAACATAGCAAAGTCTGGAATCAAAGTAATTGGTTACTCTGTTGTGGGTAGTATGCGAGGTTTTGAAGTTATAAGTGAAGTTTAGGTTGGCTTCTCTCCTTTTGGGATTTACCTTTTTTACCTTCTCTCTTTTTTGCTAACGTTACTTCTTTTAAAGATATTTCTCTCAATCTATACAAAAGAAATCTTGAGTTTTGTATCCAAACCTTTAGCTATTTTTTGTAGAAATTTCAGAGAAGGATTGGCATTTCCGTTTTCTATTCTAGAAATAGCAGATTGTTTTGTGCCTATTTTTTCTGCTAGCTGTTTTTGAGATAAGCCACTTTCTATTCTTTTTTTGAGTATTGCCTCAATAATAGCGAATTCTGGCTCTAGAAGATCATATTCTTTCTTGAATTCTGGATCTTTGAGGAGTTCTTTTTCAAATTCTTCAAATGTTATGTGTTTTTGTTTTTTCATGATTTTAAATATAACATATCTGTTATGTATTTTCTATATTATTTATTTTTCTAAGTACAGTTTTCAGTTCTCTTTTTGGTATTTTATTAGTCTTTTTAATAAAGGCATGAAATAAAATAGCTTTATTTTTTTTAAATGTGTAAAAAATTCTAACGTCTTGTTTTCCTCTTATTCTTAATTCATAAATATTGTTTGTTATTTTTTTGGCATAAGGCATTGATAATTTGTATTCAAGTTTACCAAGTAATTCAATCATTTTCATGATCTTGGAAGATATTTTTTTTGGAGATTTTCTAATAAATTTTTCGACAGAACTTTTAATGATTATTTCCATTTAGTTTTAATGTAAGAGGTTAAAGTGACATCTAACTGACTAAAATGAGACTAAAAATAAACTTTAGATAATCTTACTGTTGAGGGTAGAAGTATAAAATAATATTTTGTTGGAGTAACGTTACTGCACTAACCACCAGTTGAACTCAACATCTTGAGTAAGAGCGAAGTCTAGGCCGACTACAAAGTTACCTTCTTTGACTAGTGTATTCTGATCTTCTGCTATCTGGTTTTTGACATAGAGAACTTGATTATTGGTACTACCCAGAGGTGTTACATAAATAAGAGTATCCTCTGTAATGTCTTCAGATTTGATCGTAACGTAAGTAGATCCAGCAGAGAGGTATGCTTTACCAGCTGTCTTGGTAGTAGTGAATATTCCTGGGCTAGAGAGAGTGATGTCTTCAGTGTCTACTCCGACACCTCCTGCGAATTGTGCTTTTCCAGCTGCAGAGATAGTAGCCACTGGAGTTCCTAGTTCATCAACAATCTCGAATCTAGAGTTATTTACTTGGCCAGCCATACTAGCTTCTTCTGCTAGTTGAAGTTGGATAGGGCTGTTTTCATCGAGAGGTTT
>JABHWM010000029.1 GCA_018657765.1 Minisyncoccota bacterium | reverse complement strand
TGCTGTTTTAGAGGCTTCTACATCCACTATGAAGTGGTGCAGGATTTTTCCGGTTTTATATCCACTTATTTTTCCGTGCCATATCTGGAGTTTCATGCTTTTATTCTAGCATTTTATCAGTTTATCTGGGCAAGAACCATAAATATACTATTTGAAATGACAGTTCAGGGTCCATGCTTTTGAGGAATTTCTCTTCAATTAGTTTTAATTGCTGAAACCAATGTTTAAAAACTTTTTCAGTTTCAATTTTTTTAACAATATAAGAGGGTTTTTGTGACTTACTCATAAGCTTGATTCTATGTTATTAATTACTTAATAAATAATATATCATTTTATATTTTTTTATATCAATTGAACTTTCTAAATAGGAAGAAATACCTTCTTAAATAATTTATGGTACTCTATTTTTCAAATTGAGATAGCAATTCATTTGAAAGGGCATGATTGTGTCAAAAAAACTAGAAGTACAGGCAAAGATATTAAGTAGGGTTGAGAGTGTAATCCTTAGGGGGTTTACAAGGCCTTCAGAGATTACTAAAAAAATAGATGATATTAATGATGATCACACAGCAAAAATATATTTAGAGGCTGTTGAGTCTATGTGGTTGGAAAAAAATATAAACCCAAAGCTAGATAGATTGAGAATTATTAAGAAATCTGAATTATTTGAAAGGGAGAGGTCAGGTGATGCAGAAAAAACTAAAAATGAAAATGCTAAGGTTGGATTTTTTAGACTGGCTTTAGATGCACTTAAATTTCAAGCAAAAATATTGGGCTTAGAAAGTATGCAAATAGAAGACATTCCATCAGAAGGACTATCAGATGAAACAATGGAAAAATTAAACAGAATGTATGCCATGAACAATAAAAATTAGCATGAGGATTTAACTTAAACCTGAACTTGAACCTGAAAACTTATTAAGTAAGTTGGTATTGGTTCAAGTAATGACAGTAAAACAAGCAAGAAAAACCCTAGGTATAAGATCTAAGCATTTAACTGATAAAGAAATAGAGGCTGATATTGAAGCAGCAAACCTACTAAAAGATATTTTTTTTAGTAAATTAATAGAGAAAGATGTGGCTATTAGTTAGTTATTTAATACTAACCATGCCATAATTTGGCAATATGCAAACAAGCAGTGTAATTTATAGAAGAGTTTCTGATCCATCTCAAATTGATAATAATAGTTTATCTATCCAAGAAAAGCTTTGTAGGCTGGAGGCTAAAAATAATGGAGATGTAATAAGAGAAGTTTACTCAGATGAGGGAAAATCAGGAAAATCTATTAGTGGAAGACCTGCTTTGAAGAAGATGCTAAATGATTGTTGTACAAAAAAAAGCAATATTAAAAAGGTTTATATTTACAAGCTTGATAGGTTGGGAAGAAATACTGAGCAAGCTCTGTGGATTATTAAGGAGCTGGCAAAATATGGAATAGAAGTTGTTTCAGTTACAGAGAAGACTGATGAAAGTGCAATGGGCAGAGGCATGAGAAGCATGATTCTTGTTCTTGCACAGGTTGATAATGAGATGAAGGGTGAAAGAGTTCTAGCTAGCATGAAGGCTGTTTTTAGAAATGGATTATGGCCATTTAAACCCCCAATTGGCTATAAAAGAAAATATCTAATAAAAGAACAGAACAAGGGTATGCCTCCAATAGTTGATGATGATCTTTTTCCAATAATTAAAAACATGTTTCAGAAAGCAGCTACTGGTTTATATAATAAAACACAGCTTGCTGAGATAATGAATGGGGATGGATTTGAAGATTATTATCAATCAAAAGCCAGTCATAAAACTATAAAAAAAATACTTGAAAAGACCTTTTATTATGGAGAAATGTATGTTAAAAAATGGGATAAGTATCAAGAGGGCAAGCATGAGCCAATCATTGATAAAGAAACCTGGAATAAAGCTCACAGTCTAGTTATTTTAAAAAAGAAAAAATACTCATATAAAGATGCAAGTATTTATCCACTGAAGGGTTTTATTAGATGTGGTGTATGCAATGGTCACATGACAACATGCTCTTCATCTGGGAATGGTGGTAAATATTATTATTATGAGTGTAAGGATAAGAAATGTAGGGCAAGTAGGATTAGAACTCAATTAGCTCATGATAATTTGTCAAAAATTCTCAAAGATATAAAACCATCAGAAAATGTAATAAGTCTTTTTTCAGAATTAGTTTTTAATGAATGGGATAAGGTAATTTCTAAATCAAAAAATAAAATTAAGAAAATTGAAAAAAGAATTAACTATCAAAAATCTGAGTTATCTAGCTTGAGAAAAGCAAAGGATGATGGTTTATATACCT
The DNA here is from genome assembly GCA_018657765.1 of Minisyncoccota bacterium. Classification (GTDB taxonomy): domain Bacteria; phylum Patescibacteriota; class Microgenomatia; order UBA1400; family PJMF01; genus CG2-30-36-39. The sequence goes on along the minus strand of JABHWM010000029.1, from coordinate 308 downwards.
TGGAGCAAGCAAAGGAAGAGGCTAAAAAAATTGGGATTAATATTCAGGTTCTTGAGATAGAGAAATCAGATATAAGAATTGAGCAGTATGACAAAGAGATTTTGAATATTTTTACTAGAAATTTTTTATTAAATCTTGATGAGCTGTGGTTAAAGATGGATGTTGTAAAGAAACAAAAACTGCAAACAAGTATATTCACCAATGGAATCTTGTGTAAAGATAATAAATTACACACCATTGATTTGTCACCATCTTTCAGTCTAATTAGGTCATTGGAAGAAGAAAAAGGTGAAAATGTGACCCCACGG
>JABHWM010000028.1 GCA_018657765.1 Minisyncoccota bacterium | reverse complement strand
TGCTGTTTTAGAGGCTTCTACATCCACTATGAAGTGGTGCAGGATTTTTCCGGTTTTATATCCACTTATTTTTCCGTGCCATATCTGGAGTTTCATGCTTTTATTCTAGCATTTTATCAGTTTATCTGGGCAAGAACCATATAAAATATAAATTCTGCTATGATTAGCACATGGAAAAAGACAAATTTATTATTAATTTTAAAAATGTATTTTTAAAATTCAAAACTAAAGAAATATTTAATAATTGCAACTTTTCTGTAAAAAAAGGAGAAAAAGTAGTTGTTTTTGGTAAGTCTGGTACTGGTAAAAGTACCCTTCTCAATCTAATTTTAGGATTCAAACAACCAGATTCTGGTGAAATATTTTTTAAAAACAAGAAAGCTAATCCAGAAAATATTTGGTGGATTCGCAGTCAAATTGCATATGTAGATCAAGATGTAATGATGGGTGAAGGTCTAGTAAAAGAAATTATTAATGAATACTTTTCATTTACTAATAACTCACAAAATAAATTTTCTCAACAAGAACTAGAAAAACAAATGAATGATTTTGATCTTGATATATCTTTATTGGAAAAAGACATCTCAAAACTTTCTGGAGGTGAAAGACAACGCCTGGCTTTAGTAGTGGCATTACTTCTAAAACGAAAAGTAGTTATTTTGGATGAAGTTACATCCGCTCTTGATCCTGCATCAAAAAAAGTAGTAATTAAAAAATTACTAGAAAATAAAAAAAATACACTCTTAGTAATTACTCATGACAAAGAATGGCAAAATGAGCCAAATGTAAAAGTCTTTAACTTTAAGGATAAAAAATGGGTGTAGTAGAAATAAAGTTAGTCGGTCTGTTTTTAGCATTTCTTTTATTGATAATTCCTTTATCTATTAGTTATTGGTTCAAATTAGGAATGGTAAAAACCACAATATGGTCCATTGGAAGAATGTCTATACAACTAGCGTTGGTAGGAATTTTTCTGGAATATATTTTTAATCTAAATAACATGTGGCTTAATTTACTTTGGCTGATATTAATGATCATCACAGCCATTTTTTCTGCAACTAGCCGATCTAAATTAAAATTAAAAGTTATTTTCTGGCCAATAGCTATTGCTTTTACTTTTTCTACATTATTAATTTTATTTTACTTTAATGCCTTTGTAATACAGCTCAATTATCTATTTGAAGCACGTTACTTAATTGCATTGGGGGGTATGTTACTAGGAAATGTATTAGGAGTTAATATTACAGCTATAAATTCATTTTATCAAAATATTCGTTCACAAAATAAATTCTTTCTCTACCGCTTAGCAATGGGAGCTAACCAACAAGAAGCATTAGAGCCATTTTTACGACAAAGCTTTCAACTGGCATTACTACCAGCACTAGCTAAAACAGCTACGATGGGTGTTGTTTCTCTTCCTGGGATGATGACAGGTCAAATTTTGGGCGGATCTTCCCCAGCCACTGCTATTAACTATCAAATTGCTATTATGATAGCAATCTATACATGTGGAGCATTGAGTGTATTGCTCACATTACTGCTTTCAACAAAAAAATGTTTTAACAAATATGGAATTTTAAAAGAGAATATATTTAAAAAATAATATTGATACTAAAGATGATCATCTTGTTTGGTTTCTTTTAAGGAGTGGTTCTCTTCTATATCTATATGCTCAGCTTCATGTTCGTCTAAAAAAGATTCTTCATGCTCATGAGAATGAGGCACAATAGACAAAGTCAAATACATTAAAGCTACTCCTAGCAAAAGAACTCCAACTGCTTTTGATTTTTCTATACCCTCATTTGCTCTTGGTAAAAAATCACTAGCCCCAAGGTAAATAAACATTCCTGCAGCAACTGCTAATAAAATTCCTGGTAATTGGTCACCTGTAGCAAAGAAATAAATTGTTAATGCACCCAAAACAGTGCTTAAGGCAGAAAATAAATTTACTAAAAAGACTTTTTTCTTGGAAAAACCAGCCTTAAGTAAAATTCCAAAGTCACCTATTTCATGAGGAACTTCATGAAGAAAAGTAGAAATAGCTGTTATTAGCCCTAAACTAGGACTAACTAAATAAGCAGCAGCGATAGCTACTCCATCAATAAAATTATGAATAGTATCACCAATAATCACCAGTGGAACTGATGTGTGGTGATGAGAATGATCATCTTCATGATCATGATGATGTAGATCAAACAGACCGTTTTCAAACAAGTAAGCACCTATTAAAGCCATTAAACTTATACCAAAAGCTTTATGACCTAATACATCTACTGCCTCTGGTAATAAACCCAAAAAAGCCACTGTAATCATTACTCCAGCTGAAAAAGGGGTAGAATATTTTGTTAAAGCACTACTCCATTTATCAACCTTCAAAAAAACAACCCCACCAACCAGAGCAATTACGCTAGCTAGTAGAGAAAGTAATAAGATGTTAGTTAAGTCGGACATAGATCTACCTATATATTTATTTTAATTCTAGTTTTAATGTTAAATACTATTTACTTATCTATTCTACCAAGTACTTGCTTATTTAGATAATTAAAAACACTATCTAACAAATGCTGTATAATTATTTTTCATGTTCCTCAAAAGAAAAAGAATCGGCACTGTCCTACCAGTAACTTCTTTAGTCAGTAAAACTACTGAAGATGGTACTTTTTATGCTGGAGAAAAATTTATAGATTGGCTTGTAAAATCCAAACAAAATGCCTGGCAAGTCTTACCGTTACATCAAACTCAACTAGAAAAAAATTCATCAACTAAACACATACCATCACCTTACAAAGGATATGGTATTGGTCTAGATCCTATTTTTTTAACTAAAGAATCAAGAGATCCTTCAGACAAAGAACTAGCTGGATTTATTAAAAATAATAATTATTGGTTAGATAACTACACTCTATTTTGTTCACTAAGAGATTACTTTGGAACTGATAGATGGAGCAAGTGGCCCACTGATATTAGAAATAGAGATAAAAATAGCATTAAAAAATGGCAAGAAAAACTCAATAAAGAAATTAATAAACATACTATTATTCAAGCTCAATTATATTTCTCATATAAAAAACTACAAAAAAAAGCCTCTAAAAATGAAATTATATTAATAGGAGATTTACCACTTTATCTTGGGCTAAATAGTCCTCTTGTATGGCAGTTCCAGGATCTCTTTGAAATAAATGAAGATGGTAAGTTAGAGAAAACAAGCGGAGTGATAAAAAGCAAGAAATCCTATTTTGGACGTCAAGTATGGGGACACCCTCTATATAAATGGCAAGAAGAAAAACTAATTCCCAAACTTGAAAAAATATTTAAAATTAGACTTAGATATTTGGCAAATCTTTTTGATTGGGTAAGACTTGACCACGCCAAAGGTTTATTTGTATATGATTCTATAGATTTAAAAGGAGAAAAATTAGATAAACCTCTAAAAGGACCTGGAACAGAATTTTTGGGAAAAATAACTAGTTTTGCCCATCAACAAAACTTAAATATCTATGCAGAAGATACCGGAGGAAAGTTGAAAGAACTAAGAGAATGTTTGAAATATAATAAAATTCCTGGTATTAAAATTTTTAAATATTCATATGACGAAAAAAAGAAAAAATTTACTAATCAATACTTAGAAATTGATAAGTATCATAGTAATACTTTTGCTTATACCACTACTCATGATACTGAAACTCTAATTAGTTATTTACAAAAATTATCAAAAACCGAGATCAATATTTTAACTAAAAAAATAAATATTCAAGAAACTGCAGATATTAAATTACTAGCCAAACTAATTATAAACAAAGTTATTAACTCACCAGCAAAAACTGTTATCATCCCTATACAAGACTGGTTGTATACTACTGATCGTATCAATACTCCTGGTACTGAAAAAGAAATTGATGATTCTAATTGGCAATATAAAATGACTACACCAATAGAAGATTTACCTACTGATTTATATAAACTTAATAATTAACTGACAAAAAAATGAAACTAGAAAGAATGATTTTATGAAAATCCTAATGGTCACAGCTGAAGCTGCACCCTTTGTTAGAGTGGGTGGATTATCTCAAGTAATTTACTTTCTATCCAAAGAATTAATTAAGCAAGGACATGATGTCAGAATCTTCATGCCAAAATATGGCGTCATTAAGAAATCTCTTAAATTAAAGAATCTTGTTGATAACTTAGAGATACCTTTTGGAAAACTTCATAAAAATAAAGTCTTGTGTAACATAAAAGTAAATCAATATAAAAAGAATGCTCCAATAACCTATTTTCTAGAAAATAAAGAGTACTATGAATTAAGAGCCAATGTGTTTTCTTATAAAGATGATCATTTACGCTTCCTACTTTTATCAAGAGGATGTCTAGAGTGGTTATCTCTAGAGCAACAACAAAAAGATGGCTGGAAACCAGATATTATACATTCCCATGACTGGCATACAGGATACCTGGCTGATGAAATACGTAGAAATAGCCGTTACTCAACAACCTTTTCAAAAACTCCAGTTCTTCACACGATACATAATCTAAAATATCAAGGAAATACTGGCTTTAAACATAAGCTACCAAAAAAACAAGATAAAGGAACAACACCTCTTAATACTGATAAAGAATATAAACTAGTGAACCAAAATCCTTTACTTAGAGGAATGCTTTACTCAGATTGGGTAAATACAGTTTCAAAATCTCATTCTTTAGAAATCATGACTCATGAATATGGTGAAGGTTTGGAAAAAATTATTACGAAAATGAAGGGTAAATTTTCTGGGATCCTAAATGGTCTAGACAATAAAGAATTCAATCCAAATACAGATCCATTCTTAGAAAGTAACTACTCAATAAATTCAATTGAAAAAAGAGCCCCAAATAAAATAGAGTTACAAAAAACTTTTAATTTACCAGAAGATAAAGACATATTTTTATTTGGATTTGTTGGACGTCTTTCCAAACAAAAAGGATTAGATATTTTAATACCTGTAGTTGAAAAAATACTCAGAGAATCTCAAGCTCAATTTATATTTCTGGGAAGTGGAGAAAGTGAATATAAAAATCAACTTACTAAACTACAAAAAAAATTCCCTGACAATGTCAGTGTTCATCTTTATCCAGATTTCAAACTTCCTCGTAAAATATTTTCTGGATCAGATGCTATCTTAATCCCAAGTGTTTTTGAACCTGGTGGAATTGTAGCCCTGGAATCAATGAGATACGGAGCAGTGCCGATCGTTAGAAAAACAGGAGGACTAGCAGATAGTGTTACTGATTTTACTCCACATAAAAAAACAGGGAATGGATTTTCTTTTAAAGAATTTTCTAAGTGGTCATTATTTTCTACTTTAGTTAAGGCAATCACTATCTACCAACAACCAACATTATGGAAACAACTAGTCACTAATGCCATGAAATCTGACTTTTCCTGGAAGGTTACTGCTCAAGACTATGATTCTTTGTATAATAAAGTTATTAAACAAAGAAAAAGATTCTTAAGCACAAATCCTCATCTTGCTTACGATCCTCTTCACAAAGGTTAAGCCAAATTTGTTAGTATTATATGCATATTAAATAAGGTTCTTGCCCAGATAAACTGATAAAATGCTAGAATAAAAGCATGAAACTCCAGATATGGCACGGAAAAATAAGTGGATATAAAACCGGAAAAATCCTGCACCACTTCATAGTGGATGTAGAAGCCTCTAAAAC
>JABHWM010000027.1 GCA_018657765.1 Minisyncoccota bacterium | reverse complement strand
TGGTGGCGATCTCTTTGATTTTGGCTACGCTCTAACTGTCCACAAGGCTCAGGGTAGTCAAGCAAAAAAAGCCATTGTCTTTGAAGAAAGGTTCCCAAAAATGGATGATCAAATGTGGAAGAAATGGCTCTACACTGCTGTCACTAGAGCCGAAGAAGAGTTGTTTATAGTAGGTCACTGAGAGATCTTAACTCTAGCTCCTGCAAGATTAGCTTTTTCTCCACTTGTAGATCTAAGTTGAACTACATAAGTATTATTACCTGAATGAAGATTAAAAGAATTTGAATATTTCCAAGTTACAGTGCTACTGTTATGACTAAGCTCAGTAATAGGAATAATCGCTCCAGTTGTTTTGTTTTTTAATCTTGCCCACACCTCTCCTCCAACAATAGATAATCCAGCTTCAAAATAACAGTTAACATTACTAGGGTAATGTCCACTAAAAAGAGAAACTTCCTGGCCAGAATCAGTCCAATTAGTGTTATTTGTAGACGCACTTCCGATAAAAATATCTTGGGTTTGAAATGATAAGTTAGTTGCAGGCAAAGTAGACTGAACAGAACCCGTATTTTGATCTTCTGTTTTGGAGTCAGTTTCTTCCAAAAGTTCTAATCTGGTTAGTAAACCAGAAATACTTGCCTGTAAAGATAGATTTGCTTCTTCCAAAAACGAAAGATCTGGTTCAATTTTTTCTTGGTTTTCACCACTCTTTGTAGCCACTACAGTGCTTTGATTACTTTTCGGAGTTATTGACCTTATCTTTTTTAAAGCTTTCTTTTGAGAGATGCCTAGAGTAATTAATCCAACGAACAAAAGCACAAGCATTACATCTACAAAAATCTTGAATCGTTCCATGTATTAATAGTATATCAATTTTTTTCTTTGCTTTTCGTTGGAAGTTAAGTTAATTGAATATCCTCTTTTAGAATTTTAAGTAAGTCTGGAAAAATCTCTTTACCCAACTTAGTTTTTATTCTATGTTGCATAGTGTTATCCCAAAGTTTGATTATTTCATCCCAATCCGATTTTTGATATTTCTCTTCCAAGTGCTCAATACAAAGCTTACTTAAATTATCTGAGTCAACAACTATTTTTTCATCAACTTTATTCGATTTATAAGTATCAACTGCATTAATAATTCTTACTATTGTATTAATTTCTTTTATTGAATGGTTAGAATCTTTAAGAAAATTAGTTATATACGGTTTAGTGTTAGCATTGGCATGCTTTTCGTTAGAAAATAATTCTTTTTTAGTTATTTTATTTTTATTTGGCAAAACATCTCTCCAACCAATATCGTGCAGATAAGCAGCTTTGATTAGAAGCGAAAGATCTTCTCGATCCTTTCCTAATTTTTTCACCCAAAAAACAACTCTTTTTGAATGTCTCCAATCTCCAGGTCTACCTCGAAGGATATGTGGTTTAACTAACTTTTTAAAAGTGTCTTCATCAATTTTTTTTTGCTTATTCATAACTTACTTTAAGTATCCAATTATTTTTAATGTCTCTATACAACAAGGGGAGACGTCATGATTTTTTATAAACTCCAACAACTTATCAATATCCACCCACTCTACCTTGCTTACTTCAGTTCTATCAAATTTACTTGGTTTTTCTTCAATCACTCCTGAAAAGATTGCCGAGTACTCTTGCTCATCAACATAGGTTTGAAGTTTTTTTGACACAAACTCCAAAGAAGTTTTAATTCCCAACTCTTCTTCAACTTCTCTCTCCGCCGCTTGCTTATATGTTTGACCATAAGTCACATGACCAGAAGCAGATAAAGTCCAAAATTCAGGGTAAGTATCTTTATGCTCACTTCGTTTTTGTAGCAAAACTTGATTCAAAGAGTTGGTCAATACAATCCCAATCGATCGATGAATCTTTGATCTATCTTGATGAGCTTTTTTTCTAGACACAGAACCCAAAACTTTATCTTGCTCATCAACTAAATAAAAAAGCTCGCTTTGGTTATCGTAAGGCATACTATTATTTTACTACATAGACTACAATATCAGTATGAAAACAATCTACCTAGTTAGACATGGACAAAAACAACCTGATCCTGGAGATCCTGGCTTAACAGATCTTGGAGTCAAACAATCTATTCAAACAGGAGAATTTTTAAAAAACCTAAAAATTAACCAAGTTATTTCCAGTCCGTTCAAAAGAACATTAGAAACTGCAAAAAATATTTCTTCAGTTTTAAACATCCAGTATCAGATTAGTGATCAGTTGGTTGAAAGAATGAATTGGGAAGGTGGTAGCGTTGCCAAAGAAGAGTTTCAAATCGAGTGGAATAAAGCCACCAACGACAGGAACTATCAACCAAAATTTGGCAACTCTTCAAAAGAAACAGGCAATAGAATCGAGCAGTTTACAAACAACTTACAAGACAACTCTTCAATTATATTAGTCACTCATGGTGGTGCTATTATGGATTACGTTAGAAACTTCACAGAAGATAAAAAAATTGCCCACTTGAAAGTCATGTACAAGAATGGAGAGGACTATACTCTTGCCAACTGCGCAATCTTTAAAGTAGTTATTTCTAAATCTCCAAAACTAGAACTAATAAACTACACAAACCATCTTTCTAGTCCAACTACTTAATCATTTGAGTCAACACTCTCCCACAAAGCAAAGCAACCATAAGATTTGTAAGGCCCCCATTTTTCAACAATTTTATTGGTTTGTCTTTCGCTTGGCTTATCTTTAAATCCATAAAGTTTCTGCAATCCTTTTCTCAATCCCAAATCTCCATGAGAAAAAACATCTTCTCTCCCCAGAGTAAAGATCAAGAACATCTCAGCTGTCCAGTTACCAATTCCTTTTACTTTAACTAGCTCTTCAATCACTAAATGATTTTCCAAATCATGTAAGTTGCTTAACCTCACTTCTTTCTCTTTCACTTTCAAAGCTAGATCACGAACATATCTTGCTTTCGCCCAAGACATGCCTACATCTCGAAAGGTTTGCTCAGAAATACTAAGCACTTTTTCTGGATTTATCTTCCCACCATCAAAAAGCTTATTAAATCTACCCACAATAGCTCTAGCAGCTTTTCCAGCTAGTTGTTGAGAAATAATTTCTCTACAAAGCTTCTTAAAGTATCCACTCGGCTTCTCCATCAACTCTAGGGGAGTTATCTTCATTTTATCTATTACCCCAAAGATCACTGGATCACTTTTTTTAAAGTGAGCTTTAATTTTTCTAACTCTCATAATACCTTCTCGACATTCTCTTTGGCAGATACTTCATCACATACTTTTGTAAAAATCTCCTCACTCTTTGGTTCTTGATCATCTTTGCTTTCTCTTTCCACTCAGACACTTTACTCACCTTCTTTAATTTTTCAATAATCTTTAAATCAGAAGGCATTAGCCTTTCTTGCTTAGCTAGTTCTCTAGCTATCTCCAAACCCTCATTCAAGTACTCTTTCACTGCCACTTTTGCCGAAAACTTCTCATACTTATACAAGCCCTGCAACTTTACCAAAGAGACTTTCTTAATTTTTTTGTCTTTAAATAAGTGGTTTAAAAATATCTCCAAGCCAAAGCGA
>JABHWM010000026.1 GCA_018657765.1 Minisyncoccota bacterium | reverse complement strand
CAACCGGATCGACTCTCTCTTCACCTGCTTGGGGTAATCCTTGCTTCCTTTTCGTCTTGTCATAACAAAAACCTCCTGTTCATTATTTTCTCACAGGAGGCTCTTTTTATTTTGTGTCTTGTTTTAGGGGGGCAGTTCAAAAGGGAGCTTTTTTTCTTTACCCGTGCTCTTCATCTGTATAGAGTATTTCTACGCAAGAAAAAGCCAAGACAATGAGGCATCTTGGTTTGCTAGAATTTAACATTTAGCAATAAAATGAGGAGCCAATTTAGAAGTAATCCACTTATAAAAGGGGGCACCATATTGGGTAAAGCCATCCCCTTTTTTGCAATTTTGAAGCCGTAATAGATAAACACAGGAGAAAGTAGGGTAGTAAGCAGAAAACTGGTCAATTTGGCGATTTCTCCAGAGCACAAAAATTTTGTAAATACTAATTTAAAAAATATAATAAATGCCCTTTTGATTGGTGCGAGGAAGCTTACTTCTACGTCTTTTGGTAATTCCTCAGTTATAAACTTCAATTCATTTGAGGCAATGGTTGTCTCTACAGGAAAAAGAAAATTTGGATCTAATTCTTCTGAAAATGAAGTCGTAACATCTTCCGCTTTTATTTTAAAAAGGGGGGCTATTCCCTCAATCGAAAAGATTCCAATGGCAATTATGATTATCCACCAACATGCTTTGTAGAAAAAATTTTTTATCCCCGCAAACCAAATGAGCAGGGAAGATATAAGAATTGAGATTGAAATAGTGAATCTGCCAAGTACAAAATCAGGATGAATGAATAACTGCACTGCGTTTGCAGTTAGGGCACCAATCATAATCCACAGCGTATACCAAAGGGCTTTACGATGGTCTTTTTTTATTACTTCAGAAACCTTTTTCGGCATGTTTTTACTGACGAGAAATCCCATCAAGTTATATGCACCTATTATTACAACGACACTTATTGTTGCTAGTTGAGAAGATGACATAATCAACTACTCCTTGTTATTATTTAATTTTGGGGTATTAACTGGCCCAAGGAATTTTTTCGGATTTATCGAGGCTATCTGCTCAAAATCTTTTTCTCCAAGAAGTCCACGAATGTTTACTGAAAAGGCTCTATCTGTGACGTGGGCTTGCAATACGGGAAAATCAGACCCGAAAAGGATTTTTTTTCGTAACTCTTTGATTTTCTTATCCCCCATGTGGACTTTCAATAATGCAAGTGTATGAGGGTCGAAGCTTGTATAGGAAATATCAGTATATAAATTAGGGTATTTTAACTTTCCATTTTCTCTTTCCCCGATCATCTTTATGATTATTCTGCCCCAAGACATTCTTGGGTTTTTTAAATAATCCCACGGTTCCTCAAGATACTCAGTCCACTCATCATTGCCCCCAAAATGTGCTAGGCAAAGGTGTAGTTTGGGGAATTCTTCTAGCACTTTTTCATAATTAAAAGGATGAGTATAGATTCCATTGTTTTTCTCCTCACTTTCTGGAGGAGTTTTCTCATCATAATAATTTTTATCATCATAAAAGGGGTACCCTGTCATACCTGTGGATGTACAGTGAGCAATAATTGGTATGCTCTTTTTTTGGGCATATTTGTAAACACCATTCAGACGTGGGGCATAGGGTAAGACACCAAAAGGTGGGTATATTTTGATTCCCTGAAAACCTCTTCTTTTAATGCAGTGCTTAACTATTTTGGTGATATTTTTTCGACGAGGATCAGCGTGAATAAACGGAAGAACTGTATCTACGGGTTTTTTATCAAGTTCCTTTATATATTTTTTGTACTCCTTTTTGCCCATCTTTTCTTCTGACGCTTCTTTTTTTAGTTTTTTTAGCTCTTTTTTGTTTTTATTTAGTGTTTCCTCTTTAAGAACTTCGAGTATTGCCAGTTGTTTTTCATAATTTAGCGCAACCTTATTGCCGAACTTTTTGCCATGAGAAAACATAAATTTGGTGTCAAGTGACAATAATACAAATGTCGTATGGGGAGGATAGTTTCCTTCCAATATGCGATAAACAAGCTCAAATTTTTTGTACACCTTATGTAGTTGCTTTTTATCTTTTTCAACGCTTCCTAATTTTATGTTCTCATACTCCTCATATTGAACATATTTCTTATAAAGCTTATTTTTGAGTTCCCTTTCTTTTTTCTCCCGTTTTTCTTTCCCAGCTT
>JABHWM010000025.1 GCA_018657765.1 Minisyncoccota bacterium | reverse complement strand
ATTGCAGGATCAATTTGACTAGTGGTGCCAGACTGTTTTGATTTTTGTATAGATTTTGCCCAGTCTAGTTCAAAATTGTCTGTCATACTAATTTGTAAGTGCTTTTTTCTTTTGATAGTGTGTAAGTTTTTTTGCGTTTGTCTTTTTGTAATACACCTGCTATTAATTCATGAAGTGTGTCTTGGATCACCTTTTCTACATTACGGGCACCAAATTCTTGGTTGAACGATTGTTTTGTTAGATTGGAAATTGCAGGGGCCTCAGTCTTTAGTGATATTTTTTCTTTTTCAAAAAGAACACTACTTATTTTTTGAATATTTTTTTCTACAATCTTTTTTATGTCTTTTTCATTTAATACTGAAAATATGTGGGTACTACCAATACGGTTGAGTAGAGCCGGGGAGAGCTCTTCTTTCAATTTGTCATTTATGCTTCGGTCTCTTTCTTTTGTTGCTTGTGTATCATTTTTTCCAAAACCAATCCCATTTGACTGAAATAGCTCTGCGCCCAAGTTGGTGGTGAGTATTATTATTGCATTAGTAAAATTAGTTTTTTTACCAGAACTGTCAGTGAGTGTTCCTTCGTCCAATATTTGGAATAATAATTTGGCGACATCTCTGTGAGCCTTATCAATCTCATCAAACAAAATTATTGAGTAAGGTCGTTTTCTAATTTCATCAGTAAAACGATTTCGTTCTTTATGTCCCACATAGCCAGCAGGGGATCCAAGTAGCTTGGAAGTGCTGTGTGACTCAGAAAATTCACTCATGTCGAGTTTTATCAAGGATTTTTCGTCATGATAAAGTTCTTTGGCGAGCACCTTTGCTAGTTCAGTCTTTCCTACGCCACTAGGTCCAGCAAAAAGAAATGATGCCAAAGGTTTTTTCCCATTGTGTAATCCTAACCTGGCTTGGCTAATTTTCTTTACTACATCATCTATAACTTTGTTTTGGCCGACAATACTAGACTTAAGTTTTTCTGGCAGTATCTTCAATTCTTCCCAGTCACTGGCCAGCAGGGTTTCAGAAGGAATATTTAGTTTGTTTTCTAATACTGTAGCTATATGGACATCACTAACCGTCTTTTTTGGTATTTTGGGACTTTTTTCAATTTGTTTGTGTAAGGATATCAATTTTTTTTCAATTAATTCTATTTTCTTTTTTATTTCGATTGCTCTTTCAAGTTGTTCTTGTCTTATTGCATCTTCCTTGGCATTGAAAAAACCATCTCTATCTTCAAGAAGTTTTTGTTTTTTTGCTTCTAGTGGAGTAGTTTTTCTTTTGCTCTTTACCGAAGCACAGGCCTCATCAATTAGGTCAATCGCTTTGTCAGGTAAGAAATTATCATGAATATATTTGATACTTAGATTGACCGCCGATTTTATGGCTTCGTCAGTAATTTTTGTATTATGAAAATTTTCGTAGTACTTTCTTATGCCTTTTAATATGTCTATAGTGTCATCTGGGCTAGGTTCTTCTACTTGAATACTCTGGAATCTTCTTTCAAGTGCGGGGTCAGAGGTGATATGCTTTTTATACTCATCAATAGTAGTAGCTCCAATACAGCGCAAGTGTCCACGAGCAAGTGCAGGTTTCAAAATATTAGCAGCGTCCATAGCACCTTGGGATGATCCAGCACCAATGATATTGTGTAGTTCATCAATAAAAAGAATACAGTTCGGACTTTTTGCAATTTCATCTATTACTTGCTTTAGTCTAGATTCAAATTCACCACGATAGATCGTCCCTGCAATCAAAAGCGTCAAATCAAGTGATAGGATTTTTTTATTTTTTAAAACATCTGGAACTTTGCCCTCACAAACTCTCTTGGCTAGACCCTCTACAATTGCAGTCTTACCAACACCTGGTTCACCAACTAGTACTGGATTGTTTTTTGTTCGGCGAGATAGTATGTTTATCACTCGTTCGATTTCTTTTTCTCGTCCAATTACTGGATCAATTTTTTTTCCTATACTCTTGTCCGTTAGATTTGTGGTAAATAATTCGAGTCCAGAAGGTTGGTGTCTAGATGTCTTTGGAAGTGGGATTGGTGGTGGGGGAGCTATCGGTCCGGCTTGGCTGGCGATGTCATCTATTTGGGACATTATGTCTGACATTTCTTCTACCTTTGGGAATCTGCTAGTGCTGGTCAAAATGTTTTCTATTTCTTCTATCACTATCTTTTTTGAATTTTTGAATTTTTTGGTGATTATTGCGATATCTTCATCTTTGTTTTTTATAATTCCCAATAACAAGTGTTCAGTACCAACATGGTTGTGGCTTCTTTCATAAGCGATCATGATTGATTTTTCCAAAGCTTGCTTGGCTCTCGCGTCTAGCTCTGGAATAGTCAGGGTAGCTATTTTTATCGCATCCTTTTTTAGTATTGGTTTATTTTTTAGTAAAGCCAGAAGATCTTTTTCTTTTATTCCAGCATTTTTTAATATTTCATGAGCGACTGAGCCCTCTTCTTCTAATACTGCCACTAGCAAATGAACAGGACTTACAAGTTCGTGTTTTAGGGATGTTGCCAGGGCCATAGATTTTGCCACTACATTGCGCAAATGAGTCGAAAATCTGTCTAGCAAATGTTCAGGATTTATTTCTTTCATAACAAAAATGTTGCCTCT
>JABHWM010000024.1 GCA_018657765.1 Minisyncoccota bacterium | reverse complement strand
TTTAGAGGCTTCTACATCCACTATGAAGTGGTGCAGGATTTTTCCGGTTTTATATCCACTTATTTTTCCGTGCCATATCTGGAGTTTCATGCTTTTATTCTAGCATTTTATCAGTTTATCTGGGCAAGAACCTTATTTTTTTTAGTTTACTAAAAACTGGTTCTGGTGGAACTGCCCAAATGCTATATTTCATAACTTCATTCTACATTAGATACTAAGATAGTTATTATTCTTTATCTAAATTTATATCAGCAGCTGCTAATCTAACGATTGTTGATCCATATAAATATAAATGAGCATTTCTTTAATCAGTCTCAACTCTAGCAGAACCTGCTTCTCTAAGACGTTTATACTCTACCTGTTTTGCTTTAATAGCCCCACGTCTAGTAAATTTTTTTGTTTCTTCTGCAATTTCACCTTTATAACGAACTCCATAACGAGGTTCAAGAAATTTACCTTTGAATCTTTCTCCAAGATTTATAAAAGATTCTTTCATATTTGCCTTTTTTTATTAAAAACTAATAAACTAGAACATCTTTCATTATACATTATGCTGGTACTCTCTCTTGCAAAGGAGTGTAAGTTTTCTTCTTACACAAAGTCTCACTTTTTCTACCAGCAACTTTTTGAGCATACTGACAATCAGGACCATCTTCACTACAAAGACCGACTTCCTCCAATAAAGTCAGATGCCATGGTAAATCCTGACAGATATCTACGAGTATTTCTGTAAATAAATTAGGTTCTTTTTCTTTCATGATTAACCCCATTATATCAACAAACTTCTCGTATAATATTATCTATGAAACTAGGATTTTGGAAAAACCTCAAAAAACCAATCGTTGGTCTAGCACCAATGGATGGAGTCACTGATCAGCCTTTTCGCTATGTCACAAAAAAACATGGCAATCCAGATGTAATTTATACAGAATTTGCCACAGTAGAGGGTTTCTGCAGAAAAGTAAAACAGCCGCTTTTCGACTTTCTTTATGATGAGACACAACGTCCTATCGTTGCTCAAATCTACGGTAAAACTCCAGAATTTTTCTACCAAACAGCGATTGCTGTCTGTCAATTGGGTTTTGATGGGGTAGATATCAACATGGGTTGCCCTGCCAAAAGTGTTGCCAATGGTGGTGCTGGAGCTGGTCTGATAAAAACCCCAGAACTTGCCCAAGAAATTATTGTTGCTACTCAAAAAGGAGTAGAGAATTGGCAAAATGGAAAAACAGTTCGTGATTGTCCAGATCTCAGTAACTTTATCTGTAATGTTATCGAAGAAAGACATGAAAAACTTCCAAAAGAATATCAAGATAAAAATAGAGAGATTCCAGTTAGTGTCAAAACTAGAATTGGCTTTGACCAACCAATTGTTGAGGAATGGATTCCTGCCTTACTAGAAAAAAATCCGGCAGTCATTGCTCTACATGGTAGAACCCTCAGACAAGGTTATGCTGGAAAAGCAGACTGGGAACAGATAGCTCTGGCTGCAAAGATTATTCATAGACATAATCCAAAAATTATAGTCTTGGGAAATGGAGATATCCCAGATAAAGAAGCCGCTATAAAAGCTTCTAAAAAATATGGTGTAGATGGAGTACTCATAGGTCGAACTAGCTTTGGAAATCCATGGGTATTTTCAGATAGAAAAGAAACTGATGAACCTATTACTATCGCTCAAAAAGCAGCCTTGGCTCTAGAACATAGCTTGGCTTTCGAAAAGGCATATGGAGATAAAGAAAACTATCGATTTCTAGCAATGCGCAAGCATCTAGCCTGGTATATAAAAGGTGTTCCCAATGCTAGTGATGTCCGTTCTGAACTAGTCAGAACAGATAATAGTGGACAAGTCAAAGCAATTTTGGAAAAATACAAGCTTTTTGATGTATAATAATCAAAGAACATGCCAAAAACAGCTGAACGTAAACGCAATCTTCATGAAGAAAAATCTCTAGTAGAAAAGCTCATTCCTTTCGGAATTCTTGCTGCGGCAATAGTAACTAGTTTTACTGCCTATTCAGAAAAACAAAAAGCTGCTCTCAAAGAACGAGACGGTAACAGTTGTCAATTTCCTGGAGAACATGATTGTGGAGGAAAACTAATAATTCATCAGATTATGCCACCCAAATATGCCAAGAAGTTTGAGATCAACCCTGATTTTGCGGCTAATGGTATTACTATCTGTGGCAATGCTTTGAAAATAGTCTATCCAGATGTTGTAAATAAAACTCCAGAAGAAATTCAACAAGCAATGAGAACAAGAGCCATTAAATTAAACAAAAGACAACCATATTGGAATGATAAAAAAGATAGAGCCATGACTGCTATGGTCACACAAAATACTCAGGCTGCAGAAGCTGAAGGCTGGACTTTTCCAGAAAAGAAAATTCGTGCCCCCAAAGATATGCCCGAGGCCGCAAGTAAATAAAACAGCTTAAAAAGCTAGTTGATTTTCCCCGATTTTAATAACCACTTTTTTCACTAACTCGATCAATTCCCATACTATATAATGACCCCTAATGTCGCAGGACCAAAACTTTACTCATGTCTATAATTACCTAAATACTGCTCAAAAAAAGGCCGTTGATACCACTGATGGACCAGTCATGGTTCTTGCCGGACCGGGAACAGGAAAAACTCAAGTTCTGACGGCCAGAATTGCCCAGATACTCAAAAAAACAGATACTAACCCCTCTAATATTTTGGCCCTGACTTTTACAGAAAGTGCCGCCAAAAACATGCGAGAACGATTGGTAAAGATGATAGGAAGAACTGGCTACTATGTTCAGATCGCTACCTTTCATGCTTTCTGTAAAGAGATTATAGATACTCATCCTGAAGCATTCCCTATAGAACGAGATAGCACGCCACTTTCTGATCTGGAGCGTTATGAATTATTCGAAGATATCTTTCAAAATCTGGCTCTGGAATACATAAAGCCTATGAACACTCCATTCTTTTACATCAAAGATGCCATCAAAGGTATTTCGGACCTCAAAAGAGAAGGAATAGAGTTCCATGCTTATGAAAAAATGCTAGAGCAATGGGAAACTAGACTGACCGATACCGAGCCACCTCCCCCTGAAAAAGGAAAGAGAGCTCGTAAAAAACCCGGGGAACTGAGTAGAACAGAGTGGGAAAAAGACGAAAAGCAATTCCATAAAAATAAAGAACTTTGGGAAGTATACAAAACCTACCAGAAACGATTACGAGAAACCAAGCGTTATGATTTTGACGACATGATTGCTTTGGTTGTAGAAGCTTTCCAGAAAGACGATTTATTACTTCGTGAATATCAAGAAAACTTACATTACTTTCTAGTAGATGAATACCAGGACACCAATGCTGCTCAAAATACCGTGGTAAATCTACTAGCCAGCTATTGGAAAGAAAAAGCCAATGTTTTTGTGGTGGGAGATCCTAACCAAGCTATCTATCGTTTCCAGGGTGCTTCTGTCGAAAACATGTTGGGCTTTGTCCAGAATTACCCCAATGCAGAAATCATTACTCTAGAAACCGGTTATAGATGCCCGCAGAATATTTATGACGTAGCTACCCAGCTCATTACTCATAATAACCTGGAGTTTTCTTTGACAGAAAAAACAGAACAAAAATCTAATTCTGAAAATAGTAAAAAAACACAAAGTATTTCTTTGAATGCCAAACTCACCAGTCCCAAAGGTAAAGGAGAAAAAGTAGAACTAACCTCTGCTTCCTCTCAAGTCCTAGAAGCTGTCCAGATAGCAGAACAAATAAAAAAACTGCTAGCACAAGGCACTCCCGCTCATGAAATCTCGATTCTTTACCGTCATAACGCAGACAAGATTACTCTGGCAGAAGTCTTTGATTCTTGGGATATTGATTATGAAGTAGAAGGTGGGGGAGATGCTCTCAGAGAAGAAAACATCCGCCAGCTGATTGTCTTGTTCAGAGTAGTTACTGCCCTGAGAACTGGTGAAGAAACAGAACTTCTTTACGAGACTTTGCAGTATGACTGGCTCAAGAAAACCTTTGGCTGGAACAACAGCATCGTCCTGAAAGTAGCTAGAGCTGCTGGTAGAGCCAAGATGCCTATTTTGGACCTAGTGGAAAAGGGTGTAGAAAAAATAAATGAATATAATCCTGGTCATGAGATCACCAAAGAAAACCTAGAGCCATTAGAAAAATATATCGAACAACTAAAAGCTTGGGATACAGCTGACGCTAATAAAACCTTCCCAGCTTGGTTTGAAGATGTCCTGAATGAATCTGGATTTTTACCATGGCTGTTAGAACAAGATGGTAAGATTTTCCTAGTCACGGTCCTCAACTCTGTTTTTGGCGAAATAAAAAAACTAGTGAATCATAACCACCAGTTCAAACTCAAAGACTTCCTCAGGTCATTAGATCTGATAGAAGAACATGGCCTGAAGATAACTATCGAAGATCTCAACGTGAGACGTGATGCAGTCCATCTATCTACGGTTCATAAAGCCAAGGGTAGAGAGTGGGAGTTTGTGTTCTTGTTCCAATGTGTCGATAAAAAATGGGGCAATAATCGCAAACGAGACCTAATAAAACTCCCGGCAGAAATTCTGCACAATACAGATCTTTCTAGCAAAGAACGCAATGAAGATGAACGAAGACTATTCTATGTTGCTATCACCAGAGCCAAAAAACAAGCCATTGTTTCTCATCCAGAAACAGTGATTTCTGAAGGCCACACTAGAGACATGGTGCCTAGTATGTTTTTGGCAGAGATTCAGGAAGACGATGACCAAGCTACTTTATGGAAAGAAGTCTCTCACCCAGAGATAGAAAAAGATTCTGCAGATCATCTAGTAAAACTACTCCAGCCTATAGCCACCACAGTACCAGAAGTTACCGACGCTGCAGAAAGAATTTACCTACGATGGTTACTAGATAACTTCCGTTGGTCTGTGACTGCCCTCAATACTTATCTGCGAGATCCAGAAGAATTTTTACACAATACTTTGTTACGTGTCCCTAGAGCCAAAAGCCCTATCCTGTCTTTCGGGACAGCGATGCATAGTGCGATGGAGTTTATCTACAAGACTTTCCAACAGACAGGGAACTATCCAGCTCTGGCTGATCTTCAACAACAGTTTTCTTTATCTCTGAAGCAAGAAGTAATGACCCCTGTAGAACATGAAAAACGTCTAAAACATGGCAAGGAAGTCCTGGTGCATTATCATGAACAACTGACCGGGAAAAATCCTGATCCTTTGTATATAGAAAAAATGTTTGGGAATAGTAAACACAAAGTAATGCTGGATGATATCCCACTGAATGGAAGAATCGATAGGGTAGATTGGGTGGATAAAGAAAATAAACAGGTAAAAGTCATAGATTACAAAACAGGTAAAACCAGAAGTGCCAATGACATAGAAGGCAAAACAAAATCTGCCAAACTTTCTGAAAGAGAGCGTGAACTGCCAGAAAGTATAAGGGGACCTTATAAAAGACAGTTATTGTTTTATAAGCTACTAGCCAAGCTGGATAGAGGTTTTCCTTATGAAGTGATGAGTGGGGAGTTTGAGTTTGTGGAGCCGAATAATGCTGGGAAGATTGTGACTAGGAATTTTGAGTTGTTGGATGAAGATGTGAGAGTGCTGGGGGAGTTGATTAAAGAGGTGGTGGAGGAGTTGAGGGGGAGGTGGTGAAGATAATATTTGTTGCTTCAGTAAATGGAAAAGAAAAACAAAAGTTTTTCTATCTTTCAATTATTAATATTTTAAAAAATCTTGGAAATGATGTTTATTATGAACACATTATAAAAGAAACTCCTAAATCTCTATCTAGTTCACATTCTAAAAATATAAAATATCATAAAAAAGTTATTAGAAAAATTCATAAATCAGATTGTATTATTGCTGAAATAACTCATGAGAGTGTTAGCGTAGGCTATTTGATACATGAAGCACTAAAAATGAGAAAACCTGTTCTTGCTATATCAAGATTGGATATTGTTCCTAATCTCTCTATGTTTTTAGAAAATTTTCAAAGTTTTACTTTTGTTCCCTATAAAAAAATATTTGAATTAGAAAAAACCTTGCCTAAAATAATGAAAAATATAACAGTCAAAAAACAAAAAAAGTTCAACTTCTTCCTCTCCGAAGAACTAGATATTAAACTCAAAACTCTCGCTGACAAAAACAACACCTCCAAATCAGCCTTCCTTCGCTCCCTCCTCGAATCCCTCTAACTTTCCCATACCACCCATCTAACTATGCTACTATAAGAACTCACAATGACCCAAGAAAACACTCCACAACCACCCACAAAGCCAGAACTCTCTATTTCACAAGAAAAAGACTTCCTAGAATTTATTGAAGACAGAGAAATAGCCTCTGAAGACATCAAAATCCTTACAGATTTATCAGAATTTCCAAAAGAATTATTGGCTCTTGCCCAGATAAAAATCTAAGCTAGCCTTTCTTTTTTTGTTTACTTTGTAACTTAATATGTTTATTTAGCATCAATTTTAGTTTTTTTTCTAAGTTTTTCTTATCTCTATTATACCGCCATTCACACTCTTTA
>JABHWM010000023.1 GCA_018657765.1 Minisyncoccota bacterium | reverse complement strand
TTATTTTTTTTCAAAAATATAAACTGTCGGATGATCATAGACTGTAAATGCTTCTTCTGCCCATTGATCATTGAAAGTAATTGGAATTCCAAGCCATTTTAAAGAAGGGTAACTTTGAAAAGTTTTTTGTAAATAAAAGTTATTTTTTTCATTGAATAAGTCTTGGTAGAATTCAGATGTTTGAGGGTATCGTTCTGGTAATCTTGAGATGCTAGCCCAAGCCCTATTTGAAGATAAAATATAGTAATCAGTATTGTTTATTTTTCCATCTATTTCTTCCCATTTCTTTGTAGATTCTTTTTCAAAGACAGGTAAAGCTTCTATCTTGTAAGGGACATTTATTCCAGGAACATAAAGTAAAGGCAATGCATCATCCCAATACTCATACACTAGGTTACTATTTGCTGGAATATTTTTTCTTATCCAGTTAGTTGCTTGAACACGAGTATGATTTACCATAAAAATCTGTAAAAACATTAGTGGCCAGATGATAATAATAATTAATAAAAATATATTTAAAAAGAACTGCTTTTTTCTAGAAATTTTTTGTTGAACAATAGAGATACCTATTCCTCCAAATAAACCCAAGAATGGATACAGAAAATAAAAATATCTCAAAGATTGGGTGAATTGATTCCCCTGCCAAACTATAAATCCAATTATCCATAACAACATAAACGACAGAGCTGTTTTTGTCTTTTTAAAAAAAATCCAAGTTATTGCACCAAGGACAATAATACTTTGCGGAATTCCTAGACCAAAGAAAAAAATATTTTTAAGGCTAAAAAGAATAGGTGTCCTATCTTGCCATTGAGTAGCTGGTGGGAACCATGTCCCTGGAGTGCTCCAGGACTGAAGTGTTCTAATATTTTTCAAAAAAAGATTAGATAGATTAAAATTAAACCAGGATGAAAAAGCAAAATATTCTGGGTTGATGATTCTTACAGTGGCATAAGTTGTGATTAAAAAGATGATTCCTGAAAAAAAAGCTTTAAGAAAAATTTTATTTATTTTTTTCAGATCTATATTTTTTAAATATTTTTCAAAATTATAAAAAAGAAAAAGTCCGAGTAATAAAGGTGCAAAAAAGATAGCAGCTATTTTACTAGAGATTGCAATTCCCCAGCTGATCCCACTGAGTATGATCCATAAATTAGATTTTGTAGAATTAGTTTTAGAAGCAGAGCCTTTTTTTTCAGTCAAAGTAAACAAGACAACAGCTAATAATCCAAAAAAAGTAACAAAAGGATCCGCCGTAAAAAAATGAGAAAGTTGAATAGGTAAAACCATTAATGAATATAAAAGGGAGCTCCAAAAAGGAGTCAGTTTTGGTAAGTTATATTTTTTTGTAAAAGATTTTGCCAAGAAAAATACTACTAGAATAGTCCCTGTTTCCAAAAATAAAGAAATAGTTCTTCCAAGAGAAGTCAAAGTGCTAAAGTTTTCTTTATCTAAAACTAGGCTACTAATGATTTTCAGTAGTGCAACGGGAAATGTTCCATAAACATAGAATTTATGATTCG
Organism: Minisyncoccota bacterium; assembly: GCA_018657765.1. Taxonomy (GTDB): domain Bacteria; phylum Patescibacteriota; class Microgenomatia; order UBA1400; family PJMF01; genus CG2-30-36-39. Next base: position 6,022 of record JABHWM010000023.1, on the reverse strand, counting down.
TGTTATTTACTCTAAGTGTCGATTCTTGAGAAAAATAGTTTTTTATAGAGCTTGGTATTTCTAGCTCTTGAGTAACCATAATGAAAAAACGCTCATCAGGATGTAAAAAAGTTCCTTGATCCCAATTAATCCCTACAAGCCTTATCAAAAAGCCCAAAAGAACGATAGTCAAAATAGTTAGAACATTCTTCACGTTTGCTATTATACGCATAGTCTAAGATTTGGTATATTTAAGTTTATGTTTTTAGATGCTATTTATCTAGTTTTTTTAGTTGCTTCCACTTTTTTATTTCAAATAGTTGGAATGGGAATTTTATTTTCTTTTTTCAAAAAAAACGAGATTACTTCAGAACTCTGGGCTTGGGGAAGAATAGTTAGCTGGCTGAGTATTGGTTTAATACTTTGGTTTCTATCTCATTTGGTTGGAGTTAATACTGATCTTGGCTTTTGGAGTGTTTTTACTGGTTTGCTGTTTTATTTGTTTTTCAGAAAGTCCAAAGGAAAAGTTAATCTCAAAACTCAACTCAAAGAATTTATCCAAAAGAATAAAAAAGAAATCTTTATGTATGAATTTGTTTTCTTGTTAGGGTTTCTTTTTCTAGGATTGATGAGAACTTATAACCCTCATGTTCTTGATCTAGAGAAATTTATGGATGCAGGACTGATGCAACGTTACATAACTTCCCCTACTCTACCGATAGAAGATATGTGGTTGGCTGGAGAAAAAATAAATTACTACACGTTTGGTCATTTTTTAGGCAGCTTGATGCTTCGTTTCTGGCATGTCTCTGTTGAATTTGGATATAATTTTTTACTAGCTTACATCCTGGGATTAATGTGTATCGAAAGTTTTGCTTTATCTAGAGTTTTATTGAGACCATTTTTGACTAATAAAAAAAATAGAAATATTTTATTAGCCTTCGTAGGCTTATTGACTTTATTGCTAGTTAATTTTGGTGGAAATTCTCATCCTCTTTGGTATTTATTAAAAAATAAATCTTTCGAAAAATATTGGTATCCAGATGCAACACGCTTTATAGAAAGAACTATTCATGAGTTCCCTGCATACAGTTATATCGTGAGCGATATTCATGCTCATGTATGGGGTTTGCCGATTGTTTTGTTAATGTTGTTTTTTTCATGGCAGTGGATGCAGAGTATTGTGAAAGCTAAAAAACTAAAAGAAATTACTTTCAAAAAAATAATCTCAACTCAGTGGTTTAAGGAAGCAGTTGTACTGGGTGGTATTCTTGGTATCTTGGCAATGACTAGTACCTGGGACATGATGATTTATGGTTTGTTTTTGGGAATACTTGGATTACTCCTTTTGGTTAACTTTACTGAAAAAATAAATCTTTTTATATTGTCTGGAGCTGGTGCTGTAGTTACTGCAGCAGGAGTTGTTAGTTTGTGGTTACTTAATTTTACTTCTATTTCTCAAGGAGTATTTTCTGTTTATGAAAGATCTCCTTTTTGGCAATTACTTGTTTTATGGGGAGGACATTTTAGTTTGAGTTTATTATCAATATTTTTAGTTTATCATTTCTTTTTTAGAAAAAAGAAAAAAGCTTATGAATTTTTATTTTTGGTAAGCATGAGTATTATTGCTTTTATTTTATTATTGCTTCCAGAAGTTATTTATTTCAAAGATATTTATCCCAATCATCCTAGAGCTAATACTATGTTTAAGTTTACTTTTCAGGCTTTTATTTTCATGAGTTTCTTAGTTGTTTGGGGACTGGGTTTTCTTTTGCAGAAAAAACATTTAAAGAAAATTGCTTTATATATAAAAATACCATTATTAATAATATTTTTTGGATTTATCACTACAACACTTACTTATCCTTTTCTAGCTTACCCTAGCTATTATGGTCACTTTAAAACCAGGGATGGTTGGAATGGCTTATCATGGATGATTAAAGAGTTCCCAGACGATTATCAGGCTATTATGTGGCTTAGAAGACAAAATTTCAAAGACTCTGTGATTTTAGAGGCTGTTGGAGAAAGTTATACAAAAAAAGCTAGAGTATCTACCTTTACTGGTATTCCTACAGTTCTTGGCTGGAGAGTTCATGAGTGGCTATGGAGAGGTGGTTTTTCTATTCCTGGTCAAAGAACTACCGAGGTAAAAATAATGTACGAAAAACCTCTTTCTTTAGAAGCACAAAATCTTTTTGATAGATATAAGGTAAAATATGTTTTTGTAGGTAGTCAGGAAAAGAAAACTTATACTCTAGATATAGAAAATATTCTAGAGCTTGGAACTGTTATCTACTCAGAGGGTGGTACGTTTATTATTAAACTAGAAGATAATCAATAATGAAAACTGTTTTTGCCGTTATTCCTTTATTAGCTCTTATTTCCGGAGTATTGCTTTATAAGCAAACTGGGAAAAAAGAAATTCTCCGTTTTGATATGGTTAATTTTTTTTATGCATTTATTTTGATGCCAACTGTTTATATTTGGTTTAAGAGTTTACTATTTTTACTTTTAAGAAGTGAGCTGGGAATTATTATTTCACAATCAGAATTATTTATTTGGGATACTGTTTACTCTATTGTTTTTATGTTTATATTTGCTTCGGTGGTTATTCATTCTTTAACTAAAAGCTTTGAGTTAAATATAAAAAAAGATCCTCTATATGATTTATTTGAACATTCTGAATATTTTCATTTATGGTTGTCTCACATTATTTTTTTTGGTGGAGGAATGATTTTTATTACGTTGTTATCTATAATAAATGTTTGGTTTGATCTTAGTATCTTTATCTCCAAATTTAATTTTTATTTATTGCTTTTAACTTCTCCAATAACTTCAATATTTATTTTTAAAATGTTTGAATATAGTGCTCTTGATGAAAAATTTACTTTTCTTAAGTTAATGAAATTTATTATTGGAATTTGTTTCTTTATTTATGCTTTGGTTTATATTGTTTTTGAACCCATATTTGCTAGTGAAAAAATTGTATATTGGTATATGACAAATGTTTTTGGATTTTTAGCTTTAATATCTTTGATTCATACTTCAGAACCAGGACCTATCCCTGTTCATAAAAGAATAGGGAGAAAAGCTCTTTGGTTTGTGAGAAAAATAAAATCAACAACAAAGTAAGGTAGATCTAATCACTTTATAGTTTTAATTTCTTGATAGGATTAAAAAAACTCCGGGGTTAAACCCGGAGAAATTTTAATTAATTAGTTTTTTAATTTATCTTATCTCAAAAATAACTGTCACTGTTTTAGTGACATCTTGAGAACCAGGTTCTACTTGAATACTTTCTGCCATATCCATTCCAGCCATCATAGGCATAGCATATTTGTAGTTAGTAGGATAAGAATTATATCCTTCATTAACTTGAATAATTCTTTTTATCTTTTGTTTTGAGTTCTTTAAAAGAATCTCTGCTTTTTCTTCAGCATTTTTCATAGCTTGTTCTAGTAGCTCTTTTTCTAAGTCTGCTGTATTCCCTGCTTGGAAGTTAGGACCATAAACGTTAGTAGCTCCAGAATTGATAAGCATATCTGCCATCTCGGATGTTTTTTCTGCACTGGCATCATTGATAGTTATACTGAGAGTATTACTTGCTTGCCATTTTTTTATTGTTTTTTCTGGTTCTCCAGGATAGTAGAATTCACTTGTTTCTATTTCTTGCATCTGCATTAATGGAGTCACCTCATCATCAAAATGCTCTGGTTCTCTTATTTCATAGACATTTAAGCTTTGTGTTTTAATGTCTTTTTCTTCTATACCCAAAGACTTTATTTGTTCAATAAGAATATTAGTTTCTGTAGTTAATTCTTTGACAGCTGTTTCTTTATCTGTGTTTTTGGCAGTAATTGTTGCAGAAAAGCTAGCTTTTTTATTGATTTGGGATCCATCTGCCATTCCTGTAACGGTAATCGTTGATGGACTAGCAAGTTGAACAGTTCCCCACTCAAAGCCATTTCTTTGCGTCCATGCGGCAAAAGCCACAAGAGCCAAGATAATTAGTATTGTTTTGGGTCCTTTTTGATAGGAAGGTATTTGCATATGGAATCTAATATAGCAGAATTCAGATTACTTCATAAGTAAGTTTATTTAGTGAAAGTTTACTGCAGTTCTGCACTAGGCGTAGCTATTTTTTGACTAAATTGAGAACTAATCCAGCCTATTTTATTTTCGAATTCTATGCCAAACCAACCAGTTATTTCTTCTTTGTATGGATATTTTTTACCAACCTCAGCAAATCCTAGTTCTTTTCCAGCAGCACTTGGTTCTTCTCGAACTCTGAGAACTTCTTTGTCATTAACAAAAAAATCAGTGCTCAAGATTTGTACTTTTGCAGTAGAGGTTGATGAATTAGATGAAAGGGAGTTCTCTAGTGTTTCAGAATTTGTTCCTGCCGAGGAACTTGCATCTGGGGCTAATATTGTTTCTTGATCAGTGAGTTGTTGATCAGCCTTTTGGTCAAGTTCTTTGCCCAAAATAATAGTAAGGGTTATTGAGTGATTTTTTATGATATTTACAGCATGTTGCTGGGCTCTATATGAAGGTAAGCTGACTTCAAAAGTATGATTTCCTTCTGCGATATCAGTTAGAGTTAATGGACTAAATTGTTTTATTCCATCATCAAAGGTAAGAATGGCATTATTAGGAATAGTTTGAAAATCTATCTGAGATCCTTTACCAGTTCTTGTTTTTTCCATTTCATAGATAATTCCACCAGATGTTTCTAGACTAGTTCCTGACTGCCAATCAACCACTGTAATAGTTCCTTTGTTCAAAGTTATTGGAATGTCGTATGAAACTAAGCTGGAATCATCAGGTTGAATTCTAAGGGTATAGTTTCCAGGTTTTATTTTTTTATTTATATATGGAGTTTTATCTAGGTATTGGTCATCAAGAAATAAGGCTGCAGAAACTTCCTGAGTAATAACTTGGAGTCCTGCTTGTTGTTTCCATTCTAAAGGATTACAACCAGATAGGAAAAAAGCAGAAAACATCAAAAAACTAATAAAAAATATCCTGCGCATATAAATATAGTGTACCAGACTTTTAGATAGCTTTTGTTAAAGCAATCTCTAGTACTTCTTTGATCGAAGAGACTGGTTTGAAAGTAATTGCTTTTTTTACAGAGTCTGGGATTTTTTCTAAGTCTCGTTTATTCTCTTTAGGAATAATGACGGTAGTAATTCCTGCTCTATGAGCAGCAATGGTTTTTTCTTTTAGACCACCAATTCTTAAAACTTTACCTCGGAGTGTTGTTTCTCCTGTCATGGCTACAGTTCTCTTAACAGGTATTTTAGTTAGGGCAGAAACAATAGCTGTAGATAAGGTTACTCCTGCAGAAGGACCATCTTTTGGTACAGCACCTTCTGGTACATGGATGTGAATATCTGTTTTTTGTACTTTTGAAAATGGAATCTTAAGGCTTTTTAAGTTTGATTTTACATAAGTAAAAGCAGCTTGAGCTGATTCTTTCATAACATCACCAAGTTGGCCTGTTAATTGAATTTTTCCTTTTCCAGGTGTGAGAGCTACTTCTACAAACAAAACATCACCTCCAACAGAAGTCCAGGCAAGGCCTGTAGCTGCACCAATCATGTTTCTCTTTTCTGCTAGTCCTTCATCATATTTTTTTGGACCAAGTAGTTTTTTGAGATTTTTAGTAGTAATAGATATTTTCTTTTTACGAGGGTGAAGTACTAATTCTTTGGCTGCTTTTCTAGATAAAGTATGGAGAGTTCTTTCCAAGTTTCTTACTCCAGCTTCTCTAGTGTAACTCGCGATAATAGCTTCAATAACTGTAGCTGGTATTTCAATATTACTTTTTTCTAATCCATTAGCCTCTATTACTTTTGTAAGTAGGTGTTTTTGAGCAATATTGAATTTTTCCTCTGGTGTATATCCAGAGTAATGAATGATTTCCAAACGGTCACGAAGAGCTGGTGGGATAGTATCTAGACTATTTGCTGTAGTGATAAAAATAGTTTGTGAAAGATCAAAAGGAATATCTAGGTAGTGATCAACGAATTCTTTGTTT